>JAABTT010000018.1 GCA_011389765.1 Desulfohalobiaceae bacterium S24 | reverse complement strand
GACCCTGGAGGATATTTATGAGCCCTATCTCATTCAATGCGGTTTTTTGAAGCGCACCGCCCGGGGACGGGTGGCCACGGGCAAGGCCTATCGGCATTTGAATCTGTTGCACTGCGGGGAATAAAGGCAGCGCGGAACGCGGAACAAAGCGGCACGGGCTAAGTGTCTTATCGATATCACCTTTGAGCAGCTAAGGACTTCTTTCTTTTCTTAACTGTGAACTGTGAACCGTGAACCGTGAACCTTTGGGTTGCGACTGTGAACCGTGAACCTTTGGTTTGCGGGCAAAGCCGGCTTTGCAGGCAGATCGTCCGCTCAAGTGGTATTCTTCAAATAGGCCTGTTCCTCCAGATACAAGAGGACCTGCTGGGCCGCTTCGGCCTGGGTCGTGCTGGAGGTGTCGATGCTCAGCTCAGGGTTGACCGGCGGCACGTAGGGGTCGTCCACCCCGGTCACCCCGGTCATCAGCCCCTGTTTGGCCTTGGCGTAGATGCCCTTGCGGTCCCGCTGCTCGCAGACCTCGAACGGGGTGTTCATGTAGATTTCGATGTAGCCGCCGTACTGGCTGATCAGATCCCGGTTGTACCGCCGGGACTCCTCGTAGGGGGCGATGGGCGCGCAAATGGCGATGCCTCTGTTCTTGGTGATCTCGCTGGCCACAAAGCCGATGCGGCGGACATTGACTTCCCGGTCTTCCTTGGAAAAGCTCAATTCGCTGGAGAGGTTGCGGCGTACGATATCCCCGTCCAGCAGGGTGACCGGCCGGTCCCTGAGTTCCATGAATTTGACGTACAAGACCCGGGCCAGGGTGGATTTTCCGGCCCCGGACAGACCGGTCAGAAACAGGGTGAAGCCCTGCCTGTGCCGTGGGGGATAGGTCTTTCGGAGCTCAGCCACCACGCTTGGAAAGGAGAACCATTCCGGTATGTCCAGATCGAACTCCAGGCAGCGCCTGAGTTCGGATGAGGAGATGTTCCGGGTTTCGGTCTCGTCTTCGATCTGATCCCGGGGCAGGTATTTGCCCTGCTTCTGGACATAGGCCATAGGGCTCAAGGGTACCATGGAGATCCCGATTTCCTCCCCATAGCCGGCCACGAGCTCCTGGGCCTCACCCGGGGGGTAAAAGAGCTTGTCCCCGCTTTCGTGCATAAAGGGATCGGCCTGGTCCGGGGCGACCATGAAATGGGTGCAGCCGTAATTTTTCTTGACCAGGGCCTGCAAAAGGGCCTCTTTGGGACCGGCCTTGCGGGAGGCAAAGGGCAGCAGGCCCAGCATGATCATGTTTTTGGGGAACTGTTCCACAAAAGCCTGGTAGCAGTAAACCGTGGTGAAATGATCGAGATCCCCGGGGGCGGGAAGCCCGGCCACCGGCTGCAGAAAAATGTGGGCCTTGGACCGGCGGGCGGCCTGGAAGATCATCTCCTTATGGGCGCAGTGCAGCAGTTTTTCAGTGTGAAACCCGATCACATTCCGCCAGCCGTTCTGGGTGAACCGCCGGTGGGTCTCGGACGGGGGCAGCCTGAATTCGATAAAATCGTAATGCAGCGGCGGGTGCAGGCCTTCGAGGACCCCGCCGACGTAAAAGGTGTTCATGGTGTTGTACAGGCTGAACACCGAGGGGTGCTTGAGTTCCTTTTCCGTCCCGTAGACGGCCTGGGCCTCCCGGCGTTTGTCCGGCTGCCAGACATCGGTGACGTGCAGCACTGCCAGCAGGAAGCCTTCGGAGTCGCACAGGGCCAGATCCTTACCGGGATGCAGGCTTTGGGCCAGTTTTTCAGGGATGTCCAGACAGACCGGCATCGGCCAGACAGATCCGTTTTCCAATCGTCCGGTTTCCAGCACCGATTCGTAGTCGTCCCGGGACATGAAGCCGGTTAAAGGATAGAAGGCCCGGTTGCAGAGCAGTTCCAGGTCGTATTGCTGCCGTTCGTTCAACTGATAGCTCGGCAGTTGGAAGGCCTTGTGCTTCAAGGCCTCCACCCGCCGGAAATGAACCATCAGGCTTTCGGAATAATCGTTCATAGGACACGTTTTTTGAGGTTTCAGGTTTCAGGTGTCAGCTTTGCCTCTGGCCGCAGACGCCCAGTTTGATCGAGTAATGCAAACCTTGAGTCATCCCTCCGTCATTCCGGCGAATGCCGGAATCCAGACTGAAAAAGTAAGAGCTGGACCCCGACCTATGCCGGGGTGACGGAGAAAACAAAATATAATTTCATACGAGGTATTAAGTATTAAGGCCTGGATCGATGTAGCAAGGACGTTACGAAGTCTGAATCCGGCCTGAGCCGGAAAATGGTCTTTCCTTTTTCCGGCTCAGGTGACCACAAACCAGGGATTGCGGAGATCCTCCCGGTTATAGCGCAGGGCCAGGCCGCTGTCCCAGGCCCTGAGCTGTTTGCCGGCTCCTTCGGCGATGGCCTGTCCGGCGGCGGTGTCCCATTCCATGGTCGGGCCCAGCCGGGGATAAATGTCTGCGGACCCGTCAGCCACCCGGCAGATTTTGAGGGAGCTTCCGGCTGAAATGAATGCCACAGTGGCCTGCTCTTGCTTCTTGGCCTCGGCAAATTCCTGGACCTCGGGGGTGAGATGGGAGCGGGAGGCCATGATCACATAGGCCTCGCGCTGCTGCGGACAGGGCAGCGACTCTGATCGCGCCCTGAGCTCCTGGATGTTTTCCAGGGACTCCTCCCAGCCGATGGTGCAGCGCCGGGACGGGGCTTCCGGCCCTCCGAAGTAAAGCAGCTTCAGATCAGGGGCGTATATCACCCCGAAGCAGGGCCGCTGCTCCTGCACCAGGGAGATATTCACCGTAAACTCCCCATTCTTTTTGATGAATTCCTTGGTCCCGTCCAGGGGGTCTACGATCCAGAGCCGGGTCCAGTGTTTCCGTTCGGCATAGGGGATGTCCCGGCCCTCTTCGCTGAGCACGGGGAGCTCCGTCTGCTCCAGACGCTTCATGATGCCGGCGTGGGCACGCTGGTCCGCTTCTGTCAAAGGGGAGGCATCTTCTTTGTACTGAAGATCGTAATCGCTCCTGGAATAGATTTCCATGATTGCCGATCCTGCCTTGAGGGCGGCTTGTACGGCCATGAGCTGGAGATGTTGGTCCATTTTTCAGTCTTTCCTTGAACCTGGAACCTTTGGGTTGCGGGCGAAGCCCGCTTTAATTGCCTGGAATCCTGATCAGAAAAGCATTCTGATTGTGCAGATTCTGAAAACTTTTTAGGGCTTTTTCCGCCTGGGATTGGGATTCAAAGGCCCCGATTCGGACTTTGTGCCAGATCTCGCCGTTGGCGTGCTGATCAGTAAAAACCTCTGTCTGGTAGCCTTCGTCCTGAAGTGTTTCAGCCAGTTCCATGGCATGGACCTTTTCTCGACAGGCCCCGGCCTGAATTGAATATTTCGGTTTTGGGCCTTGGGATTTTTCGTCTTCCTGCTCAGGGGCCTGCTTCTTCGTTTTTTCCGGGGTCTTGATTTTTTCCGGGGTCTTGAGTGCTTGCGGGCCTTCAAGCGTTTCAGGAGATTCAGATTCTAGCGGGAGATCGGTTTGATTTCTGTCCGCCGCGGCAGCATCCATCTTCGTATCCTGGTCTTCTTCCGGCGTGTTGTCCTGGGCTTCCATGGGTTCTGGACTTGCAGCCGGGGTGCTCAGGGCCTCGGGTATGAAGCGTTTTCGGATGGGTAAGCGAAGCGTGGGACCGGGGCTTGGGCTGCTTTTTGAAAGTCCGGCCAGAGATGCGAGCGTACGCGTCTGCTGCCTGAAATCAGAAGACATTGCAAAAAGCGCCAGGCCGATGCCCAGGGCCAGGAGCAAAAAAAGCAGAAGCAGTCGAACGGCTCTTTTGAAGGACAATCCGAGGATTCGGGGCATGATTCCCTAGTGCGGTTCAGGTTTAAAGCATGGTTGAACGCGCTTGATACGATACAGATCCTAAACCAAATGATCCGAGGTGACAAGGAAAACAAAACCGCAGTGGACAGCAGGATCAAAACCCATTAGGCTGCCAGGGCAGACGAGTGCATTGGACTTCAAAGCTGGCTCCGCCCGCAACCCAAAGGGCCAGGTTCTCTTCGGCTTGAGAAATTTGAAATTCGAAATTCGAAATTGGCAAGAAAAGAATGCAGAAATGCAGAGTGTTCTATTACGCCTCCTCAAATTTCCAATTTCCAATTTCCAATTTCCAATTCTATGACAAGGGCTTTAACTGCATCGGAGCAACACATATTCTTTGTTTTCTAGGACAACGATTAACCGATACGTAACCACAAGGAAGGGAAACATGCACCAAGAGATCATTGAATTAACAAAAGAATTGATTCGTTTCAAGACCATGCAGGCCTATCCGGAAGAAACCCGGAAATGTCTGGAGCACATCAGCGGCTATTTGCAAAAATGGGGTGCCCCTTTTGAACGGATGGAACATAAGGGAATCCCCTCGCTTTTGGTCCTGCCCCAAGCCGGCTATGCCCCGGTGCTGCTCATGAGCCATCTGGACGTGGTGGATGGTCCGGATTCCATGTTCGAGCCGCTTGAAAAGGACGGCAAGCTCTATGGACGGGGGAGCATCGATGACAAGTATGCAGTGGCCCTTTCCCTGATACTGCTCAAAGAACATCTTCAGGAACTGCAGCAGGCCGGACGGACAATCGCTGATCTGCCTTTCGGGCTGCTTATCACCGGGGATGAGGAGGTGGGTGGTTTCAGCGGCGCAGGCCAGGCAGTGCAGCGCTTGCGAACCGATTTCTGCCTGGCCCTGGACGGAGGCGGTCCGAAAAATCTGGTGGTCAAGGAAAAGGGGATCCTCCGGCTGAAGCTCACGGCGCGGGGCAAAGCAGCGCACGGGGCCAGACCCTGGCTCGGGGAAAACGCCATCGAGGGCCTGATGCGGGATATTCAGCGGCTGCAGCCTTTTTTCGCTTTTCCGGATGCGGATGAACAGCATTGGCACCGGACCATGAATCTCGGCCGGATCAGCGGCGGCAAGGCCATCAACCAGGTCCCGGACCAGGCCGAAGCCGTCTTTGATATCCGTTACACCGAAAACGATGATCTGGAATCCCTGCTGGCTGATCTCAAGGCCGAGGTCAATGGCGAGCTGAGCGTGGAAACCCGGGAACCTCTATTTTTCAGCGGCGAATCACCGTATCTGGATCACCTGCTGCAGATCGACCCCGGCCTGCAGCGCGGTTTTGAGCATGGGGCCAGCGATATCCGCTTTTTTTCCGAACAAGGCATTCCCGGGGCGGTGTGGGGGGCCAGCGGAGACATGTCCGCCCACAGCGAGCATGAACATCTCGTGCTGGAGAGTCTGAAACCCGTGACCGCGCACCTGGATACATTTCTCAGGCAGTGCCGGCAGGAAGGCTGAAGACAAGGACTTTGAGGTCTTTCACGTGCTCCTCTCTGCACACCCCGAAATTTCATCCTTTGCAAGAAGGTCAAAAATGACACATATTATCCTCTTTGAGAGGGATGAATGAAAGCGGTATTTAAAAAAATCATCACTGATTTCCAGGAGCAGTCCATCCAGACAAGGATTCCGCGTGATATTGAGGTTCCATTGAATTCAGGGAAGATTGTTTCCCTGATCGGTGTTCGGCGAAGCGGCAAGACCACGATCCTTTTCCACATAATCAACCGCCTCAAAACAGAAATCGATCCAGCCAATATTGTCTATATCAATTTTGAGGATGATCGCCTTTTTCCGCTTGGAATCCACCAGCTCGATGATCTTGTGCAAGCCTATTTTGAATTGCACCCCGCCAAACGAAAAGAGAAGATCTACCTCTTCTTTGATGAAATCCAGAACATTGAGCACTGGGAAAAATTCATCCGCCGCCTCTATGATACCCTGGATGCGGAAATATTCATCACCGGGTCCTCATCGAAACTGTTGGGTGCCGAAATCGCAAGCGCTCTTCGAGGCAGGACCCTCGCCTTTGAAATATTTCCTTTTTCATTTTCCGAGTATCTTCGATTTCGGGAAATAGAGGTCAATCTGTATTCTTCAAGCTCGACAAGTTATATTGCCAATGCATTTGGCGATTATATCCTGCAGGGGGGATTTGCTGAAACCATAGAAGCCCCTCCTGATATCCGGTCAAGAATTCTCAGGGATTATGCCGACCTGATTATCTATAAGGATATTATCGAGCGGCACGGGATCAAAAATCACGCCCTGATGAAACATCTTGTGAAGTATTGTTTTTCCAATATGGCAACCTCGGCCAGTATAACCAAACTCTACAACGACTTTAAATCCCAGGGCTTCAAACTGGGAAAAGATACGCTGTTTGACTACTTTTCCTATCTCAGTGAGGCCTTCGCTGTTTTCAGCGTGCCGGTGTTTCGAAATTCGGTGCGGGAAGAACAGCGGAACCCCAAAAAGATCTACGCAGTGGACAACGGGTTTCAATCCGTTTTTGACGTGTCCCTGTCATCCGACATTGGCAGACTCTATGAAAACGCGGCTTTTTTGCACCTGAGGCGCAAGTCCAAAGAGGTCTATTATTTTCTGCAGGACAGGGAAGTTGATTTTTACTGCCGGGCAGACAATGAAAAAACAGTAGCCAACATCAGTTACGATATACACCATCCTGAAACCAGGAAAAGAGAACTCAACGGACTTGTGCAGGCCTTACACTATTTCGGATGTGACAGGGGTGTCCTTTTGACCAGAGAACAGGAGGAGACCGTGACTCAAAACGGAAAAACCATAAACATCCTGCCCCTGTGGAAATGGTTGCTGACTTCCTGACAGAACCGCGATATCCGTTTCATTCCCCAATCCGCCGTGGCAAGAAGGAAGAAAACGCAAAGCGGGGTGTTTCGCCCCGCTTTGCTTGTGTCAAGAAGCGCGGGAAGTCGCTTTTTCGCACAACAGCGCGATAAACACGGGCCCCAAGGCGACCACCAGGCCCATGGAGGCAAAAGCCAGTCCCCAGGACAGGATGCTGGATCCACCTCCGCTCAGGTCCAGGACAAGTCCCACCGCCAGCGGACTGATAAAGGCGGCGCTGAAACCGACGAGGGACTGAAAGGCCATGGTCAGTCCCCGATACTCGGACTGCGCGGATTGAATTGCAGCGGTGTGCAGGGTTGCGGAATCTCCCTGGACAAACAGGAAATAGAGCATGCACAACCCGGCCAGAATCGGGTAGGGAAGTGCGGGCAGGAAGCCCAGGGTGCAGGCAAAGAGAGCCGAGCCCCACATGATGCAGCGCAGTACCCGGTGACGTCCGTAGGCCACGGCCAGCTCGGCCCCGCCCACGCTGGCCCACATGGCCACCAAGGCCGTTAAGGCCACCACGCTGGAGGGTGCGAGGAAGGGTGTTGAACCGTCCGGCTGCAGGGTCAGAGCGAAGGTCAGAAAGGCCACCATCCAGGATCTGGCCGCAAACAGCTCCCAGGTGTGGGAACTGTAGGCCAGAATGTAGCCCATGGACTGCCGGTTGCGCAGGACAGGCCGGAAGTCCAGAAAATGTCCCTGCGTTTTCGGATTTCCGGACGGCGGCTGGGGTCGAAGGACCCGGGCGGCAAGAAAAAAGCCCAGAGCCCCGGTGAAGGCGGCACAGCCGAAGGCCTGTCGCCAGCCGAAATGCTCGGTGAGAAAGCCGGCCGCAAAAAAAGATAAAGCGGTGCCCAGACTGAATGCGGCGGTATAAAAGGCGATGGCCCTGGGCTGAGCCTTTTCGTTCAAGCGGTCCACCAAGGCCTTGAGGCCGGGGATGAAGGTCCCGGCCAAGCCAAAACCGGCCAGAATCCGAAAGATCAGAGCGCTCCAGAAGCCCTCGGCCAGGAAGGCGAAGCCCAGAGCAGCTCCCATGCCCACAAGGGATGAGCACAGATAGATTCGCCTGGGATCCAGGCGATCGGTCAATCCCCCCAGGATCGGGACGGAGACTGTGTATCCGGCAAAATAGATGCCGCTGATCCAGCCGGCCTGGGTGTTGGACAGATCCCACAGCTCGATGAAATGCGGCAGAAGCGCCGGAAAGGCAAAGATCCCGAGCATGTTCAGAATTTCTGCCAGGCACATGACTGTGATGAGGGGGGCTGCTGATACGGTGTCTGTGTTATTTCTCATTGAGATTTTTAAAGAATTTGCACAGCCCATATTCGCGCAGAGCGTTTGCAAAATTTTCCCGAGGGGCTTGGCGACAGGGGGTGTGCAAATGAAAAGGCTTACAGAATGTAATCCGTAAGCCCTTGAATTTTTCGTGGTCCGCCCTGGAGGATTCGAACCTCCGGCCTACGGATTCGAAGTCCGGCGCTCTATCCAGCTGAGCTAAGGGCGGATATGATCAAACAAGAATTTGGAATTGTTCGCTTCCATCGAAAAAATTAGTTTAGCTGTGCAAATCGGAGTTCGTCAAGCCTTTTCTTGCTGACGCAAGGCTCTGATCCGCTGCAAAACCGGCGGATGGGATGCGTTGAGCGCCACGTACAAGGGGTGGGGGGTGAGATTGGACAGATTGTCCGCCGAAAGTCTTTTCAGGGCGGCAATCAAGGCTCCGGCATTTCGGGTCGCTTTGGCGGCAAAGGCATCGGCCTGATATTCATACTTCCGGGACAGGGCATTGAGGCCCAGAGACAGCAGCAGAGAGACCGGGGTGTACAAGAGGGCGAAAAAGAAGAGGCCGGTGTACACCTTCGGCTGACCGAGATCGAATGCGGCAAACAGGGGCTCGAAAGTGATGAGCACGGAGATGAGGTAGAGCAGTATTCCGGTTTTGACACTGCTCAGGAGCATATTCTTCAGGATGTGCTTGTGCTGAAAATGACCGATTTCATGGGCCAGAATAGCCAGCAGTTCTTCCGCGTCATGCCGCTTGATGAGAGTGTCGAACAGGGCGATGCGTTTTGTCCGCCCCAGGCCGGTGAAAAATGCGTTGGACTTGGTGGATCGTTTCGAGCCGTCCATGACAAAAATACCGCTGAGGTCAAAATGGTTTTCTCTGGCCAGGGCTTCGATCTTGTCCCGGAGGTCTCCTGCCTCAAGCGGGGTAAAGGTGTTGAAGAGCGGCAAAATTAGATTTGGCCCCACGGCGTGCAGCAGGAGCATGACCAGGGTGATCAGGAGCCAGGCCCCAAGCCAGCCCCATTCCGGAAAGCTGCCGAGAGCAAGGAGCACCCCGGCCAGGAGCGGAGCCCCGATCAGCAGGGAGAGCAGATAGCCCTTGAGCTTATCCTTGACAAAGAGGGCCGGGGTGCTGCGATTGAAGCCGAAGGATTCTTCCAGGAAAAACGTGGTGTAGATTTCAAAGGGCAGGGACAGCAGGTCCAGGGCCAGGCCCAGGACGGCAAAAAAAATCAGTCCGGTCCAGACCGGATGGAGGGCAAGAGTTCGGACCAGCTGGTCCAGCCAAGCCAGGCCGCCGCAGAGAAGAAAAAGCAGGAGGAACAGGCAATTGACACTTGACTGGATCAAACGTACCCTGGTTTGAAGTCTGGCGTATTCCTGGGAACGGGTGTATTTTTCCTGGTCGAAAACATCGCGAAATTCCCGGGGCAGAACCGGGTCCAGGTGCCGGATGTTCAGGTAATCCGCAACATTTTCAAGGCAATAGGCCCAGATGACCGAAATGATGACAAGCAGCAGAAAAACGTTCATGGGTCTTGTGTTCCGAATGATTGGATTGATTGGCTATGCACGGTTCCCTCTCCTGGTGCACCCTTGTCTTTCGCGCTGCTTTAAATGAATTCTTGGCGTTTGACAAGTCCAATGGCTGCATCGACTATCCCCTGAAACGCCGGGCCTCCATCAAGGACATTATCGAGTCCCTGGGTCCCCCGCATACGGAAGTGGCTCGTATCCAAAATGAGCGGGAGGAGGTGGATTTTAGCTACCGTCCCTGTCCGGGGGAGGTCCTCTGGATCGAACCGCATGTGCCCCCGGTGGACCCCTTGCAAGGGAGCCGGTTGTCGCCGGAGCCTTTAGATTCCCTGCGCTTCGTGGTGGACGTCAATGTCGGGAAAACTGCGATGCTCCTCCGCTGCCTGGGCTTTGACACCGCCTACCACTGGACCTGGCGGGACCGTGAGATTGTCGACCTGGCCCAGGCCGAGGGCCGAATCGTGCTCAGCAAGGACATCGGTCTGCTCAAGCGAAAAAACGTGCACTTCGGGCGCTTTGTACGAGCCGCAACCCCAGAGGCCCAGCTCAGGGAAGTGCTGTCCTTCTACGGTCTGGGACCGCCTTTTGCCCTGTTGAGCCGGTGCCTGCGCTGCAATGTCCTCTTAAACCGGGTGGACAAACAGGACATTGTCCATCGTCTGGAGCCCAAGACCAAAAAATATTTTCATTCATTTTCCATGTGTCCCGAGTGCCGGCGCATTTACTGGGCCGGTTCACATCAGACGGCAATCCTCAAGCGCCTGGAAGCATCCGGCATTTTTTCCGACTTTCAAGCCGCGGACCGACAAAGCAACAATTGACAAGCCGATCCGTCCGGGATACTGAGATATAGTGTTGAAAAACAGATCCACAGCGGTTTCATACGGCTTTGACTGCAGCCAAGGAGGGAGACGATGGGGATAGACTTTGCCCACCAGGTGCACCGGCCTCCGGAGATCCCCTGGGAGATCCGGGGATTTGAAAAACCACTCTTTGCCCTCCTGGACGAGGCGGCGGAGCGCTTTCCGAAGGCGGCCTTCACCATCTTTCAGGACGCAAGCCGGACCTATGCCCAGGTTCAGGCCCTTGCGGACAGAATCGCGGCTTTTCTCATGGCCCAGGGTATCGGCAAAGGGGACCGGGTGGCACTGTTTCTGCCGAATCTTCCCCATTATCCGGCAATTTTTTTCGGGATTCTCAAGGCCGGCGCCGTGTGCGTAACCTGCAACCCCATGTACACCGTAAACGAACTTGGCTATCAGCTCAGGGATTCCGGCGCCAAGGCTGTTTTCTGCATGGACCATCCCCAGTTTTACCCGGTAGCGGTCCAGGCCGCTCAGGACAGCGATGTCCAAACCGTGGTGATCTGCAACATCAAGTCCTCTCTGCCCAGGTTGAAAGCCGTGCTGGGGGGCCTCCTGGGCAAGATACCCAAGGCCGCGGTCCATGAGCCCGGGCATTTCTTTTTTGACCGGATCATCGAAACCGCGCCGCCCGAGCAAAGCCCTCCGGCGATTGACCCGCTGCAGGACCCGGCCCTGATCGTCTATACCGGCGGCACCACCGGCCATCCCAAGGGCGCGGTGTTAACGCACAGCAATCTGGCCTTTCATGCCCAGGCCTTGAACGAATGGGTGCGTCTGCCCCATGAAGGAGGCGGAAGTTTTGAAAAGTTGCGGCCGGGCGGGTATCACTGCTATCTGGGCATCCTGCCCTGGTACCATATTTTTGGTCTGAGTGTCTGCATGCTGGCGGCCTGCTCTTCCGGCAGCCGGCTGGTCTGCATCCCGGACCCCAGGGCCGGCCATCCTCCGTTTACCGATGTGCTCAAGGCGGTGGTTCACTACCGGCCGACCTTGTTGGTGGCCGTGCCCACCATTTTTTCCGCCTTTTTCAACCATCCCCATCTGGAGCAATACGATCTGAGCTCTATCATGTGCTGTGCTTCCGGAGGTGCCCCCCTGCCCCATGAACTCTGCAGAAAATTTGAAGAAAAGACCGGATCGATCATTTTTGAGGGCTACGGCTTGAGCGAGACTTCGCCGGTTATCAGTGTGAATCCGACTTGCAAGGACAGTCGTCGCCTCGGGACAGTGGGCTATTCCCTGCCCAATACCAGTATCAGCATCGTGGACCTTGAAACCGGGACACGTGAACTGCCCCGGGGGGAAGACGGGGAAATCGCGGTGCACGGTCCTCAGGTCATGAAAGGCTACTGGAAGAATCCTGAGGCGGATGCCGCGAGTTTTCGGGAGATTGACGGCAAGCGCTTTTTTCTGACCGGGGACATCGGGCATGTCGATACCGAGGGCTATCTGGTGATCACCGACCGGAAAAAAGACGTTATCCTGGTGGGAGGGTTCAATTGCTATCCGCGGGAGGTGGAAGAAGTCTTGTTTCAGCACCCCAAGGTGGCCCAGGCGGCCGTGGTGGGCATTCCCGATGAAAAGAGCGGAGAAGCCGTCAAGGCCTTTGTCCAGCTGCGCAGCGGCGAATCTTGCGGGGAGCAGGAACTCCTGGATTTTTGCAGGCAGCGTCTGACCGGCTACAAAAGACCGCGGAGCATCGAGTTCCGTGACGAACTGCCGACCTCGGTGGTGGGCAAGGTCCTGCGGCGGGTCCTGCGGGATACGGGCTGAGCCCCTTGTCGAACAGAGTTCACGGCCTCGGCTCGTAGAGAGCGAGCCTACGCCTCGGAGAGTTCCAGGTTCACAGCCTCCGGCTCGTAGAAGCGAGCCTACGCCTCGGAGAGTTCACGGTTTGAATATGAAGAAATTTGAAAGCAACATTCTGGGTCGTTCGGAAAGCTCTGATGATAGGTGCCTGTTCACAAAAGCACTCCATGGTCTCGCCTGGACCTGTCTGCTCTGGACCCATCTGATCTGCGGGGCGGAGCCGCTGTTCGCGGCGTCCCAGGTCTATCAACTCAAGTTTCAGAAACAGATGCCTCTGGAAAAAGAACAGGATCTTTTCACCTACACCATTCAAAAAGGGGAGTATGTCTATGCCATCCTGCGCCGCTTCGATGTCCCTGAGCACAGGCTGGAAGAAACCCTTAAACGCGTCAAGCGGCTCAATCCCCATTTGAACGATCTCGGACGGGTCAAACCGGGGGATTCCCTGCATCTGCCGGATTCACTCCTGGAGCAGGAAACCGGACAGGGGGAGTCCCTCGAGGCGGGAATGGATATCCCGGCTTACACAGGCCTGGAGTATACAGTCAAGCCCGGGGATACGGTTTTTGCCATCCTCAAACAGCACAGCGATCTTCCGGATAAGCTGGGACGCACACTGGCTCTTAAGACCTTCCAAGAACTCAATCCAGGCCTGAAAAATATTGATCGCATCGTGCCCGGCCAGCAAATTCAAATTCCCCAGGCACAAAACAGAGAGGCTGCCGGGGCTGCACGGGGAACACAACCCGCCGCTCCTGAGCGGGAGGAGAGTATACAGGACAGGTCCAGGCAGCAGAAGCCAAGACGTACCACGCCTCCGGCCATTAAGACCATGTCTGGGGAAAAAATCGTCCGCTCCCTGTTGGAATTCTTTGGATTTCGCTTTGTCAGCGGCAGCGATCTGCTGCTGCCCTCGGGGGAAGACAACTGGGTGCGGATCAATCTGGAGCAAATGGAACTGGCCAGGACCCACTGGGGGGAGTCGGTTCTGTTTGTGCCCGGTTCCTTGAGAGAGGAAAGGGATCAGGAGGCCTTTGCCGCAGCCGGATTGAAGACCTGTCTGGTTCCCAAGTCCTGGGACATGAAGGAGGTCTTTCAAGCTCTGGAGGCCGTGCTGCGTCCCAGGTTCATTGCCTGGACGGCTCAGCAGTCTCTGATTCAGCCCTTCCAGGAAACCATCCTCGAACTCAGGTCAAATCATTTGGTGGCGATTCGCCGGCAGGGCGAATTGAGATTTTATCTTGTGCTGCCGGATTCTGCCAAAAACAGCCTGCCTTCAGGGCTGGTCATCGGTTTTCTGGCCGCCAAGGGCGTCAGGCTTCTGGTTCCGGCAAGCGCGTCCAGTTCGGAACTAGCCTGGGAGGTGCCGGCATTTCCCGACCGGGAGAGTCTCTTGATCCCCAGGCTCCCGAAGTCCGGATTTGTGGCGGCCCTCAAGTCCTCGTTTTCTGCTGAAAGCCTCAGACTCCCTGAGCCGGGACGGGACTTTGAGTCCTTTTTTGCCGGCCTGCAGACCCGGGGCAAAGCCGGGAGGGAACTGCTGGCCGTGACCTTGCATGCCTCGGATGTCGGGGATATCAAGGTCCGGGTGCCCGTTATCCGGCTGCAACTGTCACCAGGAGAGGTTTTTCTGCTGGAAGAAAAACACAGCGATCCCTATCTGGTGGCTTTACTCAATTTGCAGGGCTATGCCGCTTATTTGCTCACAGGTTGAAACAGGCGTCCGGGCAGTTCCAGGATATTGCCGATGGGCAGCAGGTCGGCCCCGCTCTCTTTTGCCTGGCGGGCTTCCTGGCTGTCCGGGCAGACAATCGGGGTGTACTTGAGGGTCCGGGCCTGCTTGAGCCGTTGCTCATGCCCCACCACCGGCCGGACCTGTCCGCTCAGGTCCACTTCTCCCCAAAAGACCGCCTTTTCCGGAAGGCAGCGATCATAGTACGAGGAGAGGACCGCTGCGATCAAGCCCAGATCGAGACCGGGCTCGCTGATCTTGAGCCCGCCTCCGGTTTTGGCGTAAATGTCCATCTGCCCCAGGTTGAGCCGAAGCTTTTTGTCGGCAATGGCCAAAAGCAGATTCAGGCGGTTGGTATCCAGGCCGAGGGCGGTCCGCCTGGGCATGGACAGGAAGCTTTTGCTGGCCAGGGACTGCATCTCAATGACAAAGGAGCGGTGGCCTTCCCGGGCCATGATCAGGGCCGTTCCGGAGAGCGAAGGATCTCTGGCCTCGAGAAAAAAGGTTGACGGATCGTGGACAATCTGCAGGCCGCTTTCCATCATTTTCAGGACCAGGATGTTGCTGGCGGCGCCAAATCGATTTTTCACCACCCGAATGATTCGGAACAGATGCCGACTGTCCCCCTCGAGATGCAAAACCGTGTCCACCATATGCTCCATGACCTTGGGACCGGCAATCTGGCCTTCTTTGGTGACATGGCCCACCAGAAAGAGAATGGTCCCGGTTTTTTTGCCCGCCTCCACCAGTGCGGAAACCGCGGCTCTGACCTGGGCCATGCTGCCGGGGATGCCGTCGGTCAATGCGCAGGAGACGGTCTGGACCGAGTCGAGCACCAGAGCTGTGGGTGGATCGGTCTCCAGCAGACTGAGGACGTCTTCAAGGGAGGTGGTATTCAGGACCGGCAGCCTCCGGCCGAGAAGGCCCAGGCGTTCGCTCCTCTGTTTGAGCTGGCCCAGGGACTCTTCACTGGAGACATACAGGGCTTTTCGGCCTTTTTGATGGAAGGAGGCCGCGAGCTGGAGGAGAAAGGTGGATTTGCCCATGCCCGGCTCGCCGCTGAGAAGGACCACCGAACCCGGCGGAAGACCCTGCCCCAGGAGTTCGTCCACTGCCGGGGACCCGGTGCTCACACAGCGGGTCTGCTCCTGATTCAAGTCTTCCAAAAGGGAGGGGCGCAGGCTTGCGGTGGAGGCGTTTTTCAGGTCCCGGGATTGCCGGCCCGGGATCTCTTGGACCGTTCCCCATTCTTTGCATTTCAGGCATTGCCCCTGCCATTGTTTCAGCTGCGCACCACAGGCGGTGCACTGGTAAGTGGTTTTGGACATGCCGTCAATCCTGGCTGACGGGGGTGGCCTGGACAACTTTTAAGCTGAACTCGGCCATAGCTTCCGGCGGGTTGTAAAAAATCGTCATAAAAGAAACTTCCTGCTCCGGGCCCAGGTTGCTGTTGTTGGTTAAAACCCCCACTTTGGACTTCAGGGCGGATTCCATTTCCTTTTGATTGAGGACCTGAAGCTGGAACAGAGAGAGGGTGTTGCCGCAGTAAAAGGATTTGCGCTGCAGACTGTTGCCGTTTTCATCAAAGATTTCGGACTGAATTTTGATCATTTCCACCGGAACCGAGGATTCATTGACCGCCTTTCCCTCTATGATCAGCAGCTTGCCTATTTTTTCATTGTCCACCATGTATTGTCTGACGTCGGTAAAGGTGATCTGACTGAGATCGCTGAGAGCTGAGTCTTCTTTTTGGGAGAGGCTGCCGGGTTGCGAGGCATCGCCAGAAAAGGGAAGCCGGCTTTTGATCTGTGGAAAATAGAGATATCCCGCCCCGATGAGCAGCAGCACAAGCAGCAGCACAAGCAGGAGGAGCGAGAGACGGCGAGCGGGTTTCTTGGCGGAAGAGGCGTTGGGTTCTGTTTCGTTTCGGAAGGGTTCCTCAGCCCCCTGATCAGGGGGAGAACCTTGTTCGGATAGAGCCGGCCGGCCGGCTGCAGCAGGCGGAGGGGCCTGAAAGACGTGGCTGCATCTGGAACAGCGGACTTTGCCCCCTTGATCCTTGAGCAGATGCTCGGCCAGTCTGTAGCGTGTTTTGCATTGGGGGCAGGTGATGATCATGGTTGAGAGCCTTTAAGAAAAAGTTGTTGCTTGTATCTAAGATAACCAGCCCAAATTCTTTGTCTTAACAATCGGAAATCGCAAACCGAAAATCCAAAATTTCAAAATTTTTGAGGACCCCTTCAGAAGGCTGCGGTTCCGGAGTGCTGTCTTTTTTTTCAGGCCAGTTCGCAAATGTTCGGGAGGTTCCGATATTGTTCGGCGTAATCCAGGCCATACCCGACGATGAAGCCCTCGCTCAGCTTGAAGCCATAGAAGTCGATGCGCAGCTGGACCTCTCGTCTGGACACTTTGTGCACCAGTGCGCAGATCTTCACGCTCTTTGGATTTCTGGTCTGCAAAACCCTGGCCAGGTAGTCCACCGTATTGCCGGTATCAACTATATCCTCGACAATCAAGACATGCTTGTCCGCAATGGACACTTCAATATCTTTTGAAAAAACCACTTTTTCGCCCCGAGATGTCTCTTTTCCATAACTGGCCAAGCGGACAAAGTCCAGCTCCGGGCCAAATTGCAGCTCACGGATGAGATCGGCAAAAAAAACAAAGGCCCCTTTGAGGACGCAGACCGCAACCAAGGGCTCGGCCCCGTAACGGTAGTGTTTGGAAATGTCGGCCGCCAGATCTTCGACCCGCTGCCGGATTGCATCCCGGGAAAATATCGGTCTGAGTTGATTCACAGATACCTCAATTTCGGTTCATCCGACGAATGCGCACCTTGAAGAGTGTGTAGAAGAGTCATACTATATAACCATCTTAAAGTTCAATGACTGAAGTTCGATCTGGACCCTTCGATGCTGTGGAGCTTGGAATTTGTTCAGAGTTCATGCAGCATGGCTACTTCGTCACAGCAGTCCGGGTATTTGGGACAATGGAGGCATTCGGCCCAGACTTTTTGGGGGAGATGTTCCTTGTCCACCTCCTGAAATCCATTGCCGGCGAAAAAAGGGACTTGATAGGTGAGAGTAAACACTCTATAGATTCCCAATGTCAAGGCTTCGCTGAGAGAGGCTTCCACGAGACGGCGTCCCCAGCCCTGTCTTCGGACCGACTCGCCGACCACCAGCGACCTGATTTCCGCCAGGTTTTTCCAGGTGATCCCTAAAGCGCAGCAGCCGATAATCCGATTTTCTCCGGCATTTTCCAGGACAAAAAAATCCCGGAGGTGATTGTAGAGATCATTGTAGGAACGCGGAAGCAGGAGTCCTTTTTGTGAATTGGCCATCAACAAGCCATGAATGGCTGTAACATCCTGGATACCCGCCTTTCTTAAACGAATGGCTTCCACAGCAGCCTCCTGCCCAGCGTAAATTTGAATTTTATAGTTAAAAAGATTGAAAAAGACAAATAAAATCTTTAAACTTGAGAGAACGGCGGGCTCGCTTCGAGCAACATCGGTTCATCCGTTTTCAGGTTATCAATTATGTCAAAGAATTCAAAGCAAAAACAAGAAGAAATATTTCCTGATACAGATGTGGAGGATACACAGGCCAAGAAGCCGCAGATGGAAAAAGAGGACAAAGCTCAGGAGGCCCCTGCGAAATTTTTGCCCAGTGTGAGCACCAAGCGGGATTTGACACTGCAGGACTCCCTGCAGCTCTATTTTCGGGAAATCAACAAGTTTCCGCCACTGGAGTCCGAAGAGGAATTTGAATTAGCCAGAAAAGTTCAGGAGGACGGCGATCAGAGCGCTGCTTTTCGGCTCATATCCTCGCATTTGCGGCTTGTAGTGAAAATCGCCATGGAGTTCCAGAGACGTTGGATGAAGAATGTCCTGGAACTGATTCAAGAGGGAAATATCGGACTGATGAAAGCGGTGCAGAAGTTTGATCCTGATCGGGGGATCAAATTCTCCTATTATGCCGCTTTCTGGATCAAGGCCTATATCCTGAAATTTATCATGGATAACTGGCGGATGGTCAAAATCGGAACCACCCAGTCCCAGCGAAAACTTTTTTATAATCTGGGGAAGGAAAAGAGACGGCTCGAAAATCTAGGATTTGATCCGGATATCGAGACCCTTTCCAAGAATCTGGAGGTCAGTCAGGAAGAGATCTCTGAGATGTCCATGCGCATGGGACAGTCGGATCTTTCTCTGGACGCCCCCTTTGGGGAAGATTCCTCAGCAACCCGCATGGATATGCTGCCGGCTCTGGAAGCCAGTGCTGAGGACCGTCTGGCTAAAGAAGAGATGGGCACTCTCCTGCACACGCAACTGAAGACCATCCTGCCGGAACTCAACGACAAGGAAAAGGATATCCTCCTCACCCGGCTCTTGACGTCTTCTCCGGTGACCTTGCGGGAGATCGGCGCCAAATATGGGATCACCAGAGAACGGGTCCGGCAGATCGAAAACAGACTGCTCGCCAAACTCAAAGGCAGGCTGTCTACGGCCATCCCCGATTTTTCAGCTGATTGGATCAGTGATGAGTAAAAAAATTTTGCAGCGGCTGCGCCAGGAGGCTTGGGAAATCAGTCAACGCAAACGGCCAGCGTTTTACGATCATTACCAGAATGAACTGCGCTATTCCAAGGAAGTCTTCTTCAGCCACTCCCTGATCCTGCGTTGCCGGGAAGACGTGCTCCCTTTTTTGAACGACGACTTTGGCCACGGGATCGAGCACAGCAAAAAAGTCGCGATTGAGTCCGGGGCCATTGTTCTGGCCGAGACAGCCGGCTGGGAAACGGACCTGGGTCGCCATGTGGCTGTTTTAGCTCAAATTTCCGGATTGATGCATGATATTTGCCGCCTCCAGGGTGAGCACGCCAAACAGGGAGCTGAACTCAGTTTCACGATCCTCCAGGATTATCCTGTCGCCCAACAGGATAAAGAAATAATTGCTTTTGCCATCGCCAATCACGAAGCCTTCAAGACGAATCAAGCGGCGCCGGACGCAACAACGGCAATTGTAAACGGTGCTTTGTATGACGCCGATAAATTCCGCTGGGGGCCGGATAATTTTGTGACCACGCTCTGGGAGATCTGTGATTACCTGGAATGGCCCCTGGACAAGATACATGAACGTTTTCCCAAAGGACTGGATGTGGTGCGCTCCATTGCCGATACGTTCAGGACCCGGACCGGTCAAATCTACGGCCCGGAGTTCATTGACATTGGTCTGGAACTCGGCGGGTATTTGTACAGGAGAATGGAGCAGGAGATTCAATGAGTTCAGAAAACGGAAAACGGGGGGTCGGCCGGAAACTGTCCGGGTTTTTCCGGAGGATGGGGCGGCCTGCGTCGGGATGGGCGCTGATTGGCTGCGCCGTATTTGTTTCGGCTTGCGGCGTTCACTCGCCCCCGAACGTTCAAATGGAGCCGGTCCCTGTTATGTCGGATCAGGCGAAGGCAACCTATTACTATCTCACCTATCAGGATCATTTGCACAAAGGCGAGCCGGCTGCGGCGCTTGAGGCCCTTGAGGAGGCCCTGAAACGCGATGCCTCCCCGGAACTCTACTTGGAGCTGGCATCTCAATACTGGCGCCTCGAAGATTTTTCCAAGGTTGAGGCCCTCTTGAAATCCGCACTGGACAAATTCCCCGGGCACCGCAAGCTGAGCCTGATGCTGAGTCGTTTTTATGTTGATCAAGACCACAAGCGACAAGCCCTGGAGGTCCTCAATCAATATGTCGCCAATCATCCCCGGGATATGCTCGGCCTCAGACATCTGGCTCGCCTGTATCTCAAAATCCGGGATTATGAAAAGTCCCGGGCCGTGCTCAACAATATCCCGAAAGATGAATGGACCGCGGACGAGCACTACCTCATGGCCCAGGTGTATTCGGCTCTGGAAAAAAGGAGCCTGACCATCAAGCACCTCAAAGCGGCGACCCGTTCCAATCCGGCTTTTGTCAAGGCCTGGGCCGAACTTGGCTACCAACATGAATTGGCCAAGGATTATGTGGCTGCAGAAGCGGTCTACACCCAACTGCTGGAATTGGACGCCTCGAATCAGGAGATTTATATTCGACTCATTGAGTTGAACCTCAAGTTGAACAACCCTGAAAAAGCTTTGGCCCTGGTTCGTCAGGCTCCCCGGGAAGAACGTTTTTTGCTGCGCACTGTGTCCATTTTTCTTCAAAATGATTTTTATGGATCCGCGAATCGTCTTTTTTCTCAATTCGGAGACCGGATTGCCGATCATCCGGAGGGGAAGTTCTATCATGCCTTGACTCTGTACAAGGCGGGCAATGATATCGATGGGGCGCTCGAGATCCTGAACAGCATTGGAACAGACCAGGAGTTTTACGCCCAGGTCCTCACTCTGAAGACCAGATTGCTCTGGCAGCAGGGCAAGTTGAATCAGGCCCTGAGACAGGCTCGGTCCGCGCAGGGACAATTCCCGGAACAGGATCGATTCTGGCTCCTGGAAAGCGATATTTTGCGGGAGCAGGGACAGGAGCAAGAGGCTTTGGAGGTCCTGGAACAGGCCCGGAAGCACTTTCCAGAAAATGTTCCGATCCTTTTCCAGGCCGGGGTCCTGGAGCATGAGCTCGGTCACAGAGAGCAGGCCATTGCGTTTATGGAGATCATTCTAAACCTTGAACCGGAGCATGCCGGGGCCATGAATTTTATTGGCTATTCCCTGGTGGAAGAGCGGGAGGATATGCAGCGGGCCTTTGAGCTCATCACCAAGGCCCTGGAGCATGATCCGAACAATGGCTATTACCTGGATTCCCTGGCCTGGTATTATTATCAGGCCGGAGATTTGGAAAAGGCCTGGACCACCATCGAGTCAGCCGTGGCTGCGGCAGAAGAAGATCCGGTCATCTGGGAGCATTATGCGGAAATCGCCCTGAGCCTGGAGAAGATGGAAAAAGCGGCGGAAGGCTATCGCAAGGCCCTCAAGCTGGGAAGCCCCAAGCAGAAGGCGCTTGAGCAAAAATTACTGGAATTGTGAGGACAGAGGTCAGAGGTCAGAAGTCAGAGGTCAGAGGTCAGAGGTCAGAAGTCAGACGTCAGAGAGCAGAAGTCGGAGGACAGAGGACAGAGGTCAGAGAGCAGAAGTCGGAGGGCGGAGGTCAGATTTCGTACATTCGCAATACGAATGGCGGTTAACTGCTTAAAATGATTCATCTGATCTTAAAACCTGAAACCTCAAAATACAGGCATATCACAATAAGATGAAGGAAACGGGTATAAAAGATCTGAGTCGGAAATCAAGGGACCTCCTGTTGTTCAGTCTGCTCCTCTGCAGCGCCCTGCTCTCCGGCTGTCTCTATCAGGTCGGTCCGAAGGTCCCTCAGCCGGGGCTTTCGCCGGAAGAAGTCTGGACCCGCTTCCGGAATGTCCAGCCCGAGGATCCCTTCATGGACCGGGGCTGCCGGCTGAAGGCCGGTCTGCATTTTTTTTCTCCGCAGCAAAATCAACGCATCGAACTTGAGCTGTGGGGAAATTATGCTTTGCCTTTGCGCTTGAACCTCAAAGCCGGATTCGGGAAGACCTTTGCCCTCTGGCGGGTGGACGAGGATCTCTGGCTTGGGTATGTACCCACACAGCAAAAGGCCTATACCCATCCCGATTCCAGGACAGGGGTCAGAAGGATGGGGGTGGATTCGCCATTCGATATCCAGGAACTGCTCTTTCTTTTGACCGGTCATTGGGAGAGCCTCCTGGGTTCCGGTTACCCCAGGGGCCGATACGTCAAAGATCAAGGCTACAGCTACACCTTTGCCTCTGGACAGCGGATCAGGGAGATCATCCTGGACCGCAGAGGTCTGCCCATGGCCATGCAGGGCGGCAGCGGGACCGAGTGGAGCATTCAATTTTCAAAATATGCCCAAGAGCAGGGACGAATGATTCCGCTTCGGGTGCATCTGAAGAACAAGCGCCAGGAAGAAGTGCTCATCATCATCAAGGACATTGAGCCCCTGCGCAAATCCTGGCCCAACTCAAGTCTTGAGCTGAACTTGCCGGAAGAGACCACGCTTGTTCCGCTCAATGTATCTTGAACGGACCGGGAGAGACCGGCAGTTACCCCTTTTGAACCTACACGTTTAGGGAAGGAGACGGCCTATGCACAAGGGACAGGAGACACTGCAGACAGGCGGCCTGATGAATCTTCAACAAACCCTGCTTTTAGGCATCAAGGCCTTAGGGGCTGAAGTGCATTGGAATCTTTTGCGTCTGCTGCGGGAATTTGAAATCAAACAGCTGGACAAAAGGCTGCTTCAGGAGTATGAGCAGCTGGGACGACTCCATGCAGGCCATTTAGAGCAGGATGCAGAGGACTGGGAATCGGAAAAAGAGACCTGTCATAAACAAATCGCCTTTCTGGAAAAGGAAATTGCCTTTTTACGGAAAGATCTCGAGAAATTGCGGGCGTCTGGGATTCAGGAACGCCTGGAGCGTTGGAACCTCCGGGCATGATTTTCAGCGAGCAGGAAGAGGAGTGCCGTCAATGAGCGAACAGATCATACTCGGCTCGGATCATGCCGGGTTTTCCCTGAAAACAATCTGCCTTGAACATCTCCGGGGCAAAGGGTGTAACTGCGAGGACCTGGGGACTGATTCCGGGGTTACCAGCTGCGATTATCCCGTATTTGCCGCCAAAGTCTGTGAAAGGGTTTTAGAGACGGGCGGCGTCGGGCTCCTGATTTGCGGATCCGGATTGGGAATGTCCATGGCCGCCAACAGATTTTCCGGAATTCGGGCGGCCCTCTGCTGGAATGAATTTACGGCCCGGGTTTCCAGAGAGCACAATAATGCCAATGTGCTCTGTCTGGGGGGCAGAGTGATCGGACCCGGCCTGGCCCTGAGCATTCTGGATGTGTTTCTCCGGACCGGATTTGAGGGCGGACGCCACCAACAGCGCATACAGCTTTTTGATGAAAGGTTATAGAATGGAGATACCACAACGAAATTTGGCCCTTGACCTGGTGCGCATCACCGAATCCGCGGCTCTGGCTTCGGCCAGGTGGCTCGGCAGAGGGGACAAAATCAGCGGGGACCGGGCTGCAGTGGACGCCATGCGTCTTTCTTTCAACGCCATTGATATCAATGGTACGATCATCATCGGCGAAGGGGAAAAAGATGATGCCCCCATGCTCTATAACGGCGAAAAAGTAGGCTGGGTGGGAGACGGCCCCAGCGTGGACGTGGCCGTGGACCCGGTGGAAGGCACCAACCTTCTGGCCTTTGGCCGGCCCAATGCGATTTCCGTGGTGGGCATCTCGCCCGGTGGGACGATGTACAATCCCGGACCGAGTTATTACATGGAGAAACTGGTGGTCTCATCTGCGGCCAAAGATGCGATTGATCTGGATGCCCCGGTCAAGGACAACCTGCAGAAGATCGCCAAGGCTCTGGAGAAAGACACTGACGACCTCATGGTCTTTGTGCTGGATAAGCCGAGGCATAAGGATTTGATCGAAAAAATCCGGGAAGCCGGGGCCAGGATTCAGCTGCACTCCGACGGGGATGTGGCCGGTGCGCTCATGGCAGTTGATCAGCGATCCGAGGTGGATGTACTCATGGGCACTGGAGGGACCCCGGAAGGGGTCCTCGCGGCCTGCGCCATCAAGGGCCTGGGGGGAGAGATGCTCTGTCGGCTGAATCCGCAAAAGGAGCATGAGAAACAGGCCCTGGCTGAAAACGGGACGGACCTTCGGGAGATCTTTACCGTGGATACTTTGATCAAGGCCGAGGACGTCTTTTTTTCGACAACCGGAATTTCCGGGGGGACCTTTCTGCCCGGGGTGCGCTACACCGGTTACGGCGCCACCACGAGTTCCATGGTGGTCCGGGGACGGACCGGGACCATCAGGCGATTGGAGAGTTCCCACAGCTGGGAGAAGCTGATGCGCTTCAGTGCGGTGAATTACGACTGATATCCAGGGTTCCCCATAGGGAACACTGGATATGTTGGAATGCGTCAAGGATCACCCCATGTGGGGAAGGCTGTCAGGCAGGCCTAAAACGGGGTGAGGCTCTCATAGCCCTCCGGAGTGACCACCACAGTCTGCTCAAATTGGGCGGAAAGGGAGCGGTCCTTGGTGACGGCGGTCCATTTGTCTTCCAGGATCTTCAATTCCCTGCCGCCCAGATTGATCATGGGCTCCACCGTAAAGACCATGCCCGGGATGAGTTCTATACCCTCCCCCTTTTTGCCGAAATGCGGCACCTGGGGCGGTTCATGAAAATCAAAGCCCACACCGTGCCCCACCATTTCCCGGACTACGGAACAGCCCCGGCCTTCGGCATAGTCTTGTATCGCCCAGCCGATGTCCCCCAGGGTTTTGCCCGGACCGATCTGCTCCAGACCTCTTCTGAGGCATTCCAGGGCCACATTCACGATTTTCCGGGCCTCTTCAGTTGCTTGGCCCACCAGAAAGGTCTGGTTGGCGTCGGCGTAATATCCGTTTACAATGGAGGTGACATCAACGTTCACGATATCGCCTTCCTCAATGATCCGGGGACCGGGTATCCCGTGACAGATCTCCTCGTTTATGGATACGCACACGCTTTTGGGGAAGCCGTTGTAATTCAGCGGGGCGGGCACGGCATTGTGCTTGAGCGTGAAATCATGAACCAGGCTGTTGATGGATTCAGTGCTGATGCCTGCCCGGATATGCCCCTGCACGAGTCCCAGGGTTTGCATGACCAGGTCCCCGGCGGTCCGGATGCCCTGGATGTCTTTGTCTTCCTTCAGCCGTATCCTGTGTTTTGTGTAGTAGAGATCCTGAAGGTTTGTCTCTCGCTTCGAGGTCTTGCGCATACAGCATTTTTTATATTTCAACCCGCTGCCGCAGGGGCAGGGATCGTTGCGTCCGATTTTCATGATTCATCTCCAGTTGTGATGGTCTGAGTGTTCAAAAGGCGAAATCCACTTCAAGCACTTGCAAGAATCCCCCTTCAGAGCCGCTGCAGGAGGTAGAGATAGGTCGGGCGTCTGCTCAGCCGCTTGAGCCTTGAAAATATGCGCATTTGGTCTTTCCTGCGCGTCCGGGAAAGCGGGGAGAGGTAGACCGTCCCTTTGGGATAGTAGTGTTTCAGGCTGTGCCGGGTCAAGTCCTGGAAAGCGCTCCAATGATTATCCGGCAGTCCGGGGTCCAGGACAAAATTCGAGGTGATTTCAATGGTGTCAAAGCGTTCATTGATCTCTTGGGCCCGCTGAAAAGCCTCTTGATTTTTGCGGGCGCTCACCGGTTTTTTCAATTGATCCAGCGTGTTCTGGTCTGTTGATTCCAGTCCGATATTGATGAAGGTCCGGTAGGGCCACTGCCTGCATCGCTGGAAAAAGGACTCTTTGCAGTTGAGAAATGAATCCGCGCCGGCAAAGAGATAGAGCGAGGGATCCCGCATCGCGGACCCGGCAAAATCGAAAGCCTCATAGGCCCTCAGAGCCGCGTATTCAATATTATCGGGATCGCAGTTCAGGGCATCGTGCTGGCCCAGGAAGAGGGCGTTGTAATTTTTCAGGTCCGGGCCAAGGAGCGAACAGAGTCCCCGGATCTGTTCCTGGACGTCCCGCCGGGAGCGGGCCTGAAAGGCCTGTCCGGTCTTGACGCTGCAAAATCCGCAATTGTACACACAGCCGTCGGCAATGATCACCGGTAGCACATCATAGTCCACATGCCTGGCATCCGGCGGCAGGACGCTCACTCTGCTTTTCAGGATTGAAAACAGTTTGCATGATCGTTCCCAGAGCCGGGTTCGGTTTGTGCCGGCAACGGCCGTCAGGAAATCCTTGAGTTCCGGTTCGAGGTCCCTGCCCGGGATCCTTTTGGACACCTGGGCCGGGAGTTGGTCCAGGGTGTATTCAAGGGCCTTGTGGACTTCGGGTTCGGCAAAGGGGTTGCGATTCCAGAGAGAATTGCTGGGATAGGGAAAACAGGGAAGATAATATTCGCCGAGGGCGTCGAAGATGTTGCTGTAATTGCCTGAGAAATAATAGACCCAGTCATTGCCCAGGGTCCGTTTCAACCATTCTGCCGGATGGGGCCAGTCCTGGTTTCTGCCCTGAATGGTCGTGATGAGGCCATTCCGGTTGTAGCAGAGAGTGTACTGAGCGCTCCGAATTTCCGAGTATATCCCGTAATGGACCGGATAGCTCACTTTCTGGTAGCGGGAGGCTCCGCGCCTGTTCAAGCTGATCTGGAGATCATCGAGGTGATAGCTGGACATGGCTTGGATCGGCCGGCTTTCTTTTTGCTGAAAAATGGGCTAAGGGACAGACGTTCAAAACGCGTAATCTTTCAAGTATAAATCGCCAATCTTCAATCGTCAATGTTCCCGACGGTTCACGGGAGAATCATGGATTATCAGGGTGAACTGGATTTTTTGTATTCTCTGCAAAAATTCGGGATCAAACTGGGTTTGTCCGCCACCGCCAATCTCCTGCAAAGCCTGGGCAATCCCCAGTCCGGACGGCCCTGTATTCATATTGCCGGGACCAACGGCAAAGGCTCGGTGGCGGTCTTTCTCTCCGCCATCCTCCAGCGGGCCGGATACACAGTGGGACTGTACACTTCCCCGCACCTGGTGCGTTTCAGCGAACGCTTTCAGATCAATTCCCGGGAGGTTGAGCCGGAACAGGTGGTCCGACTGGCGAGAAAAGTACGCCGGGTCATCCATGAAAAAGAGCCCCCGACATTTTTTGAGGCGGTGACCGCCATGGCCCTGGTCTATTTTTCCGAGGCCAATACGGATCTGGACATCATAGAAACCGGCATGGGCGGCAGGTTGGACGCCACCAATCTGGTCCATCCCCTGCTGACGGTGATCACCAATATATCCCTGGAGCACCAGGACTATCTGGGGCACAGCCTGGAGGCCATCACCCGGGAAAAGGCCGGGGTCATCAAGCCTGGAATCCCGGTGGTGAGCGGGGTCTCCCAGGCCAAGGCCCGCCATATTCTGGAAACAAGCGCTGCAGAAAAAGAGGCTCCCCTGTATTTCGCCGGCCGGGATTTTCGTTCCCGGAAAACTAAAACCGGGCTGCACTATTTTGGGATGAGCCGGCGCCTGAACAGGCTGCAGATCGGATTGCCCGGACCGCATCAGGCTCACAATGCGAGTCTGGCCTTAGCCGGGCTTGAACTGCTGGCTGATCAGGGGGTCAGAACGGATGCAGCCTCCCAGCGTCAGGGTCTGGAACAGGCCGAGTGGCCGGGCCGGATGCACCTGTTACCCGGTCCTCCCCGGATACTCCTGGACGGAGCGCATAATGCCGCGGCTATGAAGGCCCTGGCCAGAGGCCTGTACACGGAGTTCTCCTTTTCCCGTCTCTTGCTGGTCATCGGGATCATGGCGGACAAGGATGCCAAAAAGATGCTCAGTTTCCTCCTGCCCTTGGCCGATGGTGTGATTTTTACCAGGCCGGTGTATGAACGGGCCATGGATCCGGAACGCCTGCAGGCTTACGCCGGACAGTGGCCAACTCCGGGAGAGGTGATCCAGCCGCTGGAGAAGGCCTTGGAGAAGGCCCGGTGGTGGGCCGAAGCGGATGATTTGATTGTGGTCACCGGATCCCTGTTCACGGTTGGAGAGGCCTTGAATTGCCTGGATCCGGTGCGCTATGGCCCGGACTAGATGAAATTTGAAATTAGAAATTAGAAATTGGGAAGAGGAAGAGCAGGAAGCTTGTCCCGGACCCCGATCCCGGAGCCGGAATCCAGGAGAGGGGGTACGACTCCGTCATTCCGGCGGAGGCCGGAATCCAGGAGATGGGGTACAGGAAGTGGACAAGGAGCCGGCCGTATAGATTTTGACAGAGTATTGCATTTAAAAAATCTATAATTAGTTGATTTTTAAAATATATTTTGCAATCCAACCGTTTGTAGAAACCATAGGGCTCTAACTACAGCTTGCCAAGGCTGAAAGTTTTCAGTATAGTCCAGGGCATTGGGCGGTTAACTCAGTGGTGAGAGTGCCATCCTCACACGGTGGAAGTCCGGGGTTCAAATCCCCGACCGCCCACCATGCCATAGAAATTTGGATTTCCGATTGTTACGACAAAGCATACGGGCTGTGTATCTGAGATAGACTGATCCAATTTTGTTTTTTTCCGACAAGGACTGCTGATTCAAAGGTTCCTGGTTTCTATTTCAATAGAAGCTAAGTTGGATCAGTATAAGTAGCAATAACGTTTTTTTAAAGGCTCTAGCAGAAATCTCTGAAGAAAGCCCAAAAAAACCTGCAGAAGTGCAGGTTTTTTTATGGCGGCTTGTATATGCAAATCGTTCTCTTTGAACCGGAAATTCCCCCCAATACCGGGACTATCGCCCGCTTGTGCGCAGCCACCAAAACCCGGCTGCACCTCATCGAACCCTTGGGCTTCAGTCTGGAGGATCGGTATTTGAAACGGGCCGGCTTGGACTACTGGCCGGAGGTGAATCTTGCGGTCTGGCCGACTTGGGAGGCCTTTGCCGCAACACTCCAGGACCCCCGGGAGGCAGTCCTGACCAGCGCCAGGCAGGGCCGGTCCTTATTTGAGTATGCTTTCAACGGTCGAGAGTCCCTGGTTTTCGGGCCGGAGACCAGGGGACTGCCGGACTGGCTCTGGTCGAAGTCCTCGAACAGGCTGCGCATCCCCATCTGGGGCCGGGTGCGCAGCCTGAACCTGGCCAATGCCGCCGCCGTCTGCCTGTATGAAGCCTATCG
The DNA here is from genome assembly GCA_011389765.1 of Desulfohalobiaceae bacterium S24. Lineage (GTDB taxonomy): Bacteria > Desulfobacterota > Desulfovibrionia > Desulfovibrionales > Desulfothermaceae > JAABTT01. The sequence continues at coordinate 25,737 of JAABTT010000018.1, read as the reverse complement.
ACAGCTGGGGACCGTATAACCACGCATCTCAGGAGTTTTGTCCAATTTTTTGGAGATCGAGGCAGATTGTCAAGACCCGGTCGGCAGAAGCTGTTTGTAATGAAAAAAAACTTGACAAGACGGAAAATTGTCTTTATTGGTCTAACCATTATAATATATCTTCACGACTCGATCCGACTATTTGGAGTTTTCCGACTGAAAAGGATCGCCGGGCCGTTCTGAGAATGTCGTGAGACAGGACAAGGTTTGATGTTTCAACCCGCCAAACAGAACAAAATTTTCCAGGACGTTGTAGCTCAGATCCAGGAGGTCATTTTGTCCGGCCGTTTGCGTCCCGGAGATTCCCTGCCGCCGGAGCGGGAACTCAAGGAGATGCTCAAGGTCAGTCGGGGCACCCTGCGGGAGGCCTTGCGGGTTCTGGAACAACAGGGGCTTGTTGAAATCAAGCTCGGCACGGGCGGCGGACCGGTGGTCAAGGATCTCTCCGATGCTCAGATGCGGGAAACCCTGGCCCTGCTTATCCGGCATCAAAAGGTCTCCCTGGAACATCTGGCTGAATTTCGGATTGGGGTGGAAGGCGAGGTTGCGGCCTTAGCCGCCGAACGGGCCACAGAGGGCGATGTTCAAGACCTGAGGGATCTGTCCGGTCAAGCCACAAGCTATGCCGAGCAGGGGAGCAAAGCGGTGGGGGGCTTTCTGGCCGTGGATAAGCAGATTCACCAGCGCTTGGCCAAGATCTCCGGCAATCCGATTTATCTCCTGGTCCATACCTCCATACACGAAAATATCGACCGGTATTATGACCGGTTTTTGGATATGCATCAGGCAGCCATGACCGCAAACGCCCAGGACCTGGAACGTTTAATCAAGGCTGTTGCTGCAGGGGACCGCGAACAGGCCAGACAAATCGCCGCCGAGCATGTCAGGACATTCAGCGCCAGGATGCGCAAATCCGTCCGTATTGAGTAATCGGCCCTGAATGAAAATACTGCAAAAAAAACCAGAATTGTACGATCCAGGAGTTTGCCATGAGCCTGTTCGATCAACTTGTATCAAAAACCATTCTGCATGTCCCGGGGCCTATCGTAAGTATTTTCGCCAAGAAGTACATCGCCGGGGAGGCTTTGGAAGACGCCCTTGATCTGACCCGGCGCTTCAACACCGAGAACATCATGAGCACCATTGATGTCTTGGGGGAGTTCATTGCCAGCAAAAAAGAGGCCCTTTATTTCAAGGACCAGGGTCTTAAGGTCCTGCAGGATATTGAGCGATCCGGGGTTCAGGCCAATCTTTCCATCAAGCCCACGCAGATGGGTTTACAGCTGGATCCCGACTTCGCCCGGGTCAATGTCGAAGAACTCGTGGCCTCTGCCCGGAAGATCAATAACTTTGTGCGCATCGACATGGAGGATATCCAGTGCACGGACCAGACCCTCAAGCTGTACCGGCAGTTGCGGGAGCCCTATGCCGGGCATGTGGGCACGGTCCTGCAAGCCTATTTGCGCCGTACGGCCCGAGACATTGAGGCCCTTTCGGACGGCCCCCTGAATATCCGTTTGTGTAAGGGGATTTATCGGGAGCCCCGGGAGCAGGCTTACAAGCATCCTGAGGTGATCAATATGAATTTCATACACTGTTTGGAAAAACTCTTTGCCAAAGACGCCTATGTGGGGATCGCCACCCATGACTCCCGCTTGATCTTTCAGGCCATGCGGCTCATCGAGCGCTACGGCTTGTCCCGGGATCAGTATGAGTTTCAGATGCTGCTCGGTGTGGACGAGGGCATGCGCCGCAACATCATCAATCAGGGACACCGTTTGCGGGTCTATGTCCCTTATGGGAAATCCTGGCTGCCCTATGCCAAAAGGCGGCTCAAGGAAAATCCGGATATCGCCAGACAAGGCTTGAAGCAGCTTCTCGGGCTGCAGGAGACCCAGCGCAAATAGCATGTTGGGACGAAACTTCTGTCTTATCGATGAATTTCTCATAGAAACAAGAACATATGTTGTCCTCAATTTTTTGCCCCGGTCTGCAGCCTCTTGAATCGGTGCCGGGAGATATGCTAATATTGTTTTGATTCGTCGGCTGGAAATATACTGATCCAATTTTGATTTTTACACCACAGACTGCTGGTCTCAAGGCTCAAGGCCTCTATTTCGCAAAAAAACTCAGCTGGATCAGTATAATTAAGGGAAGTGTTCTAAAACAGAGAACCGAATTGGAAAACAGGGATCAGGAAACAGAGTCAATCCGGACCTTGTTTTGCAATGCAACTGGGAAGGAGTCAAGCATGGGGACATTACAACACACAGAACTGGCATCCATGTCCTATGAGATACCGGAACTCGATAAAGGCTACGCCGGTCAGACCCTCAAGGTCGACCTGGGATCGGCTGCCTTTGAAATCAAACCGGTCACTCAGGACATGAAGGAAACATTCACCGGAGGCAAGGGCTTTGACCTCTGGCTGCTCTGGAATGCCGTGCGGGGCGAGACCAAATGGAATGATCCGGAAAATGCGGTCTGCATATCCTCGGGACCTATGGGGGGCACCCCGATTTATCCCGGATCCGGCAAGAGCATTGTAACCTCGATTTCCCCCCTGACCGGATCGGTCATGGATTCCAATGTGGGGGGCTATTTCGGACCGTATCTCAAGTTTGCCGGTTTCGACGCCCTGGAAGTCAGCGGCAAGGCGGACGGGGGCAATGTCCTGTTCGTCGATGGAGAGACCGGGAGCATTCAACTGCTGCACATGGACGGGCTGCCCGAGGAAAGCTACGCTCTGTCCGAGGCCCTCACCGAGCATTTCGGCGGGAAGGATCGAAAAAAAGTCTCGGTGGTCTCGGCCGGACCGGGGGCGAAAAATACCTTTTTCGGCTGCCTCAATTTTTCCTATTATGACGGCAAACGCCGGCAGACCCGGAACAAGCAGGCCGGCCGCGGCGGCATCGGGACCGTGTTTGAAGACAAAGGGCTGAAGGCCCTGGTGGTCAAATGCACTTCCTTTTCCGTGGATAGCAACAATCCCGCGGATAAGGACGCCCTCAAGGCCTGCGCCAAGGCGCATACCCGGAATATTGTCGAACTCGATCCCAAGCAGAACCAAATGTCCCAGGGCGGGACCACCTTCATCACCATGATCATGAACGATCACGACCTGCTGCCTACCCATAACTTCCGCTATGGCCAGCATCCGGAGGCCAAAAATCTGGGCGCCGAGGTGTTCAGGCGCCTGTTTGATCCGGGATTCGACGGGTGCTGGTACGGCTGCAGCGTGGCCTGCGCCCACGGCGTGAAGGGGTTCGTGCCGAATACCGGTCCCTACAGAGGCCGGCAGGTCTTTGTGGACGGTCCCGAGTATGAGACCATCGCCGGGGTGGGCTCCAATACGGGGATCTTTGACCCCTATACCGTCCTGGAGATCAATTTTTACTGTGATATTTACGGCATTGACACCATTTCCTTTGGCACGGCCACGGCTTTCGCCATGGACTGTTTTGATTCCGGGGTGATCGGTCTCCAGCAGACCGGAGGCCTGGACCTGTCCTTCGGCAACCGCTGGTCCGTGTTGACCCTGTTGCATCAGATGGCCGCCGGCGAGGGCTTCGGGGCTGTGGTCGGACGCGGCGTCCGGCATATGAAGGAACTTTTTGTCCGCGAATATGGCGCGGATGCAAAGTTTCTGCAGGACATCGGCATGGAGAGCAAGGGGTTGGAATTTTCCGAATATATGACCAAGGAATCCCTGGCCCAGCAGGGCGGATACGGACTGGCCCTGAAAGGCCCGCAACACGATGAGGCCTGGCTCATTTTTCTGGACCAGGTACACAATCTCATGCCAACATTTGAGCAAAAGTCCGAGAATCTGCACTGGTTTCCCATGATCCGGACCTGGTTCGGCCTGTGCGGCCTGTGCAAACTGCCCTGGAATGATATCGTGCCGGCGGATAACAGCGAGACCGAGGAACCGGCCAAGGTCATAGGCCACATGAAACTGTACGCGGAGTATTTTTCGTCCGTCACCGGCCGGCAGGTCACCCCTGACGATCTGGTGCTCATCAGCGAGAAGGTGTACAATTTTCAACGCCTGTTCAACCTGAAGATGGGCTACGGCCGCCGGGCTCAGGACCAAATCCCCTACCGGGCCATGGGACCGGCTACAGTCCTGGAGTATGAATCCCGGCAGGATCGCTACGATCAGGAACTCAGCGACAAGTACGGACTGGATGCGAGCGGCATGGACACCAGGGCCAAGCTAACCGCCCTGCGGGAAAAACGGGAAGAGCAATACGAAAAATTAACCGATGCCGTCTATGCCCGCCGGGGCTGGACCCCGGACGGGATTCCCACCCTGACCACAGTCAAGCGCTTGGGCATTGATTATCCGGATGTGGTTGAACTCCTGGCGGCGCACGGGGTCACTGAATGATCACGGTGGACGATCAGGAGCTGGAGTGGTTCGAGGGGATGACCGTGACCGATCTTCTGGAGAGGATCGGTCACCAAGGTCCCTGCGCCGTGGTGCGGGTGAACGAGACCCATGTCTCCCGGCCCAGGTTTGACGAAACCCCGGTTCCGGACGGGGCCGAGGTCTATCTGATCCCCATGATCGCTGGCGGCTGAGCCGGTGGGGCATTGAAGATTGCGGATTGAAGATTGAAGAAAGAGGGCTGTCTTTGAACATGGATCTGGACATTCAAGGCCTGGCTGCCGGAATCGAGGCGGTTGCTCAGCTAAAGGCCCATCCTTCAGGCACAGAGTACACCGTGCTTGGGGAAGATCAGGCCCGGGCCTTGAGCGCAAAATTTCAGTGTTCGCAGCTCCGGGTCTTTTTAAGCGCCATGGAGCAGGGGATCATTCCCAAGCGCTATCTCCGCAATCTGGAATCTCTGAGTGTTGCCGAACAGCATGAGCTGGCCCGGAGCCGGGTGGCGATCATCGGGGCCGGCGGTTTGGGCGGTCAGGCTATCCTGACCCTGGCCAGGCTGGGGATCGGGGAAATGGTGGTCGTTGATCCGGATATATTTGAGGAAAGCAACCTCAATCGTCAGGCCTTGTGCAGCGTGGACCGGCTGGGCCGTTCCAAGGCCCGGGTTGCGGCGGAAACGGTTCAGGCCGTCAATCCGGGTGTTGAGGTCGAGGCCCATCAAAAACGCTTTGCTCCGGACAATGCTCCGGGTCTGCTGGCCGGGGTGCAGGTGGTGGTGGACTGTCTGGATTCAGTTGAGGACCGCTTGACATTGGAACAGGCAGCCAAGGAACTCGGCATTCCCATGGTCCATGCAGCCATAGACGGCTTTCTGGCCCAAATGATGAGTATCTATCCCCAAGATTCGGGTCTGGTCCTGCTCTACGGCCGGGAGGGGAAGACCCCGGCATCCCCTCTGGGCAATCCGGTCTTTGCCCCGGCCGTGGCGGCGGTGTTTCAGGCCCTGGAGGTCATGAAAATTCTCCTCGGCCGGGGCACGATCATCCGCAACGGTCTGCTGTCCCTTGAACTGGAAACCTGCCGCCTGGAGCATTTCAGGTTCAATATCTGAAATCAGGCCTCTCCGTCTGATTTCAGATCATTCCGCCCCTAGTTCCTGACTTCTCTTTTCCGCAGCCACCACGGCCTCGATAAAGGAGCTGCGAACCGCGTTCCGGTATAAGACCCGCATGGCCGCGCTGGAGGTTCCGGCCGGAGAGGTCACCATCTCCCGCAAAACCGCCGCAGACTGCTCGCTCTCCCGGGCCATTTTGGCGGAGCCTTCCAAGAGGGAGACCACCATTTCCCGGCTCTGTTTCCGGGTGAAGCCCACGGCAACCCCGGCTTCAACCATGCTCTCCATGAAATAAAATACATAGGCCGGACCGGTGGCTTCCAGGGCGGTGAAGGCATCGAAATAGGTCTCTTTCAAGACATGCACCTCGCCGAGTTGGGTAAAGAGCTCCTGGATGCTTTCTTTTTGTTCGGGAGATAGTTTGCGGTCGTCATAGCACAAGGCGAACACCCCGGCGCCCACCAGGGCGGGGGTGTTGGGCATTACCCGAACCACAGGACAGGTATGCCCGCTCCATTTGCCGATGGTATCCCGCTTGATGCCGGCGGCAATGGAAATCAAACACTGATGCTTTTGAATATCCAGGGCGACCAGTTCCAGAACTTCGCGCATCTGCTGGGGTTTGACGCAGAGCAGGATGTATTCGCAATTGCCCACCAGCTCGGCCACGGAGTCCCTGATGATCAGTCCCGTATCCCGGGACAGCTGCTCCAGGCGCTCCAGGTCCATATCCAGGCCGGAGAGTTCGAGCTGTGCGTTCCGGCTCCAGCCCTTGAGCAAAGCTCCGCCCATGTTGCCGGTTCCTATCATTCCTATACGTATCATCGGTCCACCATTTCCAGGGCGTGAAAAAAATAGGCAATTTCCGTGGAGGCGTTTTCAGAACTGTCCGAGCCATGGACTGAATTTTTTTCAATATCCAGTCCAAACTCCTTGCGGATGGTCCCTGGACTTGCCTCAGCAGGGTTGGTGGCGCCCATGATATCCCGATAGACCCGGACGGCATCCTCTCCTTCCAGGACCGAGACCACAATGGGTCCGGAGCTCATGAAATCGGTCAAACTGTCAAAAAAAGGCTTGTCCTGATGCACTGCATAAAAGCCCTGGGCTTGTTTTTTGGACAGTTCCAGCATCTTCAAGGCCTTGATTTTGAGACCTCCGGCCTCAATACGCTTCAGGATTTCGCCGCACACGTCGCGCTGAACCGCGTCCGGCTTGATGATGGAGAGGGTCTGCTGGATCATGGGGACTCCTTTTGCTGGTTTGCGCTTTCGCTGAGAAGCGCGCTGATGTGGGTGAGCTGCACCGAGGGATTTCGCTGCTGCGACCATTGTTGCAAAGCAGCCAGGGTTTCCGGGTAGGGATGCCCGATGGCCACGGCCTTTCCGATCTTTTGAGCCAACTGCTCGGCTTTGTGGAGTTGAAAGACGATGGCCGAGACGTTCTGTTCGTTGTCTATAAAGATATCCCTGGACAGGCTCGGAACCCCCAGCCGGGCAGAAATGCTTGTACCTTTGCTTTGCGGCGTGGTCAAGCTGTCAATGAAAAAGAGGTCTTGTTCCCTGAGCGTCGCGAGAAGGTCGGCCATAGCCCCGGCATCCGCAGTGAACCGGGAACCCATGTGGTTGTTCACCCCCACCAGTCCCGGAACTTGCTCCTGTGCTGCCTGGAAGGCATCATGTATCTTTTGGGTGTTCATGTCCACAGACAAACATCCTGGTCCGGGATTGACCTCAGGATAGCTTTCGGGTTCCAGCGGTAGATGGAGCATGATCTCTATCCCTGTTTTTTGACCGAAGCGGGCAATATCCCGGGTATGGGTGCAAAACGGCAGCACCGCCAAGGTGACGCCGGCGCCGAACAGGGCATGGAGTTCTTCGGCCTGATGCAGACTTTCCCCGAGATCATCGATAATCAGAGCGAGTTTGGGACGGGTCTTTCCGGTTTGCCTCGGCGCCGCCGGCAGGGCTTGGAACAGGAGGGCGTGGGTCAGCCGATCCTGAATGCGGATTTCCCATCGTGTGGCCTGGCTTTGCGATCTGGAAAAGACGGTATATTTTGTCCATTGGTCCAACAGTTCCCGGAGGCGTTTCAGGAAGGCGATTTTGGCCGAGGATTCCAGAGACAGGACAAGGGTCTGGAAATGGAAGGCGCCGCTTTCTGTTTTTTTCTGGACGACTTCCTGGTGGGCTATGGCTTCCAGACCGATGTTTTCCAGCATAAGGCTCTGCACCAAGGCCAGGTCGACTTCATGCAGTTCTTGCTCAAAATCGTGCCGCAGGTTCTCCTCGTATTGGAAATTCGGCTCTTGTTCGGAAATTCTTTGCTGGATGAGCGCCTCACCATGGCCCTGCCTGGATTCAGCCTGAGCCCCGGATGTTTTTGTATTGTTCCCGGCCCGCTGACCGGACATGGGCAGTAGAAAAAGGACAAAGGCCAGGGCCCCCAATGAGAAACTGCAAATCAGGACCAAAAAAAAGGTCTTGAAACGTTTCCAGAGACCGGCGGGCTTGTTTTTCTTTTTTCCCATTGCTGACTTTGCAGGCCCGGGCCGTTCAAGAATGCAGTTCTTTTATAATGGGCATGCCCTTCAATATCTGCAGACCCAGGCGAAGCTGATTGTCTTTTTGAAGCATCATATTCACTTTTTCGGCCTTTTCCAGCTCCTCCTCGGATTCTTCAGCCTGCTCTTTTTTCAGATGCCTGCTGAGGTCCTTTTCCCTGAGCATGGGCAGGGACAGGCTGTTTTGTTCGTCGGCTTGTGCCGGTACAAAAGGGACTTTGAGATCGGGAGCGATACCTTCGGCCTGGATGGAGCGGCCGTTGGGGGTGTAATATCTGGCGGTGGTCAGTTTGATTCCGGCACCGTCGGCCAGAGGGATGATGGTTTGCACTGACCCTTTTCCAAAACTCCGTTCTCCAATGATCAAGGCCCGCTTGTGATCCTGCAGGGCCCCGGCGACAATTTCAGAAGCCGAGGCCGTTCCGGAATTGATGAGCACGACAATGGGCACTGCAATATCGGTTTTCTGTTCTTCAGCTGAAAAACTCATTCGGGATTGTTTGACCTTTCCTTTGGTGTATACGATTTGTCCGCTTGAGAGAAAGGCGTCGCTCACGGAGACCGCCTGATTAAGAAGGCCTCCGGGGTTGTTGCGCAGGTCCAGAACGATCCCCTGGGCTGTGCTTCTGATTTTTTTGAGGATTGCGTCCAGCTCATCCGTCGTGTTTTCATTGAAATTGGTGATACGCAAATAATGATACCCGGTTTCAAGCTCTTCCGATTTGACGCTGTTTAAAGGGATCACATCCCTGACGACCTCAATTTTTTCCGGCTGGTTGGAGTCAGGATGCATCACCGTAAGAACTACGGCTTCTCCCTTGGGACCGCGAATTTTGTGCACGGCATCCATAATGGAGATGTCCTGGGAGGACTCGCCGTCGATCTCCAGGATGACATCCCCGGCCTGGAGCCCCGATCGATAGGCCGGAGTGTCCTCAATAGGGGAGACCACCGTTAATTTGCCGTTCATGAGGGTGATTTCAATGCCGATACCGGTGAATTCTCCCGAGGTTTCCACCTGCATATCCTGAAAAGACTCCCGGTCCAGATAGGCGGAGTGCGGATCCAGATTTTTGAGCATGCCTTCGATCGCCCCCTGCACCAGCTCCTCCCGACTCACTTCGCGGACATAGGTCCGCTCAATCAAGTCCATGATCTGACTGAACTGTTTCAGGGGTTCATATTTTTCGTCTGCTTTGGTTGTTCCGGGGGTCCCGGCCAAAGCACACAGGATAAGCACGATTCCCAGATAATGAAACCAGCGCATAAGCATCTCCATTCCTTCAGAGTTCAGGTGTAACACACGACTTTAACAGCCCCCCGGTCCTCAACTTTGACTCGCAAGCCAGCTTCCGGGGTTGATCGGGGATTGGCCCTGCCTAAGTTCGAAATAGAGGCCGGGGCCTTCAACCAGAGGATAAAATCCGGTCTGTCCGAGGACTTCGCCCTTTTCCACATCCTGTCCGACAGAGACGCCGACTGTGGAAAGAAAGGCGTACAAGGAATAGTACTTTTTTCCGTGAAAAATGACCACTACCTGCCCAAAGCCCCGCAGTGAGTCGCTGTAGACCACTTTGCCCCAGAAAATGCAGCGGACATCAGCGTGTTTGGACGTGGTAAAGGCGAAGCCGTCCTGGGGAGGGTTGCCCTTTGGATTGAACGTCTTGCTCAGCTTCCCGTTGACCGGCCAGGGCAGCCGTCCTTTGAATTCGACAATTTTTTTGCTTTCAAAGTCCTTGAGTTTGTACTGCAGGTCCTGGATAGTGTCTTTGATCTGCAAAAGCTGCTCCTCTTTGGCCAGGCGCTGGGTCCGGACTTTTTGCAGCCGGCGCAAAAAAAGCAGCCGATTTTTGAGCAGCTTGTCCTGGGTGGCTTGGATCAAGGCCAGTTGTTCGCTGATATCTGCCTGGTGTTTTTTTTGACGAGCCAGGTTGGTTTTGAGTTTTTTCTCCTTGGCCTGCAGTTGTTCCAGGCGCATCCCGGCGGTGGAGTAAATCTCCGATAACCAGGTGAATTGCAAATCCGCGTCAGAAAAAGATTGCCACGAACTTAATCCAGGATGCTGATTCTGGAAATACAGTTTCCAGAGTTGTTCGAGCATCCGGGCGAGTTCATTCCGCTGGGCCGTGAGTTCGTCCTGGAGCGCCGTCGCTTTTTTGGCCAGAGCCTGTTTTTTTTTCTCGGCCTGCTTGCGTTTTTCCTTATAGCCCTCTATCTTGTCAAGCAAACCTTGGATACGGTCTTCAATTTCAGCCAGATCGGAATAGATGGACCGTTCCTGCTTGGACAGCTTCTCGAGGATTGCTTTATCCTGTTGAGCTTTTTGAGTCTTTTCAGTGAGGTCCTCCTGGATGGCCTGTTTTTGCTGTGCTGCCGAGGCAGAATGCGTCCGGCCCCACTGCAGAAAAAGCAGGGACAGCACACTGAACAGGAGCAGTACCGACAGGTGAATCTTTCGCATATTCTTGCGGCGGACATCCATACACTTTCCACAAACGAAAAAAAAAACACACTGCTTGATGCGGCATAAGTCTAAGGCAAAAATGGTTGCAAAGGGCATGTTTTGCAACGGCCCTCCTTTTTCAGGCACCAGTTTTTCCCGACCCGGACCAGCAAGGCATGGTATTCATTCATAAGAGGGATATCCGGGGGCAGGACATCCATGAAAAAGCAGCGGAGTTCCTCGTAGGAAATATCTTCAGGCGTCAAACAATGTCGGCTGCAGATCCTGCCGGTATAGGCGTCTACAACAAAGCTCGGTTTTTCAAAGGCGTAGAGGAGCATGCTGTCGGCTGTTTCCGGCCCGATGCCCTTGATTTCCAAAAGCTCTGAGCGCAGATCTTCAAGTGGTTGTTTTTTCAGCACTTCAAAATCCCAGCCGGCTCTGTCGCCAAGATAATCAAGGAAATTCAGAATCCGCCCGGCCTTGACCCGAAAATAACCGGCCGGTCTGATGATGGCCCCGAGTTCATCAACATCCAGCTTGACAATCAGCCGAGGGTCCAGCAGATCCCTGGCTTTGAGCCGGTTCAGGGCTTTTTCCACATTGGACCAGTTCGTGTTCTGGGTGAGGATGGCTCCGAGACAGACTTCAAAGGGAGTCTCGCCGGGCCACCATCGGCTGGGCCCCAGACTATCGAAGAGGGTGTGGTATATACTGAGCAGGGTCTGTTCTCTGGTCAATGGATTTTCCGGCTTGGGATAGATTTCAATTTGTAAGCCATTGCAACACGTTAGACTTATCGGTTAATCTCTGTCATAGAAAACAAGACAATGCGTTGCTCCGAAGCAGTTGAAGTCCTTGTGAAAGAAATTTGAAATGTCCAATCTCACGCCTCTTTGACCAAGATGAGTCCCGACCATTCGTCCTGGTGCAGGGCCTGTTCCAGACGAATGTTCTGTACGGCGTAGGCCTGAATAACGTCTTCTTCCTGTTCCTGCAAAATGCCGGAGAGCACCAAAATGCCGGAGGGCTGCATCCGGGTATTAATGGCGGGAGCCATGCGGATCAAGGGGACGGACAAAATGTTTGCCAGAATCAAAGAAAAATCAAGCCCGGGCTTCAGGCAGTCCAGGGTTCCTGCGCTCAGAAGCAGGGGATCAGTAACGGCATTCATCGTCCTGTTGATCCCGGCGTTTGCGACGGCTGCGGGATCAATATCCAGGGCGAGACCGCAACAGCCCATTTTGACTGCGGCAATGCCTAAAATCCCGGAGCCTGTCCCCAAATCCAAAAAAAACGAGTCAGACGTGATTCGTCCGGTATCCCGGAGTTTCGCCAAAGCCTGAAGACAGAGCTGGGTCGAGGCGTGATGGCCGGTGCCGAAGGCCATACCCGGTTCAATGAATACAGGGATTTCCTGTGGGTCATACCAGGCATCTTGTTCCCAGGCAGGAATGATACGAAATTTTTGCCCCAGGGGCAAAGGGTGAAAAAAATCCCGCCAGGCTCGGCCCCAGTCTTGAATCTGTTCCGTGTGGATCTGAACGCTCAGCTCCGGATGACGGCTGTGAAGTGTGCGCTGGATGCGCTGGGCCTCAGCTTTCTGCGGACAATGGGCGGTGAGGATCAATCGGGAGTCGATCAGGGATTCCGCCCATCCCCAAGGACAGCAGTTTTCCAGGACCAAATAGAGATCGTCCCTCAGCTCGGGTTCGGAGGCAATCGTGATGCAATACATTACGTCTAAAAGGGATAGGTCTCGAGCTCCCAAGTCAAGGGAAAGGGAAGCGGAGTGCTGGAGCCGAACCATTTGGCATAAATCTTCTGGTAGTCCTGATTGATCCACATCTCGGCCAGGGTCTGGTTGATCAGATCGCGAAAATTGGATTCGTTCTCCGAAAGAGCGAGGCCCAGAGGAATTTTCAGGAGATAGGGATTGAGAAATTTGAATTCATTGCGAGGATTGTTTGGGGCTGTTTGATGGGTCTTGACCAAAAAAGGAACGACCTCGACAGCGAGTGCGGCGATGTTTTCTTCACTTAAGCCTGTGAAGGCGGCCTCCAAAGTGGCAAAATTTTGAATACGGCATTCGGGAAGTTGCTTTTTCAAGGTGCTTTGCACGGTTTCATTGGAGACAAAGCCGATGGGCTGCCCTTTGAGGTCTTGCGGGTCTTCAAAAGGGCTGGAGGGCTTCACGAGTAGCTTGTGGCCGTCGATAAAATAGCTTCGGGAAAAATCCACGCTTTCTTCATGACTGAAGGTATGTCTTACCTGGGCGGCCACCACATCGACAGTTCCCTCCCGGAGCATGCTGAGAGGGTCATCCTTATCATCTTCTTGAGGTGTTTTGTATTTGATGTCGACGCCGAGTTTGCGGGCGAGAAAGGCAGTGATGTCCACCTCAAAACCCCGGGCCTGACCGTTTTGAATCGAGGAAAAAGGAGGTGTTTTCGCCCTGATGCCGGCGATCATATACCCCCTGCTTTTAATTTTCTCTATTTTATCCGCCCCGGCCGGAGCTGCACACAGCAAGACACCAAGGGCCCAAAGCAGCGCTTTTGAAGAGAATCTAAGCATGGACGGCATCCCTTTCCTTGGCCAGGATCTGGTCCAAGGCGTCTGCAAAGTCAAATAATTCCTGCGCTGTGATGATCAGGGGGGGCAGCAGGCGCAGGGTTGTCTCCTGAACCACATTGCATATAAAGCCTTGGTTCAGCAATTGTCGCCAGATATTTTTTGCCGGAACCTGCAGTTCGATGCCCAGCATCAAGCCTTGACCCCGGATATCCGCAATCATTTCCGGGTATCGAGCCTGCAGGGTGCAAAAGCGTTCCACGGCCTGCCGTCCGGTTTCTTGGGCCCTGCGGGCAAGATCGTCCCTCTCGATGATTTCCAGGACCTTCTCCCCAACGGCGCAGACCAGCGGGCCGCCCCCAAAGGTCGAACCATGGCTTCCGGCGGAAAAGGCTCGGCTGACGTCTTCAGTGGTCAGCATGGCCCCTAAGGGCAGTCCATTGCCCAAGCCCTTGGCGGTGGTCAGAACATCGGGCTGAAGGTTGAAGTGCTGGTGGGCCCAGAGTTTCCCAGTCCTTCCCAAGCCGGTCTGGATTTCATCAATCATGAACAGGCACCCCTGCCGCCGGCAGAGGGACTGGACCTGTTCCAGGTACTCCCCGGGAAGCTCACGCACCCCACCTTCGCCCTGGATGACCTCCAGCAGCACGGCGGCGGTTTGTGACGAAAGGGCCGCCTCCAGGGCCTTGATGTCGGCAAAGGGAACAGTGCGAAAACCAGCCGGCAGAGGGGCGAAACCCTCTTGAACCTTTGCCTGTCCGGTCGCTGTCAAGGTGGCCAGGGTCCGGCCGTGAAAGGAGCCCTCCAGGGTGATGATCTCAAAGGCCTCTTGGCCGCAGATGGTCTGCTTATAGCGGCGGGCGATTTTCAGGGCCGCCTCGTTGGCTTCGGCCCCTGAATTGCAGAAAAAGACCCGGTCCAGGCCGCTGCCATCCAAGAGTCGCCGGGCCAGTTTCAACTGCGGTTCTTGATAGAAGAGATTGCTGACGTGGATGAGGGTCTCGCCCTGCTCTCGGAGCACAGCGGAGATCTCCGGATGGCAGTGTCCCAAGACGCAGACGGCGATCCCGGCCAGCAGATCCGTGTATTGGAAACCATCCGGGGCATAGAGCCGGGTCCCCCAACCCCGGGTTATTTCCAGAGGATAGCGCTCATAGGTGGGGCATAAGAGCTTTTGTTCACGGTTTTGGAGGGTCTTAAGGGACATGTTTTATAATGACTCATGGTTAGACGGTTGAGTTGCAAAACTCGGATATGGTTCACGGTTCCAGGTTCACGGTTCACGGTTTGAAGAGGAAGATATTCGGAAGATACATTCTGGGTCGTTTGAAAAACTGTTTTTTTTATCTTAACCGTGAACTGTGAACCGTGAACCTGGAACCTTTGGGTTGCGGGCGTAGCCAGCTTTGGTTAAACAGCAGACTCAAGGGCCATCAGATTCAAGGCCGGAAGAAAAAAAGGCCTCACTTTCCGGATCTTTTTCAGATGCAGAGATTTGCTCTTTTTGACCAGCCCCAGGTTTTCAAAACCCATTGGGTCAAAATCCATCACCACGGAACGATCAAGGTTGTGCAGACAATCCACAGCCAGTTGAATGGAGAGAGCAGTCATCTCGTCTTGATATTCGGGATAATCCTGATTTTTTGATTTTTGGGCCAGGAAGTCCAGAGAAGATCCGCAGGCCTGTTTTCTGGACAGGGCGACTCCGGAACGATACAAGCCTTTTTTCAGGGAGAAGACAAACCTGGGTTTCTGCAAAATATCGATGAGCAGTTTATCGGCGTGTTTCTGGGCATTCCCCATGATGGTCTTGAGTTCCGCCTTGTTGTAACACATATTTCTGTCGGCCTGCATCTCAATGTAGACATGGGAAAATTTTCCTTTGCCCTTCCCCAGTTGCAGCATATTGGGGACATAGTAATTATGGGCGATAACGTCGGCGGCCAGATGGGTCAGGTATCCGTAGGCATAGGCCTTGAGCGCGTCTTCCCGCACGGAGTGCAAAAGCCGCAAGCCGGCGTCCCAGCTGTGGCAGTGGGTGGGACTCAGTTTTTTCCCCTTGCCTACGAGAATATCGGCGCTGAGACAGCCATAGAAGAAAGAGTTCGGATGGGCGCTGAGTACGGTAGCAATACCGCAGCTGAGGTGCTGGAGGCTTGCGATGAGGTGATTCCCAAGGGCCAGATGTACCCCCGGTCCCCAGGCCAGGGCGTCGGAGGACCACATGAGGCTGCCCAGCACTGTAGTGCAGAGAATGAAAAAAATATGTTTCATGGCAAATATCACAGAGTTGCAGGAGAAGTCCTGTTCGTGAAGAGCAGGATCGTCACTTGCAAAGTTAGGTAACCGCAGCAGCTTGCTCCGTGGCTGGAAAGCTGTTATGCATTTCGGTAAATTTCAATAAGATTTAAAATAGCATAGACTGGTCCGAAAGACAAGTTTATTCAAGGGGACGCTTTGACTACAGAATTTAAGACTCCCGGCTCTACTGTCAAGGTCCGGATTGCACCTGGGGGGCGTTCTCCGCTTGCGGGTTTGCTGCTTCAGCCCGTGACCGGACCTTCGGCCGTGTGCATCGTTTGTCATGGATTCACCGGGAGCAAGGAGGGCGGCGGCCGGACCCTGAATATGGGGCGGTTTCTTGTGGAACAGACCGGGGTGGCCGTGCTTGTATTTGATTTTTCCGGCAATGG
The DNA here is from genome assembly GCA_011389765.1 of Desulfohalobiaceae bacterium S24. GTDB lineage: Bacteria > Desulfobacterota > Desulfovibrionia > Desulfovibrionales > Desulfothermaceae > JAABTT01. The sequence goes on along the minus strand of JAABTT010000018.1, from coordinate 9,918 downwards.
TGAGAGCCAGGGGAAGTTTGAAGATCTGACCCTGAGCGGACAGATCAATGATTTGACTGCGGTCGTGGACTGGTGCCGGATCGAATTCGGACTGCCGATTCTGACTACGGGTCGCAGTTTCGGGGGAAGCACCGTGCTCTGTCAGGCGGCGGAAGATCCTCGGGTCAAGGCTGTCTGCACCTGGGCCGCACCGGGACGGCCTTATGCGCTTTTTTCCGGACTGGCCGCAGAGAAGGATGGGAATTGGGTCACCTTCAGGAGTCCGGAGGCTTCGGTTCGGCTCAAGGCGGGTTTTCTGGAAGATCTCAAACAGCACGATGTTCTGGCGGCCGCCGGAAAAATCGCTCCCCGCCCCCTGCTGGTGGTGCATGGAGAGCGGGATAGGGACGTCCTGCCCCGGGAGGCGGAACAGATCTATGCCTCGGCCGGTCATCCGAAAGCGATCCGCATCATTCCTGATGCGGATCATCGTTTTCAGGTCAATGCCGCCCTGGCGTGGGAAGCCACCCGGGAATGGATCGAGACGGCTCTAAAAAGCGCCGGTTGCATTCCTTCTTGACAAGCCGCCGGAAAATCAATACCAAAAGGTATCAGGCGCCAGTAGCTCAGCAGGATAGAGCATCTGACTACGAATCAGAAGGCCGGGTGTTCGAATCGCCCCTGGCGCACCACAAATCACGGGAGTTTACAGCTTTGATGCTGTGAGCTCCCTTTCTTTTTTGCTAGCCTATTGCCAGCACACTGCATTTTTCTTTGCGTCTTCTCTCTTCCCCCGCACCCCTTTTTTTGTACATGCTATTTGCCCCTGGCGGCCAAATCTCTGGCCTTGCCACAGGATAGGAAGCCATGAGAATTTGGAACAATGGCCAGCTCAGTGCCCAGTCCTGGTTCAAGAAGATTTTCCGGCATCCGAATCGCCTGGGTGGCAGAATCAGGGATATAGGGAGGTTGATTTTTCAGGAGGATTGTTTATCGTGAAATTTCCGGGATTGGTTGCGTGTAGAAATGTGCATTTGCAATACTGTGCAGGGAATAGGTTCTGAAGTCATTGAATCTTGGAAACAGTGACCCGTATGTCCGGTTTGCCGGGCTGTATGATCCGGTACTCAATCCGCTCCTGGACGGGATGCGGCGGAGGGTTACGGAGACGATCCTGGCCGAGGGGCTGTCCAGGGTCCTTGATCTGTGCTGCGGCACCGGCCGGCAATGCAGGCTGCTTCATGATCAAGGGGTGGAAAGCATGGGCGTGGACAGCTCTGCGGCCATGCTTGAACAGGCCAGGCGGAAGAGTCCCCCGAACCTTGCCTATCATTTAGCGGACGCCTCTGAAACGCCTTTTGGAGATGCCTTTTTTGACGGGGTTCTGCTCAGTCTGGCCCTGCACGAGAAAAGCCCTGCAGTCCGGGCTGCCATTCTCCGGGAGTCGGAACGAGTTGTGAAACCGGAAGGGCCGATCATCATTGTCGATTATATCCGGCCGGCAAGCTTGCCGGGATGGTGCGCGAGGCCCATGATTCTGTTTGTGGAGCGTCTGGCCGGGGCGGAGCATGCCCGCCATCAGAAGCAATACATGGCCGAAGGCGGATTGGAAGGCCTGCGTTTGGAGCAGAGCGGCCGGCGGCGTTTTCTGCCGCTTTGTCTGGGGACAATGGCTATAGCGGTGTACAGGCGTGAAAATATTCAGGATCAGCAGCAGCCTGACGGCGGATAGCCTGAAGAGCGGGTGCCTGGTCTGTCCAGAACAAGGATTGAACACGCAATGCAAGCAGGAACCGAACTCCGCATAACCCGTCCGGATGACTGGCATCTGCACCTCAGGGACGGAGCCATGCTGCGGACCGCGCTGCCCTATGCGGCCGAACTCTTTGGCCGTGCCGTGATCATGCCCAATCTCAGACCGCCGGTGCGCAGCGTGCAGGAGGCAGCAGCCTACCGGCGGCGGATTCTGGACCGCCTCCCCCCGGGCAACGGCTTCCAGCCGCTCATGACCCTGTATCTGACTGAGGTCACTTCGCTCCAAGAAATCCGGCGTGCCCGTCAGACGGGCTGGCTCGCGGCGATCAAGCTCTATCCCCAGGGGGCGACCACCCATTCCGAGCAGGGAGTCTCCCGGGTCAAACAAATCTATCCGGTCCTGGAGGCTCTTCAGGAACTGGGCCTGCCCCTCTCGGTCCATGGCGAGATCAATGATCAGGATGTGGATATCTTTGATCGGGAGGCGGTGTTCATCGAGCGGGTCCTGGAGCCCCTGCGCCGGGATTTTCCGGATTTGAAGATCGTCCTGGAGCATGTCAGCTCCCGAACCGGGGTGGACTATGTCCGGGCAGCAGCTGCAGGCCTGGCAGCCAGCATCACGCCGCATCATCTGCTCATCAACCGCAATCAGCTCCTGGCAGGGGGGTTGAATCCGCACCTGTACTGCCTGCCGGTGGCCAAGCGGGAGGAGGACCGCCAAGCCGTCCTCCGGGCGGCGGTCTCGGGAGATCCGCGTTTCTTTTTCGGCTCGGATTCAGCCCCGCATTGGGTCGTCAACAAGGAAAAATCCGGCGGGTCGGCAGGGATCTTCAACAGTCCCACGGCCTTGCCGGCTGTGGTGCAGCTCTTTGAGGAATCCGGGGCCCTGGACTCCCTCGAAGCGTTTTGCTCCCTGAACGGAGCCCGTTTTTACGGTCTGCCGCCGAACCAGGACAGCCTCATCCTGCGCAAGACCGCCGAGCCGGTCCGGGTACCTGATTCCATTGGTGAAGGGGAGACTCGGGTGAAGGTCTTTCAAGCAGGCGGGCCGCTTTTCTGGCAGGTGGTCCAAGGCCTGCGTCCGGGGCGGGAAGTCCTGGACCGGCCGGTCCCTGCCTTGTAATCCATGACAGGAGTGTGAGAAATGAACAGCAAGACCCTCTCGTCACGCGGGCTGGCGGCCGTGAATAGCGTCCTCCGGGTGGACATGGAGATGTATTTCAAGGCCCAGCAGAACCTGTATGATCCAAAGGCCAATCCCCAGGGGGCCTTCCCCTTGAATGTGGCGGAAAACAGGCTGCTCTGGGATCGCTTGCGAACGCGGATCCTGGAGTTGACCCGGGAGCGGGACATCCCGGACTGGGTTGCCGGCTACACCTCCTCCCTGGGGGCGCCCCAAGTCCGGGAGACCGTGGCCGGTTTCCTCGAATATGCTCTCACTGATTGCCCCGTTGATCCGGATTGTCTTGGTTTTTCTCCCGGGTCCACCAGCGTTATTGAAATGACCGCCTTTATCCTGGCGGAAGCAGGGGATGTCGCGGTTTTCCCGGCACCCTGCTATCCGGTCTATACAAAAGATATCGGCAATATCCCGGGCGTAAAGCGCTATGACCTGGTCACCCATGATGCGCTCTCGGAAATTTCCCATGGACCGAATCTGTCCCTCGCCCATCTGGAACAGGCCGAGGCTGCCATCCAGGCGGACGGAAAGACCTTCAGGATGCTGGTCTTGACCAATCCGGACAATCCCACGGGCGTTGTCTATTCCCGGGAGCACCTCCTGGCGATTGCCGAGTGGTGCCTGGCCAGGAAGATTCATCTCGTGGTGAATGAGATCTATGGGCTGTCCCTGATTGATCCCGAACACCCGGCTATTGCCGAAGATTATCGGGAAAGAGTGGAGTTTTGCTCCTTTGCCCGCATTATGCAGGACAAGCACAGTGACTACCTGCACTTGTGGTATGCCTTTTCCAAGGACTTCGGGGTGTCCGGCTTCAGGTTCGGACTGGTATATTCCCTGAACAGGGATTTCATCACGGCCTATAAGAACCTGAACCTGTCCCATACGGTCTCCAATCTGACGCAGTGGATCATGCAGAGCGTCCTGGAGGATCGAGCGTTTCTGGATGCCTACCTGGCGGACAATCGCAGACTGCTCACCGAATCCTATGCGGTGGTGGTGCAAACACTCAAGGCGCTCAACATCCCCTACGTCCCGGCTCGCGGCAGCTTGTTTGCCTGGGCGGATCTGTCCGAGTTCCTCAGGGCGGATACGGAGGAGGCGGAAATGGACCTCTGGCTGGAGTGTTATGAGAGAACAGGGATCTTGTTGACCCCCGGGATCGGGTTTGGCCATCCCCGGCGGGGGCGCTTCAGGATCGTTCATGCCTACTTTCCTGCGCCGGCCTTGGAAGTGGCCATGCAGCGCTTCAGGGAATTTGTGGAAAACAGGTTCACAGTTCCAGGTTCACGGTTCACGGTTTGAAGATGGAAAATTGAGAAAAAAGACTTTGGCTAGTTGAAAGAATTTTTTCTACTTTTTTACCCTATGAAGCCCTGGACTATTTGGGGTGTTGTTGACCTGATCTGAAAAGGAGGACAGTCATGGCTCTGCGAAGATGGATTGGCGCCTGTTTGGGATGTTTGTTGAGCCTGGGGATTTGTTTGACTCCGGCATTCGGGGCTGAGGAACTGAGCGCCCCCCGGGAGCTGGTGGAAAAGGCCCGGATTACTTTTGAGAGTATGCACGCAGATCCCAATTTTTCCTGGATCAAGGAAAACTGGGACGAGGTCCAGGCCGTGTTTATCCTGCCCCAGTTTTTAAAAGGGGCCTTTATTCTCGGCGGCGCCGGAGGGAACGGGGTCTTGTGCGCACGGGATGCAAAAACCGGGACATGGTCTGCACCGGCTTTTTTCACCCTTGGTTCGGCCAGCATCGGCCTTCAGATCGGGGGGTCCGTGTCCGAGGTTGTGCTCATGGTCATGAGCCGCAAGGGGGTCACGGCCTTTTATTCTTCGTCCTTCAAACTCGGAGCTGAGCTTTCCCTGGCCGCCGGGCCGGTGGGGGGAAGCCTGCAGGGCGCCACTCCACAGAATCTGAGCGCGGATATAATTGCCTATTCCCGGGCCAAGGGGGCCTTTGCCGGGATTTCGCTGGAAGGGGGGATTATCAAGACCAGGGACTCGATGAACAAGGACTATTACAATCAAGCTGTCCATGCCTATGAGATTCTGGCTGAGCAGAGCGTCAGCAATACTCATGCCGAGAAGCTGCTCAAGAGCCTGGCCGCAGCAGGGCAGGACTGAGTTCGGCTGTCAGCCGAGACGGGCTCCGTGATTTAGTGCCTTATCGGCTACTCTGTCATAGAAAATAAGAAAATTTGTTGCTCCGAAGCAGTTGAAGTCCTTGTCAAAGAAATTGGAAATTGGAAATTGGCAAGAAAAGAATGCAGAGTGTTCTATAAAGCCTCATCAAATTTCGAATTTCGAATTTCTAAATCGAAGTGAACCCTGAAACTTTGGGTTGCGGGCTGAGCCAGCTTTGGGCTTATGTTCCTGCCTGATCGTTCCGGCTGCTCTGCTTCAGGATGAGCTGCAGGCGTTCGATTTCCGCTCTGATTTCTTCCAGCAGGTCCCACCAGTGCTTGTGTTCTTCGAGCTTGTTCCTGGCTCCGGCAATGGTCATGCCCTGGTGATAGAGGAGGTGCTTGATGCGCCGGACGAGGCTGATGTGCTCTTCGGTGTAGAGGCGCTGTCCCTTGGGGGTTCGAATCGGCTTGAGCTGCTCGAATTCGGATTCCCAGAATCGGAGAACATACGGTTCGACTTCGAGCAATTGGGCCACGTGTCCGATTTTGTATGTTCGATCAGTGTCACTGTTCATAGCGGACTGCCGATTTCCGTCTTGGTTTTCGGATGATGCCGGCAAACAGTGCGTTCTCTCATGTTAAGCCGGAAAACGGACCGGGAGGGCTTTGAGGAGCTTCTTTCCCAGTTCGAAATGCTGCTTGTCCACCTCTTTGTCCGTTAAGGTCTTTTTGTGATGGCGGTAGGTGATGCGCAGGGTCAGATTGCACTCGAAAGATTGATCCGGCTGGTATACATCCTGGAGGGAAATGCTTTCCTGGGCCGGAATGTTGGAGGCGGCGATGACGTCCTGGATCTGAGAGTAGGACACCTCCGGCGGACAAATCAGGGTGATGTCCCGCTGGACCGGGGGAAACTTGACCCAGGGCCGGTAAACCACGCTCTGTCCGCGTGAGAGCCGGTACAGGACGTCCAAGTCGATCTCGCTGATCCAGACCGGGGTCCGGGCATGGTACAGGTCTTTGGCGATTCCGGGCTGCACTCGGCCAAGAAAGCCGATGTCTTCACCCCGGAGAGTCATTCGAATGCGGCTCCGGCAATACTGGGGGGCGTCACCAGGGCTAAACCGGGCCGGTTCCAGGCCGAGGGACAGGAAGAAATGTTCTATGGCGCCCTTGAGGTCAAGATAGCTTACGGCTTCGTCTGTCCAGGGCCAGAAAGACGGGTTTCTTCGGCCGTGGCAGAGGAGCCCCAGGCGGTTTGCTTCCCGGGCCGTGGTTTCGGAGCGGGGATCGTGTTGAAAGACCCGGGCGATTTCAAAAAAGCGGAGGTTCTGATTGCCCTGGTCCAGATTGGTGCGGACATTGCGGAGCAGGCCCGGAGCCAGGGCCGGACGCATGCTGTCCTGTTCGGCGCTCAGGGGGTTGTGGACCGGAATGATCCCCTCGTCCGCCAGCCCGAGAGATTCCAGTTCCTGGCGGCTGCAAAAACTGTAGTTGACTGCTTCGGCATAGCCCTGACCCTGGGCCCAGGTTTTGGTTCGGTTCAAAAATTCATGGGAGGCCAGACTGGCTCCGAGGACCTGTGCATCGGCATCCAAAGGAGATTTCCTGATCCGGGGCAAAGCGGCCTCAATCCTCTCGAAACCATGGAAGCGGCCGATTTCCTCGATGAGGTCCACCTCGCGCTCCAGATCCAGGCGGTAGCTGGGCGGGGTGACGCGCAGGGTCTTATCGTGCAGCGGCCGGACTCCGCAGCCGATATTTTCCAGGACTTTTTGGCTTGCAGCTGCATCCGTGGACAGGGCCAGCAGGCTTTGGGCCCGTTTGGGTCTGAAGTCAACCACTCTGGGGGTCCAGGGTCGAGGTTCGCTGACGGCCCGGCCGGTGCAGATGCGGCCCCCGGCCAGGGACTGGATCAGCCCGGCGGCTCGGTCCAGGGCAAAGGTGGAACCGGGTTGATCCACCCCCCGTTCAAAGCGATAGGCAGATTCACTGGACAAGCCTAAGGATCGGCCGGTCCGCCGGGTGTTACCGGGATCGAAAACAGCGGATTCCAGGAGAAGATCCGTGCTGTGAGCATTGATTTCGCTGTTGGCCCCTCCCATCACCCCGGCCAGGGCCACGGGCTTCACGCCGTCCTGAATCAGGAGATCTCCGGAGCCGAGCACCCGCTCCTGATTGTCCAGGGTGGTGAATTTCTGGCCGTCTGCAGCACAGCCCACCCGGATGACGCCGCCCTCCAGCAGGCTACGGTCAAAGGCGTGCAGGGGCTGGCCGAGCTCAAGCATCACGTAGTTGCTAACATCCACCACATTGTTGATGGGCCGAAGTCCCATGGACAGCAGGCGGTAGCGCATCCAGGCCGGGCTGGGGCGGATACTCAGGCCTTGAATGATCCTAGCCTGGTACAGCGGGCAGAGTTCAGGCGCGTCGATTTGAATCCGGATCAGAGAGCTGCAGGCCTCGCCTTCCTCTTGAAGCTGAAATTCCGGAAGGTGCAGCGGCAGATCAAAAGCAGCGGCCACTTCCCTGGCGAGGCCCAAGATGCTCAGACAGTCGGCCCGATTGGGGGTGATGCCGATGTCCAGGACCACTGTGTCCAGGTTCAGGGCCTGGAGCAGTCCGGTCCCGGGAGTACATTTCGGATCCAGGACCATGATCCCGGAATGGTCTTCGCTCAGTTCAAGTTCTTTTTCCGAACAGATCATGCCCTGGGAGAGAGCCCCTCTGATCTTGGCTTTTTTGATCTTCATCCCTCCGGGCAGGGAGGAACCGACAGGGGCCACAGCCACCTTCTGTCCGGCAGCTACGTTCGGGGCCCCGCAGACCACAGCCACTGGGGTTTCCCCACCGATATCCACTTGACAGCAGCTCAAGCTGTCGGCGTTTTGGTGCGGAGAACAGTCCAGGACATGCCCCACCAGGAAAGGTTCCAGATGGGCAAAAGGATTCAGGACCTCCTCCACTTCCAGGCCGAGCATGGTCAGTTGGTGGGCCAGTTCATCAAGACTCCCTGTGTACGGAGTGAATTCTTTGAGCCAGTTGATGCTTAAAAACATGGGTCAGTTCAGCAGGCCTGAAATTGATTCAGAAAACGGACATCGTTTTCAAAAAAGAGCCGCAGATCGTCGATACAGTACTTGAGCATGGCCACCCGTTCCACCCCCAGGCCGAAGGCAAAGCCGGTCCAGCGCTCCGGATCATAGTCCACCTTTTCAAACACGGCCGGATCCACCATGCCGCAGCCCAGTATTTCCACCCAGCCGGTCTGCTTGCAGACCCGGCAGGGGTCAGCCCCGCAGAAGCCCGTGCCCCGGCAGATAACGCAGCTGATGTCCACTTCGGCGCTGGGTTCGGTAAAGGGAAAATAACTGGGACGAAAGCGGACCCGGGTCTTTTTGGAAAAGATGGTCCGGACAAAATAGGTCAAAGTCCCGCGAAGATCGGCCATACTCACCTCCTCATCCACCAAAAGGCCTTCGATCTGATGGAACATCGGGGTGTGGGTCAGGTCCGCGTCTCTTCGATAGACCTTTCCGGGAGCGATGACGGCCAGAGGCGGCGGGCTCGTTTCCATGGTCCTGATCTGCAGAGGGGAGGTGTGGGTGCGCAGGACGATGGAATCGGAGATGTACAAGGTGTCCTGCATGTCCCGGGCCGGATGTTCCCGGGGGATGTTCAAGGCTTCAAAATTGTAGAAGTCATTTTCAATCTCCGGGCCGGTGACCACATCAAAACCGATCGCGGTGAAGGCGGCGCAGATTTCATCCAGGACCAGGGTGACCGGGTGTTTGCTCCCGATCCAGTCCCTTCGGCCGGGCAGGGTGGCATCGAACCTGGAGCGGTCCGCTGTCTGCCCCCCGGCCTGCAGGGCGTCCTGTTTCGCGCTCAAGAGGTCCAGGAGTGTTTTCTTGCATTCATTGGCCCGCTTTCCCGCGGCCGGCCGCTGCTCAGCCGGCAACTCCGGCAGGGAGCTCATGAGCTGGGCCAGGCTTCCCTTTCTGCCAAGATAGGCCACCCGCAATGCTTCAAGGTCCGCTTCCCGCTCCAGCCTTTCTAAAGCCCGGGCAAAATCGCGTTCAATCGCCTCCAGCCGGCCGGCAAAATCCTCGCCTGTCATGAGGGGCTTACTGGACCCGGCTGCGGGCGATTTCAATCAGACTGTTGAAGCCATCCTGATCGTTGACCGCCATGTCCGCGATGACTTTCCGATTCAGGGTGATCCCGCCCAGATTCAGCCCATGCATGAAGCTGCTGTAGGACATGCCGTACTGCCTGGCCGCGGCATTGATCCGCTGTATCCAGAGCTTTCGGAAATCCCGCTTTTTCCGCTTCCGATCCGTGTAGGCATTGCACAGGGCGTGCTCAACCGTTTCCCGGGCCGTGCGAAACAGTTTACTGCGGGAGCCTCGGTAGCCCTTGGCCATTTTCAGATATTTTTTATGCCGTTTGTGGGCGGTGACCCCTCTTTTGACTCGCATAGTGTATTCCTCTCAGATTTCAAATGATATGACAGGCCTGTGATGATTTTCTAGAGCATTCTTCGCAAGGCCTTCTCATTGGCAGAATCGGCAATGGTGGATTTACGCAGATTCCGTTTTCTTTTCGGGCTTTTCTTGGTCAGGATGTGGCTGGTGAAGGCCTTGCTGCGTTTGATCTTGCCGCTGCCGGTAAACTGGAACCGTTTGGCGGCTCCCCGGTGCGTTTTCATTTTCGGCATGTATATTCCTCCTTAGTGACTTATCGGTTCAACTCTATCACAGAAAACAAGAAAATTTGTTGCTCCGAAGCAGTTGAAGTCCTTGTCGGATATGGTTCACGGTTCCAGGTTCACGGTTCACGGTTTGAAGAGGAAGATATTCGGAAGATACATTCT
>JAABTT010000017.1 GCA_011389765.1 Desulfohalobiaceae bacterium S24 | reverse complement strand
CCTCTCAACCGAATCAACCGGAGTGGTTGATTGACAAGGAGTCAGCATGGGACTGCCCTGGGATGAGGCCAGTGTGCCCAGAAATCTGAAAGTCATCGCTTCCCTGCGCTCAGGGGACAAACTCAGCGTACTCAAGAAAGGGACGCATCCGACCAATTATTCGAATCTTGGCAAGGGCGGCCGGGGACTCCGGGAGATCTTCGACCGGCAGCAAGGGGGCTTCTGGGCCGGCAAACGCGGCCTGGAGCGCTCCAAAAAGGGGGAGACCCTGCTGGAGGACAAGCAGTACTTCATCCCCCTGGTGTCCATCTTCCAGGCCGCGGTCCGAATGTGGCACGAGGGACAGGGGGTGCAGCCTTTGGACATCGCCAATGCCTACCGCGGCCTGGAACGGATGAAATCCACCTACCGCAAATCCAGTCTGCAGCACCGCCAGAAAATGCATCAGATCCTGACCACCATCAATCCCATGATACCCCGAGTCGGGGCCAGCCGCTGCATTCCTATCAAAAAAGGCCGGACCGTCAATCTCTTGAAACAGAAGGAACTGGCCGGCATGGAGAACTTTTTTGCCGGCTTTCTGAACTCGCCTGATAACGCCGGCTTCAGCCAGGAACAAGAAGGCACCGCGGGGCAATTGCGCTCGATCTTCGGAACAGACCAGCAAAGCCAGGCTTCACCAACCCGCATCCCCACCAACGGGGGCATGCAGTACACCCGGCAGAAGCTCGGGGTCTGCCGGCAATTCATCATGGACAATCATCGCAATCCCGGCTGGCTCGGAAAAAACAGACTGCCCCCAGACGGGGTGGCTTCCACCAAAACCCTGTATCAGGCCCTGAGTGAGGATGAGGCCATGCTGTTTCTGGTCTCCCAACTCGTGAACCAGGCCGGCATTGAAGCCTTGATCAGTGATGTTCTGACCTACCGCGCCCCGGACACCAAGCAATATGAAAAATACGACTGGCTCTTTTCCGCTTCGAATCTCAAGATATTACCCATTGCCTGGCAGAACCATCCGATCTATATCACCTTGCACAAACACTGGCTGGAGGTCACCTCGATCATGAAGATCGACTGCCAGTCCCCGGCTGCGTTTCAGGCCTGCGAGCTGGCCAAGGACCCGAGCGAGAACACGACTCCTATCCAACCCTTTTCCGGTCTGCAGCTCGGACTCCCCAAATTTGAAGCCACCTTTGCCCTGTCCTGCCGGCGCAACGGACAGACCATCAGCTGGCAGCTCAACACGGCAGAGGTTCAAACTTGACAGCCACGACGGCAGCGCCTCTTTTGAAAACCTTTTTGCTTTCTCCAACAAGGAAAACATATGGTCAGAGTTTTTGTCTGGAATTACGGTGGATTCTGGAAGAGTATCGTGGGCGGCACCTATAACGTGGGACATGCTGCACTAGGGATCGACACCAACACAGCCAACAAGAGCATCTATCTGAGCTGGTGGCCGAGCGGAGAGGATGCCAAAAAAGGCGCCATTGGAAGCAACTCCCTGGCTGATCCCCATCTGGACGTCCTCCATGATCTGAGAGAGGAAGGCACGAAAAAACGCAAGGGCTCCAAAGCCTTTGCCACCTTTATCAAGGCCGTAGGCAAGGCCTCCACCAAGGCAGGCCTCAGCCAGAACGAAAAACAGATCATCAAAAGTGTCCATACCCTGCTCAACACCGGAGAGCTGCAGACCTTCGCCCTGCAACGCCGGCAAATGGCCGAAGATGCCATGGACAAGCTCATGCTTGAAGCGCAAAATATGGATATAAACGTCTTCGACAGGCAATACACCGAGCAGGATCGGCAATTCAACTACTATCACAAGATTGTGCAAAGCGGGGGCGAGGTCATCCTCCGCCCGCCGGATTCGACCTGCCAGATCCCGGCTCTCGGGGAGAGCCCGCTGGGTTTGGATGTCTGCAGGATCCTGCGCTGGTGGGAAGACTTTGCCTTTGGGGACCAGCGGAGCCGGTATATATTCCTGGAGCAAAACTGCTCGGATATCGCGGCCCTGGCCCTGAAAAAAGGCGGGGCCGTGTTCTTTTCAGGCGAGAACCCGACGCCGGCCATCTGGGATCCGGACAAGGTCAAGGATTTCGCCCAAAAGACCCTGGTGGGCTATGCCCAGAAAAAACAAAAATACGACGCCTTCGTCAACCTCATGATCAAAAACAGGTATTCATCCGTCAGAGGTCCGATCATGTCCTACACAGCATGGAAAAACGCGAGCGCCGGAAAAAAGTGGGCCCACCGCTACAAAGAACTCAAAGCAATCGATGGCTATCTCAAAAAATATGAGGCCATTCGAAACAATCAGGACCCCTTGATGCTCGGCCCCAAGATCTTATATCTCAGCATGATTATCGTCTTTTGCGGAGACATCCTCACCCAGCGGGCCCGCTCCACCCGAAAAGCGGCAATTTTGACCCTCGGAGCCCAGTGCTATAACGCCTTACAGCGCCTTGTGATGCAGTATGCCAATGAAGCGGCCCGGATGATCAGCTCTCATTACGCCATGTTTTATGAATAGTCATGCGATATGACACTAGGACGAAGGGGACTGCTTTCGGCCTAAAGCCGCTTAGCGCAACCACACCTCACCAGAGCCGGGAACGAGATTTGGATATTCTAAAATCAGGCCCGGCCCGATTTTAGAATGGCGCGTCATCCATGGCGCTCGCTTCCGAAGGAAAGAGCGGCCCCACACCCTCGGAGTTGGAGTCCTGCTCTTTGGAACCGCGGTCTCGATTCGCGGCCTGGTCCTTAGCCCCGGATTCCACTTGCTCATAGGACTGGTTTCCCGGCTGCCCGCCGCCCAGGAAGACCACCCGCTGGGCCCTGATCTCGGTGGTGTAGCGGTCCTGACCCTGCTTGTCCTGCCATTTCCGGGTCTGCAGGGACCCTTCCACCAGGACCAGCCGGCCCTTGCTCATGTACTGGCAGACGGTCTCCGCCTGCCGGTCCCAGACCACGATCCGATGCCACTCAGTCCGCTCCTGGCGATTGCCCTCCCGGTCATTGAAGCCTTCATCCGTTGCCAGGCTGAAGTTGGTCACCGGCGTGCCGCTCTGGGTGTATTTCAGCTCCGGGTCGACTCCCAAGCGCCCCACTAGAAAAACCTTATTGTACGTTCCGGCCATGAATGCCTCCTTTGCTGCATTGAAAGAAAAAAATCAGCCCCCGTCCTCAACTCATTTTGACATGTTGATCGCTTCAGTGTATGGAGATACAGCCTATCCGTCAAGTTTTCACACAAGTCCAAGAGATTACGCACTATGCACGATTTGCCCGCAGAACTGCTGGCAACAGCCAGGGAACTGCTGCCTTCCGGGACCTGCCCCAAAACCGGAATCGTCCTGGGGACCGGACTCGGGGACTGGGCCGCCGGCCTTGCCGCCCCTGAGCGAATCGCCTACGCCGATCTCCCGGGGTTTCCCCAATCCACTGTGGAAAGCCACCAGGGGCAACTGGTCCTGGGCTGGACCGGAGACCGGCCTGTTCTGGCCCTCCAGGGCCGCTTTCATCTCTATGAAGGCTATTCAGCCGAAGAGGTCTGCCTGGGGGTCAGACTGCTGTCCCGGCTGGGCATTGCCAACATCATCTTCACCAATGCCGCCGGCGCCCTCAATCCCCTTTTTCAGTGCGGCGCCATCATGGTCATAGCCGACCAGATCAACCACACCGGCCACCAGCCTTTGACCGGAACGAATCTCGAGCACTGGGGGCCGCGCTTCCCGGACATGAGCCGAACCTTTAATCCGGGGCTGCAGCACTTGGCCCTGCAAACCGGCGCAGATCTCGGTCTGCGCCTGGAACAGGGCGTGTATATCGGGGTGCAGGGGCCCAGCCTGGAAACCCCGGCTGAAACCAGGGTCTACAAGCTCTGGGGGGCCGACGCCGTCGGCATGTCCACCGTCCTGGAAGTCATCGCCGCCAAGCACATGGGCCTGAACATTCTCGGCCTGTCCTGCCTGACCAACAAGAATCTTCCGGACTGCATGGCCCCCACCTCCCTCCAGGAAATCATCGCCCAGGCGGAGAAAACCGGACAGGAGCTCGGTCGCCTCTTGACGGCCATCATCCCCCGGATTGATGCAAGCAGCTCCGCCGGATGAATACTCCGGCCTTGACTTCTGAGACTTCTTGCTTCATTTTTTTTGGAGCGAAATCACTCTTCAATTCTTTACCTCCCGGAGGATTCATCCGACATGAGCGACTACAAGGATACGCTGCACCTGCCGAAAACCGCCTTTTCCATGCGGGCCAAGCTCCAAAAAAACGAGCCCAGGCTCATCGAATTCTGGAAGACGCACCAGGCCTACGAACAGATGATCCAGACCGGAAGCTCGGATAAGACCTTTGTCCTGCACGACGGTCCGCCCTACGCCAACGGCAACATCCACCTGGGCACGGCCATGAACAAGATCCTCAAGGATATCCTGGTCAAATCCAGAAATCTCATGGGCTACCGGGCCGAGTATGTCCCGGGCTGGGACTGCCACGGCCTGCCCATTGAACTCAAGGTGGAGCAGTCCTTGAAAGAGGAAAAATCCGGACTCAGCACCCTGGACATCAGAAAACGCTGCCGGGAATACGCCCTTCATTATCTGGACATCCAACGGGAAGAATTTCAAAGGCTCGGCGTACTCGGCGAATGGGACAGGCCCTATCTGACCATGCACCCGGCTTACGAGGCGGCCACCGCCGGAGAACTCTGCACTTTCATGCGCCGCGGCTCCGTCCTGCGCAGCAAGAAGCCCATCCACTGGTGCCCCTCCTGCGAAACCGCCCTGGCTGAAGCCGAAGTGGAATACTCCGACAAAAACTCCCCGTCCATCTACGTCCGCTTTCCGCTTCCGGACGAAAAGATCCGGGAGCTGCTGCCCCAGGCGGCCGATCTTCCGGTTTTTGCGGTCATCTGGACCACCACCCCCTGGACCGTGCCCAACAACCTGGCCCTGGCCGTGCACCCGGAATACGAGTATGTCCTGGTTCAGCACCAAGAGGCCTGCTATCTCCTGGCTGAAAAACTCTGGGAAGCCTGCGCGGCAAAATTCCGGTGGCCGGAGCCCAAACTCCTGGGCAAACTGAGCGGACGGCAACTCGAAGGCCTGCAAGCCGAACATCCCCTCTACTCCCGGCCCTCGCCCCTTGTTTTGGCCGAGTATGTCACCCTGGAGAGCGGCACCGGCTGTGTGCATACCGCCCCGGGACACGGCCAGGAAGACTATGAAACCGGGCTTAAATACGGGCTGGAGGTCTATGCCCCGTTGGACGACCAGGGACGTTATCTGAACAGCGTACAGTATTTCGGGGGACAGAATGTTTTTGAGGCCAACCCCAAAATCATCGAAAAACTGGACAGTGTCGGGGCCCTGCTGGCCAATGAACGTCTGGAGCACGCCTACCCCCACTGCTGGCGCTGCAAAAAGCCGGTCATCTTCAGGGCCACCACCCAGTGGTTCATCTCCATGGAGCAGAACAGACTCCGGGACAAGGCCCTGCAGGCCATTGAAGAGGACGTTAAATGGATTCCGGCCTGGGGGAAGCAGCGCATCGGAAATATGATCGCCAATCGTCCGGATTGGTGCATTTCCAGACAACGCTCCTGGGGCGTGCCCATCATCGCTCTCATCTGCGAAGACTGCGGACAGGCCTATTGCGACCCGGACTGGGTACAGGGCATTGTTGATCGCTTCGCGGCCCACGAAACCGGGGCGGATTACTGGTTTGAAGTCTCCCTGGAGGCCATCCGGCCCCCCGGCTTGACCTGCCCGCATTGTCAGGGGAAAAACTGGCGCAAGGAGACCGACATCCTGGATGTCTGGTTCGATTCCGGGACCAGTTACGCCGCGGTTCTGGAACAGCGGGAAGAATGCCGCTATCCCGCGGACATGTACCTGGAGGGCTCGGACCAGCACCGGGGCTGGTTTCACAGTTCCCTGCTCGCCTCTGTGGGCACCCGGGACCGGGCCCCGTACCGGGCCGTCCTGACCCACGGCTTTGTGGTGGACGGGCAGGGCAAGAAAATGTCCAAATCCATCGGCAACGTGGTGGCCCCCCAGGATATTATCGACAAATACGGGGCGGAAATTCTACGGATGTGGGTGGCCTCGGAAAACTACCAGGAGGACTTGCGGATTTCGGAGAGCATCCTCAAGCAGCTTGTGGACAATTATCGCAGGATTCGCAATACCTGCCGCTATATCCTGGGAAATCTCTCTGATTTCGATCCCGGGGTGCACAGCGTCGCCCACACCGATATGCTCCCTTTGGACCGCTTCGTCCTGGATCTTGTGCTCAGGAAACACCGCTCTCTTCTCGGCTATTACCAGGACTACGACCTGCACAAGGTTTTTCATTCCCTGCACAACATGTGCGTCAACGACTTGAGCGCCTTTTATCTGGACATCCTCAAAGACAGACTCTATGTCTCGGCTGCAAACAGCCTGGAGCGGCGTTCGGCCCAGACCGCCCTGCTGCGCATCCTGCTCATCCTGATCAAGGACATGTCCCCGATTTTGAGTTTCACTGCCGAAGAGATCTACCAGCATCTGAGCGGACAGCTCAAGAGCGGCGAGGCGCAAAGCGTCCTGGCCTACATCCTGCCGGAAGAGCAGGAGGATCTCCTGAGTCCTGAAGAACTGGAGCTCTGGAACCTCCTGCTCCAGGTCAGGTCCGAGGTGACCAAAGCCATCGAACCGAAGCGGCAGAACGGTCTGATCGGGCACTCCCTGGATGTCCTGCTGCGTTTGAGCGGCGATCAGGAACTCATGGACGCCCTGGATTCCGTCCAAGCATACCTCAGGGATTTCTTTATTGTCTCCCAGCTCGAACTGGCCCCGGCCGGAACCGAATTGGAGGACGGGCAGCACAGCCAGGAGATCCCGGGACTCCAGATTCAGATTCAGCGGGCCAAAGGCGAGAAATGCGCCAGGTGCTGGACCTACAGTCCGGAGCTCGGACAGGACCCCGGCCATCCCGAGATCTGCCCCCGCTGCGCAGGAGTGCTGAAACAGGACAGGGGAGTCTGATGGGTTCCAGGTTCCAGGTTCCAGGTTCCAGGTTCACAAAAAACGAAGAACAGAGCCCTTTCCCGAAATGGGCCTGGTGGATCGCCCTTACGGTTCTTGTCCTCGATCAATTCACGAAAGAACTGATTAAGGGCTCCATGCCGGTCTGGAGCCAGGTCACCGTCATCGAGGGTTTTTTCAATATCGTCCATGTCCTGAACCGCGGAGCGGCTTTCGGTTTTTTGAACACCCGGACTGCCGCCTGGCTGCCACTCTTTTTCATCGTGGTCACCGGCCTGGCTGTACTGGTGATTGTCTCGCTTCTGCGCCGGGCCCGGGGCAAGGGACCGCTCTATGTCTTTGCTCTGAGTTCGATCCTGGGCGGTGCCCTGGGCAATATGCTCGACAGACTGCGGCACGGGGTCGTCGTGGATTTTCTCGATTTTCACATCGGCCGTTTCCACTGGCCGGCCTTCAATATCGCGGATATTGCCATCAGCTTCGGCGCCATCTGCCTGCTGATCACTTTTTATACACGGGAGAGACATGCATCCGATTCTCATTGACATCGGCCCCGTCACTCTGTACAGCTACGGGTTCTTCATCGCAGCCGCCATTCTGCTCGGTTTGGGGCTGAGCATGAAAGAAGCCCGCCGGAAGAATCTCAATCACAAACTTATCCCCGACCTGGGCTTTTATCTCATCCTGGGGGCCCTGGCCGGGTCCAGGTTGTTGTATGTGCTTTTAAACCCGCTCTATTTTCTTGAAAATCCCCTGCAGATCATCCAGTTCTGGAAAGGCGGGCTGGTTTTTGTGGGCGGGGCTATTGCTGCCGGACTCATTGCCTGGTTGTATCTCAACAAAAAAAAAGAACCCTTTCGGAAATGGCTCGATGCTTTCGCCCCCGGCATCGCCGCAGGCCAGGCCCTGGGAAGAATAGGCTGCATCATGGCCGGTTGCTGTTATGGAAAACAATGCTCCCTGCCCTGGTCCGTCACCTTCAAAAACCCCAACTCTCTGGCGCCGCTCAACAGTCCTCTGCATCCGACTCAACTCTATCATTCCCTGTCCGGATTAATCATCTTCATACTCCTCATCGCGGCCAAAAAAAAGGTCCGGCAGCCCGGACAGCTCTTTGCCCTCTTCCTCATGCTGTATGCGCTTTTCCGCTTCGTGGTAGAGTTTTTTCGGGGTGACTTCAGAGGCCATCTCGGCTTTCTGAGCGTCACCCAGTGGATCGTCTGTCTTGTTTTTGTCTTGGGCGTATCACTTTTTTACACATTCAGGAGAAACTGAGTGACCGGCTTTTCACCCACAAGCCTGGCCCTGATCGGGATTTTGCTCTTCATCCCCATTCTGCCCAATCTATGGGCCATTTGGCACCTCTTTCACTGCGATTTCCCGAGCCCTGCAGAAAAGATGGGCTGGCTGTTTGCGGCCATGTTCCTTCCGGTCCTGGGCGGCCTGGCCTATCTGGTCTGGGGACGAAAAAAGGGAACCCGAGTCAAACCTTAAATTCTTCCGGATCATCCGGCTGAGGAGGAATGAAAATGAAAAAAACACTCTTTATCTGCATCATGCTCAGCCTGGTCCTGGGCTGTACCACCACGACCCCCCAA
The DNA here is from genome assembly GCA_011389765.1 of Desulfohalobiaceae bacterium S24. Classification (GTDB taxonomy): domain Bacteria; phylum Desulfobacterota; class Desulfovibrionia; order Desulfovibrionales; family Desulfothermaceae; genus JAABTT01. Next base: position 46,177 of record JAABTT010000017.1, on the reverse strand, counting down.
CAGAACAGCCTGCTCCAGAATCAGGTGTTTTCCCTTCGGCAGGTTCAGAAAAAGCAGACCGAAACCCAGAAGGAACTGCAGGAAAAACTCGCGGCCTTGGAAGAAAAAATTGCAAAACTCAGCCGGAGGCCATCTGGAACCTCGGCTGAAGAAGGGGAGTCCATGAGCCAATCCGCCCGTTCAAGACAGGCGGACCTTGCCAGCCGGGTGGAATCGCAGCAAATCAAGCTGGCCACCCTCATGGGCTCCCAGGAAGAATTGGAGCGTTCCGTGCAAAAAGCCGGAAAAACTGGCACACAAAACGCTGAACAGCTCAAAAACCTTGAAAAACGGCTCGACCGGCTCGAGACCGAGCTCCATCAGATCGTCAGCCAACTGGGGATCGATACCGGGGAACAAACCTCGGAACAAGCCAGCCCTGCAAGAAGCGAACAAGCGGTCCAAGAACCTGAAAAATCGCAGGAAATCACCCCGGAATTTTTGTACGATCAGGCCCTGCAGGCCTTTAATCAGCAAAACTACTCCCAAGCCCTGGGGCTCTGGTCGGATATGGTGGACAGTTTTCCTGGTCATGAACTGGCGCCCAACGCCTATTTCTGGCAGGGCGAAGCCTATTATCAGCTCCAGGACTTCGCCAAGGCGGCTATGCAGTACAACACGGTCATCGCAAAATTCCCCGAAAGCAATAAATACCCGGCGGCCCTGCTCAAACAGGGCCTGTCCTATTATGCCCTGCACAAAAACAAAGCCGGCCGACTGCGTCTGGAAGAACTGATCCAGAAATTTCCGGACCGGGCCGAAGCCAAAAGGGCGCAGATTTTCTTAAACAGCAGATAATATGCATCCGGACGGATGCATATTATCTGTCCTGCAATCCAGCATAGATCTGCTCCGCCTTTTTGCGGCCGATGCCGGGCACGGCCATCAGGTCCTGCAGACTGGCCTGGCGTAAAAGCTGTGGCGAGCTGAAGCGCTCCCGCAGCAAAACAGCCGTCCGGGGACCCACGCCGGGAAGTTCTTCAAGGCTGCCCTTCCGGGCTCTTGTCCTGCGGGACTGCTTCTGACGGCCGAGTACGAAGCGGTGGGCTTCGTCCCGCATATTCTGTAAAAACAGCAGCTCAGGGCGCCCGGCCTTCAAAGGCAGAGGATTTTTCCGGTCCGGCCTGTATATCCGGTCCTCCTCCAAACCCGGCTTGCCTTTGGCAATAGCAGCCAGTTCCCAGTGCACAGGATCGTCCTCCCCGATTCTGTTCCCGGGAGCACCTTCCTGAAAACCTTTCCGCGGGCTGGAACTGTGCGCCAGGGCCTTCCGGACCGCGGCCAATTGCCCCTTGCCACCATCAATAAGAAGCATATCCGGCCAGGGAGGACCGGAGGCGACCCTGCGCCGCACCCAGGCGGCCAAGGCTGCGTAATCGTCACAGCTCCCCTCTGCCTCCGGGACATGATACACCCGCCATTCCTGCGGCACCGGCCGGTCCTCTTCGAAAACCACCTGCCCCACCATGGTCCCCTGCCCGGACAAATGGGACACATCAATGGTTTCAATGCGAACGGGAGGCTCCTGGAGACCCAGGGCCTTGGCCAGTCCCGCCGGAGTTTGGCGGCCCTCCTGCTCCTTCATCTTTTCCAGGGCATTGGTGCGAGCCATGTGCAGCAGCTGCTTTTCCGTGCCGGTCCTGGCCGCCGCCAGCCGTACCTTTCGGCCTCTGCGTTCGGACAGGACCGCGGCCACCGCGGGGTCGGCCAGTGTCTTGGGGAGTACGACGCGTTCCGGAATAAGCCGGTCCGCAGTGTAAAACTGCAGCAGGGCTCCCCGCATGAGCTCCTCGTATTCCGGCTTGTGCTCCCAGAAAAACGACTTCCCGTCCAGGACCTTGCCCTGACGGATGAACAGGAAGCCCAGAGCTGTCCCCTGTTCTGTTTCCGCAGAACCAAGCAGATCGAAACTCCCGCCCTGGGTCAAGACCACGCTCTGCTGTTCCACAGTCCGGCGGACCGCCTTGAGCTGATCCCTGATTTCAGCGGCTTTTTCAAATTCCAAAGCCTGGGCGGCCTCCTCCATTTCCCTTTGCAATCGCTGCATCAACTCCTTGGAACCGCCCGAGAGGAAAAGCTCGAGCTTGGCAACCATCTGCTGATAATGCTTCTGAGCAACCGGCTTCACGCAGGGCGCCAGACAGCGGCCCATCTCATGCTGCAGGCAGGGCCGCGTCCGGTTTTCAAACTGAAGCGCTTTGCACTTGCGCAGAGGAAACAGCCTATTGACCGCCCGCAGGGTTTCCCTGGCGGACTGGGCCGAGGTGAAGGGTCCAAAATAGCTCGATCCATCCCGCACCACCTTCCGGGTCAGGGACAAACGGGGAAACGTACTGTTTTTGTCCAGTTTGAACAGGATGTAGCTCTTGTCGTCGCGCAGGACCAGATTATAGCGGGGCCGGTGCTTCTTGATGAGACTGCTCTCCAAGAGCAGGGCCTCTTTTTCCGAAACTGTGCACAGATAATCCAACCCCCTGATTTTGGATACCAATTGCCGGGTCTTGGGCTCCAATTGTTCAGGAGGGCGAAAATAGGAAGCCACGCGTTTCCGCAGATTCTTGGCTTTGCCCACATAGAGCATGCGGCCCCGCTCGTCCTTCATGAGATACACGCCCGGAGCATTCGGAAAATCCTGAAAGGCCCGGTTCGCCTGCATCTTCGCCGTTTCTTCGCTGTTAGTGCTCATAGCCCCCCTCTGAACAAAAACCGTGACTGACTGCCTGTTTCAAATCCGGAAGCCTTATACTGCTCCAACTTACCTTTTTCAGGTTTCTGTCGTTGAAATCAAAGGACAATCAGTCTTTGTTTCAAAAACCAAAATTGGATCAGTATAAAACGAAAGAGAGCTCTGATGTTGGGCTGGGGGAAAGAGTTCAGGATTTAAGCTCTTGCGACTTTTCGCCGATAATGATAAGGACGGATATTTCAAACCGTGTGAGCCTGCCTTGCTATCATTTCCGGCATTCGCCTATGGACAATCGACGCAATTATTACCGCATCCTGGAAGTGCAGCCCGACGCCCCGCCCGAGGTCATCAGGCAGAACTACAAGCTCCTGATGCAAAAACTGCGCATGCATCCGGATTTCGGCGGAAACCAAAGAGATGCGGCCTTGATCAACGTGGCCTATGACACCCTGCGAAACCCTCAAAAACGGGCGATCTACGACCGGAAGCTCCTGCAGGAGAACAATATTGTCCAGCTGTCCCAGGGGCATTTAAAACGACCCACTTTGTTCTCCCGTAAGCAGAAGCTGTACAGCGAACCCTTTCGAAACGAAAACCGGCGCAATTATTACCGCCTGCTCCAGGTCCAGCCTGACGCCCATGCCGCTGTGATCCGGGAGCGCTACCTGTACCTGCTGCAGAACAACGACATCCCGCAAGAAATGCTCCACGAGGCCTATGTTGTTTTGAACAATGCCCAACAGCGCATTGCCTATGACCGGCTCCTCAAAAAACACGGACACAACAAAGCCGTCCAAAAATTGCAGGCCAGAGCCGATCACCTCAAAAAATCATCGGACGAAGAAATCCTGTTCCTTGCCGGATCCGCATCCGTGCCGGACGATCACATCGACTACGCCGGCACCATGCCGGCGGTCCAAGATTTCTCCGCCCCATCTGAAACAGGAGGGGCTTTCGACTCCCTGATCACCCGCTACTGCGCCTTTTGCAAAACCCCTCATGCTTATAATCACCGGCCGGAGTCCGGGCCCTTGTGTCCGACCTGTTCCAGCCCTTTGTTCTCCTTTGCAGACGACCAGCAGGAGAAACGGACCCGCTCCCTGGACCGCATAAAAAAAACAGGGACCATTTTTTTCTATGTGTATTGGCCGGGTCATAAGCTCCGGGGTTCGCTCTTCGATCTCTCGCCTCAGGGGCTTCGCTTCACCACTGCCTTCGGCCTGGACACCGGTCAAATCATCAAAATAGACGGGGAAAAATTCAAGGCCGCGGCCGAGGTGGTCCACAATAAGCTCTTGGACGACCGCCTGTCCAGCATCGGAGTCCGCTTCCGAACCGTGGCCTTTCATTCTGCCAAAGGGAACTTCCTGACCACCTCCGTCTGAATGTCCATTCACCGAATCCTGCTTGGGACTCTAGCGGATAAAACCGGGAGAGTTCCTGGTTCACGGTTCTATCATTTCTGTCCGTTTTTCAAAATCCTGATAAGCCCGGGAGATTTTGACAGTAAGGCCCTGGGCATATAGGCTCACTCCGGATTGCAGACAGGAGAACATTCAACAAGGAGAAATCCATGGCGGAACGAATCGAGGATATCACCATCACCTACGAAGAAGACGGCCGCTGCCTGGTCCAGGAACTGGATAAAGAGGTCCTGAGCAAGGGGGCCTGGACCACCATCCTCTTCCGCTACCGGCAATTGGACACCAAGCTCGACGATTTCGGCCCGGAAAAATATGTCATCCGCCGCTATCGCAAGATCAACGGGCAGTACCGCTCCCAGTCCAAATTCAACATCTCCAGTGCCAAACAGGCCCGGCAGATCGTGGACACCCTGTCCGCCTGGCTGCAGGAGGCAAACACCGATTGACGGCGCCCCCCCTGATCCTCAATCTTGACATGCAGTCATCTCAAAGTTAAACTTAAGTTTAACTTCATGGAGGTGATTTAATGCAGCATACCATTAACGCGAAGGAACTTAGATCCACACTCCCGACAATTGTGGAACGCGTCCGCCGTGGGGAACACTTTACCGTTTTGTACCGAAGCCGTCCGGCCTTTCGAATCGTCCCTGTTGAAGCAGAAGAAGAAAACTTTCTCCCGCTCCAGCAGGATTCCCTCTATGGCGCCGAGTCTGTCGGAACTTCCACAGACGGATTGAGTGCTGAAGAGCATGATACGTTCTTGTACGGATCCGGCAGCCTATGAACAAAATGTTCGTGGATACGGCCGGCTGGATGGCCATGGCCGATTCCAAAGATCCTTTGAATGGTGCCTGCCGGAGGGCTCGGGATCAATGGCTGGAAGCAGGGGGGATCCTGGTCGTTTCGAATTACGTCGTCGACGAGAGTCTGCCCCTGATCCGTCTGCGGCTCGGGATGAACGCGGCCGAACAATGGTGGACTCAGATCACCAAAAGTCAACGCTGCAAAACAGTCTGGATCACTCCCGAGCAAGAGGCCCAAGCCATTCGCTGGTTTTTCAGCTGGAAAGACCAATCTTTTTCCTTAACCGACTGCACGAGTTTTGTTCTGATGAAAGAGCTGCACATACCAACGGCTCTGACCGCTGACCATCATTTCCTCACAGCCGGATTCCAAATTCTCCCCAGATCTTAATTTTCTGAAAAGGAAACTCCATGGCCCTGAACCTCAAAGAACACGAGTACGTTCGCCAGACCCTGGAGCGCTACACCAACTCGCCCCTGGAGAATTTTTGCGAGCATGTCCTGCTCACCAATTTCAAGCAGTATCTGCATAGTTTTGAGCAAAAGACAGAGGAGTGCTGCTCCGAAGGCAATTTTCGCATCGTCAATGCCCGGGAGCTGAACTGCACCATGATCGATTTCGGCATCGGCTCCCCTCAGGCGGCCTTGATCATCAACTGTCTGGCCTACCTGGATAACTTGAAATCCGTGATTGTCTTAGGGATGTGCGGGGGCATTGACGACATCCTGGAAGTGGGGGATTTTGTTATCCCCGCGGCCGCCATCCGGGGGGAGGGAACCAGCCGGCATTATCTGCCCCAGGAGTTTCCCGCCATTCCCGCGACCTCAGTGAATATTTACTGCCGGCGCGCGGTCAAGAACAGGGAGTTCACTCCCAGACAGGGGATCGTCTACACCACGGACCGGCGCCTGTGGGAGTTTGACGACGAATTCGTGGAGTATTTGCGAGCCCAGCGGATCCTGGCAATCGACATGGAACTGGCTACCCTGTTTTCCGTGGCCTATCGCTACGAGATCCCCATCGGCTCGATCATGCTCGTCTCGGATATGCCCCTCCAGCGCCGGGGAATCAAGGACAAGAAGATGCACGAGGAAGTGTACACCAATTACAAGGACAAACATCTGGAAATGGGCATGGAGGCCGTGGCCCAGATCGACGCCAACTGGGAACAGGTGGAGAAGAAGCTGAACCATGAATGGTAAACCGCAACGGCCCGTCTTCCGGAAAACAACGGGCCGTTGCGGTTTCGAACCATTACTTCGCTGCGTATTCGGTTGACCTGGAGGCGGGAACCCCGGTGGACTCCACCTCGCTGTCGGCCACCTTCAGGGCCTGATCCAGAATATCCTTGGCCTTGTCGATCTCCTCTTCCGTGACAATGAGCGGGGGAGCGATGATCAGATTGTCGTACCAGGCAAACATGAACAGCCCCAGCTTGAGGGCCTCGGCCGCGATCTTCCCGGTCATGAGCGGCTTGCCGCTGATCTTGTCCGCCTTGACATTGAAAGGCTCCCGGGTCTTGCGGTTCTTGACGATCTCCAGGGCCCAGAAATGGCCGATGCCCCGTACGTCTCCCACGCATTCGTGCTTGTCCGCCAGTTCATAGAGACTGGCCTGCAGGTGCCGGCTCGCCTTCCGGGGCAGGCCCGAGGCCATGACCCGCTTGTACTCCGACACCGCCGCAGGGACGGCCGAAGCGGCCAGGGGATGGTAGGCGTAGGTGTGGCCGTGGCAGAAGAATTCATCCTCGAAGAACCCGGCCACCTCATTGGAGGCCGCGGTGACGCCCACCGGGGTGTAGGAGGCGCTGGCCCCCTTGGCCATGGTCAGAATGTCCGGGACCACGTTCCAGTGCTCCCAGGCAAAGGCGGGGCCGGTCCGGAACCAGCCGGTCATGATTTCGTCGAAGATGAGCAGGACCCCGTGCTTGTCGCAGATTTCCCTGACAATGGGGAAATATTCCGGAGGGGGAACCAGCCGGCCGTTGGTGCCCACCACAGGCTCGACAATCATGGCCGCCACATTGCCCTCCTCTGCAATCATGTAATCCAGATACCGGGCGCACTGCACATTGCAGCCGGGATATTCCAGGGCAAAGGGACAGCGGTAGCAGTAGCAGTCCGGGGCGAAGCGCACCCCCTGAATGGTGCATCTGGCCTGTTCCGAGGGCCAGCGCCTGGGATCGCCGGTAAAGGCGGCGCTGGACGGGGTGGAGCCGTGAAAGGAGCGATATCTGGAAATCGCCTTGTAGGCCGGCATCTTGGACTGCCTGGCCATTTTCAAAGCCGCTTCATTGGCTTCTGTCCCGCTGGTGGAGAAGAAGAACTTCCCCAAAGACTCCGGCATGACCGAGCGGATGGCTTCAACTGCTTCCATGGCGGCTTCGTTCACGAACGCGGGGGCCACATAGGGCAGCTTTTCGGCCTGCTTGACAATGGCCTCGATCACGGCCTTGTTCTTGTGTCCCAGGTTGGAACAGATGAGCTGCGAGGAAAAATCAAGATAGGGCTTGCCCTGGTCATCGTAGATATAGACACCTTCCGCATCCGTGATCAGCATGGGGGTTTTCCAGGCTTTCTGCCGGTTCCAGGTCCCGAAGGTGTGCTCCGTCAATTCGCTGACTTTGTCTGCTGTACTCTTCATGAAAAGACTCCTTGCTCGGAAAGCAAAAGTTAATCGATCTCGTGTAGTTGTTTGAGATGGGCGGAGCGCTTCTTGGCGATCTGCTTCAAACCCCTGGCCACCTCAGGCTGGGATTTGATCTGCTCGGCCGCTTTCAAATAGTAGCGTTCGGCCCTGTTTTCCCGGGCCCGGGCCTGGTCCAGGACACCGGCGGGATCCAGTCCCCGGTCCGGGTCGAAGTCCAGAGTGAATTCGCTCCGGGTCAGGCCCTGAACCGGCTCCAAAATCATTTCCGTGACATTCTCCCGGCGAATGCGCCGGATAAGTTTTTGGTTCTTTTTCAAGTCCGCGGCAAACTGCTGCAGCAGGTCTTTGTGCGGAGCGCAGGCCGGATTGTCAGCCGCGGCCTCGTAAAATGCCAGATCCTGGGTTTCGAGGTCCTCGGCGAATTTCAATATGCTCCCAAAATTGGTGAGAGGCATGGTCGTCTCCTCTTGCTCCTTATGAGCCAGTAACAAACTCCAAGCACCAAAAATTCAAATAAATTCTGTAATAGATTACAGCCAGCGCTCAATAACCACCTTGGTGTCGGTGAAAAACTGGAAAATTTCCTGGCCGTGCCCCTTGATGTCCCCGAAAAAGGAATTCCCGGCTCCGCCAAAGGGAAAGAAGCTCATGGGCGCGGCTATGCCGATGTTGATGCCCACCATGCTCGGTTTGACCCGGTATTTGAACTCCCTGGCCGTCCCCCCGTTCGAGGTATAGATGGACGTAGCGTTGGCGAACTTCCTCGAATTGACCAGCTTGATCACATCGTCCAGATCCTTGCAGCGGACAATGTTCACCACCGGCCCGAAAATCTCGTCGTGGGCGATGACCATATCCGGGGTGACCTTGTCAAAGATGGTCGGCCCCACGAAATAGCCCTCGGGATAGCCTTCAACCTTGCAGTTGCGGCCGTCCAGGATGAGTTCGGCGCCTTCGGCCAGACCTTTTTCAATATAGCCGAGGACCCGCTCTTTGTGGGCCTTGCCGGCAACCGGTCCCATGGCGGTGTCTTCATTCAGGCCGTCGCCGACTGCAATGGCCTTTGCGGAAAAGAGAAATTTTTCCACGATTTCATCGGCGGCCCCGCCCACAGGGGCCAGGATGGAGCCGGCCAGGCAGCGCTGCCCGGAACAGCCGTAAAAGGAGGCCACCGCATTGGGGATGCAGCTGGACAGCGGCGCGTCCGGCATCACCGCCACCACGTTCTTGGCCCCGCCCAGGGCCTGGACCCGTTTTCCGGTCTCGCCGCAGCGTTGATAGATGTATTTGGCCGTGGGGGTGGAGCCCACAAAGGAGATGCCTTCGACATCCGGATGGTCCAGCAGCCCGTTGACCACATCTTTTGAGCCGTGCACCATGTTCACCACGCCTTCAGGAAAACCGGCTTCTTCGACGATTTCAAAGATCTTGGTCTGGGTCATGGGCACCTGCTCCGAAGGTTTGAGCACATAGGTGTTCCCTGAGACCAGAGCGTAGGGCATGAACCACCAGGGAACCATGCCCGGAAAATTGAAGGGGACGATTCCCGCAAACACGCCCAGGGGCTGGCGATGCCCCATACAGTCGATGCCCCTGGCGATGTCTTCCAAAGTATACCCGGTCATGAGGGTGGTCACGCCGGTGGCATGCTCTACATTCTCGATCATGCGCCGGACTTCGCCTCTGGCTTCATCCAGAATTTTGCCCTGTTCAATGGTTAACACCCGGGCGATATCTTCAAAGTTGTCCTCAAAGGCCTCCTTCAAACGAAAGAGATATCTGGCCCTGTTCAGGGGCGGGGTTTCCCGCCATTCCGGAAAGGCCTCTTTGGCGGCCTTGACCGCCATATCCACATCGTCTTTGCTGCCGTAGCGCACCGTGGCGATCTTTTCACCCTTGGCCGGATTCCAGACATCGCCGATGGTTTCGGATTTCGATTTGACCCATTCACCATTAATGTAATTGAGCATTTCTGGTTTTGACATGCAGCTTCCTCCTTGAGTTCACAGGGCAGAGTTTTGAAAAAAGGAAAATGTTTGATCCCTTCCGGCGTCTTTCTCCAGCTTTACAAGCTGGGATTCCACATCCACAACATCGATGTACATCTCCCGGGCGGCCCTTTCAGAATCCTTTTCCAGGATAGCCTGATAGATCTTCTCATGGGCCTCGAGAATCGAGTGGCAAAAAGATTCATCAAGTTTGAGGGTATCCTTGAAGTCCTTGAGCAGACTCTCCACAAAATCGATCATCAGGACCAGGAGCGGGTTTCCTGTGCTTTGGGATATAATTCGATGAAATTCCTGGCCTTTCAAGCTGATATCCTGCCCCCCGGCTGTGAGGTAGTGCTCCCTGGACCAGTCGATGATCGCTTTCAGTCTGGCCAGATCCTGCTTCGTCCTGTGCCGGGCGACGTGATGAGCGGCATGGGGCTCGATGATCTTTCTGACTTCGGTCAGGTTCTGGAGACTGAGTTCCCTGGAATACAGAAAATTGGCGAGGTTTCTTTTGGTGAATTCAACGTCCACTTCCACGACAAAGGCGCCGCCGCCGCTGCCTTTGCGAATCTCCAGCAGCCCCATGTGCTCGAGAGCCCGGAGGGATTCTCTGATGGTCTGTTTGCTGGTTTGAAACTGTTCCGTCAGTTCTTTTTCAGTAGGCAGTTTGTCACCGGGGATCAGCTTGCCTTCAAGAATGGCCGAGCGGATCTGGGCGATGATGGTATCCGTGATTTTATCGGGTCTGTCTAGTTGGAACATGAATTGAGCCATAGGTTTTCTCGTTATAACAGGCAATTAATGCCCGATTCTTCTAAAAGCAGGGCTGAATATACTGAGCCTGACCCTTCCTGTCAAGGACATGCAAACATTGGTATATATAGGTATTAGTCTTTGAATTCTTGACCGGTATTTGCAAGAAAATTGTTTTCAATAGCCCGCATCCACTGCGGCGGATAGGGGAGCCTGAAGGCGGCGGCGTCCTGCTCCTGCCGCTCGTTTACAAACCCAACCTTGACCACCGACTGATGGAGATTGACCCCTTTGTGGCTCCGGTCATGGGTCACCCGGCGGATGCGGTGACCGGGAATACTCAGTTCGATCTTCTTGAAGCGGCTGCGATAGAACAGCCGATCGTTCAAGAGCAGCAGAAAGCCGCTGCTCCTCCTGGGGGCCCCGGGCTCCGAGGCCAGACCGAAATAATTGACCCCGAAGCTCACGGCCTTGACTGACTTCGGGTCAAAGCGCTCCTTGATCCATTTTCGATCACACCACCTGATCCAGGCGATACAAGCGATGATCCCGAAAAAAGCAGCGGCAAAAATCATCCAATCCATACAGCTCCGAACGTAAGCCCTTTTTTACATTGAAAATAAACCCGATTCTTCGTCTTTGTCGGGAGATTGAACGGAGCTGTATATAGTTTTTGAATACGCTCCGCTTTTCAAAAACCTGAAGAAGCCTTAGTGTGCATGCATGATGCTGCACATTTCCTCTGAGGCCGGTCTGTCCGGCCTCATTCGAATTCCGAAAGATAGAGGAGCAGTTTTTTCCGGGCCAGATTGTGTCGGTATCCGCCTGTGCTGCCCATGGCCGCCAGGATGGAATCCGCGATCTCCAAATCGGACTTGTTGCGACTGCGCATCTGCCTGATTCTGTCTTGATTGCATTCGATGACATGTTGAAAGCCCTCCCGATCCCGGGAATAAAACACGATGAATCCGAGTACAAAGACCAGGAAGGAGGCAATCAGGGCGATATACACATCGCTCCCGGGATTGGGGAAGAAAGCGCGAAGAAAACTCTCCGGATTACCGGCATTGAAAATGGTGTAACAGGCCAGCAGGCCAACGGCGATGATCAGGACATACAGCACATACAGAATGGTTTTCGGCACGTCGCGTCTCCCGGGGCAGCCCTGCTGCTGGCAGGGCTGCCCCATAACTATTTGACATTTAATGCAATATACGATTAAGTTGTTATGCTATTCATTTTGCAATCCACGAATGCCAGTTTGATCAATGAAGAAACTTGAGAAAGAGGCCCGGTTCGGGATCGGTACAGGATATCTATCCATTGAGCGTCCTGGCGCACAATGGATATCAGAGCTCCACAGGCCGCATTTCACCTTCTTTCATAGCCGCCCATTTGGCTTCCGCCTCTTGCCAGGCTTCGTCCGAGGCTTCCTGCTCCCAGGCCTCCAGCCCGCGCTCGGCCCGGGTGGCCCCGGGCAGCAGATTGTCCATGAGGATGCCTACGATGGCGGTGACAGCCATTCCGGTGGTCAGAATGGCCTGGAAGATATTGCCCAGGACCTCAATAAAACTTCCTGCCGAACTCCAGTCTATGGGCATAGCCTCGGGCGAGAGCATGGGGTTGAACTGGTAGGGCACACTCAGACCGGCAAAAAAGGACAGGCCGATGATGAACAGATTGCGGGAGTTGTTCATATTGACCTGCTGCAGGTTGGAGAGTCCAACCGAAGCGATCATCCCGAAAAGCCCCACAAACATCGAGCCTACCACCGGTTTGGGCAGGGTGGACAGCACCGCACCGAACTTGCCCACAATGGGAATGACCAGCATGGCCAAGGCGCCGGCGATGATCACCCGGCGGCTGGCCACCCGGGTCAGGCCGATGGACCCGATGTTCTCGGAATAGGTGGTGGTCCCGTTGCAGGTCTGCAGAATTCCGGCGATGAGGCAGCCGATACCCTCGGCCCCCAGTCCTCTGGAGATCATCCGTTCCGTCGGAACCGGCGCTTCCGAAATCCGGGCGCAGGCATAGTAGTCGCCGATGGACTCGATCATCGAGGCCAGATACCCGGCCAGCATGCCGAAGACCCCGGCCCAGAGAGTGGAGCTGGCCAGGCTGGGAAATCCCCACTTAAAGGGCAGCATCGGGGTAAAGCTGATCCAGGGCGCGGCAAAGATCAGATCCGGCTTGAGATAGGCTGCATTATCCGGAGATATGAGCCCGGTCAGCGTGCCCAGCAGGGAAAAGAGCCAGCCGGTGAGAATGGCCAGAAGGACCGGGAAGAGCAAAAACACTTTGGATTGATGGGAAAAGACCTGGGAATACAAAACCAGGGCCAGGATGGTGATGAGGGAAATGATCCAGTTGGTGGCCATCCAGGGGGCCCCGATATTGAACAGGGCCAGCCCGATCATGGCAATGGTCGGACCGATGACCACCGGACTGATCAGGCGTTTCACATAGCCCAAAACTCCGGTATAGCCCAGCACGATCTCCACCACCGAGGCGATCATGATGGCCCCGGCCACTTCCTGAATCTGGAGCTGCCAGAGGGGCATGTCCCCGGTCACGCCTTTGGCGGCTACCATGCCCAGGATGGCGAAGGTGGGTCCCAGAAAGGCAAAGGTTCCGCCCTGGATCACCGGGAGCCGGTTGCCCAGAGGAGATTGCTGGATCAAGGTACAGATGCCGGAGGTGAAAAAAATGGTTGAAATCAAGAGGGCCAGCTGTTCCTGGGGCAGACCCATGGCCCCGCCGACAATAAAAGGAATGAGGACCGTGGCCCCGAACATGGTCATGTATTGCTGAATACCGAGCAGAACGGCCAAAGGCCATTTCGGTCGGCTCCCGATGGGGTAGACGATCCAGCCGCTGTGTTCCTTGCCTTGACTTTCATTCATAGCTGCTTCCTCCTTGATTTTCCGAAAAACCGGGTGGTGGATTCATGCCTCTCCGTCAGTCACGCCAAAAAATTCGCTCACCTCCTTTTCTAGTGCCCTGTCTTTGATTTCGGCAAGTTTTGAGTATGTGGCATTGAGCCCTTATCAAAATATAAATTCCAAATATTCAAACCACAACTAGGTTGTTGATTGTTCAAGACATATCCAGGATTGAGCTGTCCGCGGGTCAATCCTGGATCAGGGCAGATGTTGGCAGATCTCGGTGTACATCTCCGGACGCCTGTCCCGGAAGAACTGCCAGCCGTCCCTGACCTCCCGGATCTGTTCCAGGTCCAGGTCGGCCGTGACCAGCTCATCCTGGTCGCGAGAACCTTTGGCCAGGAACTTCCCCCGAGGATCCACAAAATAACTGGAACCGTAAAACTCCCCGAATTCCCATGGTTTTTCCGTGCCGACCCGGTTGTTGGCGCCGATGAACACCCCGTTGGCCACGGCCTGGGCCGGCTGCTCCAGTTCCCATAAATAGTGGGATTTGCCCATGGTGGTAGCCGAAGGATTGAACAGGATTTCCGCTCCTTTGAGGGCCAGAACCCTGGCGCATTCCGGGAAGTGCCTGTCGTAGCAGATAAAAATCCCGATGCTGCCATAAGCGGTTTCAAAGACCGGAAATCCGAGGTTGCCGGGTTTGAAGTAAAATTTCTCAAAAAATCCCGGCCAGGTATGCGGGATTTGAATTTTCCTGAATTTTCCCAGATAGGAGCCGTCGGCATCCAGCACCGCGGCGGTGTTGTAATACACCCCAGCCAGGGCCTGTTCATAGACCGGAACAATCAGAACCATCTTGAATTTTTTGGCATACTCGGCCAGACGCTCCGTGATAGGGCCCGGCACGGCTTCGGCCGTGGCGTACCACTTGGCGTCCTGCTCGCAGCAGAAATAGGGGCCGTGAAAAATTTCCTGCAGACAGAGGATCTTGACACCCTGCTTGCCCGCCTCTTCAATCAAGGGGATGTGCTTGGCGATCATTTTTTCCTTGATCTCCCCGGGCGGCTCTTCAAAATACGGGCAGTGGACCTGGGTCAGACCACATTTGACGATTCGTTCCATTGGTTTCCTCCTTGAAATTTGTGATTAGAAATTGGAAATTGGAAAGAGAACATCTTCGTGAAGTCAAGCCATTTCAATAAGTTCAAAGCTATTTCCAATGAGCAAAAATTTTTATAAACTTTTGGACACTTTGTTGTGAATTATCTGCAAATCAAGGTTTCAGGTGTCGGGTGTCAGCGCGGCCGCTGGCTGGACGGACCAGCCAGTTTGATCAATGAAGAAACTATTGGTCGACCACCTCCGTCATTCCGGCGTAGGCCGGAATCCAGATTAAAAATGTAAGAGCTGGACCCCGGTCCCGGATCGGGGTCCGGGATGACGTTCCTGAGCCGGGGTGACGGAGAAAGAACAATGAAGTTTCATACGAGATTTTAAGAATTTGATATTTCGAATTTCTCTTCATTCTTCAGCCGTAGTCAAAAGGCACCCGCTTCACAAAGCGCCCTTTACCTGGTGTACCCACGAATTCGACACGATCCTCGTTCCACTGCGCCACTTTTTTGCCTCTGGAATAGACCAGGCTGGGCATGCCCGTGACTTCCAGGCCTTCATACGGAGTGTAATCCACATTCATGTGCAGTTTGTCCTGGCGAACGGTGAATTTCTGCTTGGGGTCAAAGACCACGATATCCGCGTCTTTTCCCGGGGCGATTTCCCCTTTGTCCTTCATGCCGAAGATCCGGGCCGTGGAGCTAGCCAGGATATCCACCATTTTTTCCAGACTGATCCGCCCCTGGAGCACCCCTTCGGAATGCATGAGCATGAGCAGGGTTTCCACCCCCGGCGCCCCGTTGGGGATTTTTTTGTAGTCTTCGGTGCCGAACATATCTTTATTGCCGTGAAAATCAAAGGGGCAATGGTCGGTGGCCACAATCTGGACATCGCCTCCCCGCAAGCCCTCCCAGAGGGCCTGGCTGCTTTCCTCGGTGCGCAGCGGCGGGGACATGACATACTTGGCCCCGTTGAAGCCGGGCTCCAGATACCGGTCTTCGTTCAGGAGCAGATACTGCGGACAGGTCTCGCTGAGGATGTTCACCCCCCGATCTCTGGCATCTTTAATGACCCACAAAGCCTCCTTGGAGGAGAGGTGTACGATGTAGATCCTGGAATCCGTCAGTTCAACCATTTTGGAGGCCCGGGAGACGGCCTCCTGCTCGGCGATGTTCGGCCTGCTCAGAGCATGGTAGTAAGGCGTGAGCTTGCCTTCCCGGGCAAACACCTCGTTCAGGTGCTGAATGATATACACATTTTCAGCATGGACCTGCACCAGCCCTCCGTACTTCTTGGTCTCCTGCAAGAGCTTGATCATGGTGGCGTCATCCACCCGGAAATCGTAGACCATGAAAATTTTGAAACTCGGGGTGCCGTAGTCCTGGGCGGCTTTCTTGATTTCGTCGATGACATCGGGCCGAGGATCCATGATGGCGGGATGCAGGGAGTAATCCACCGCCACTCTGTCTCTGGCCAGCTCCTGCTTCCGGGCCAGGGCCTCCTGCAGGGTTTCGCCTTTTTGCTGAAGATCGAAATCAATGATGGAGGTCACCCCGCCGCAGGCCGCGGCAATGGTGCCGGTTGCATAATCGTCCTTGGCGTGGGAACCCATAAAGGGCAGCAGAATATGAGTGTGGGGATCGATGGCGCCCGGCAGGACATATTTTCCGGAGGCATCCACGACCTCCTCGGCCTGATAGTCGAGATCCCTGCCGATGGCTTTGATGCGCTCCCCTTCCACGTAGACATCCGCCTGATAGCGATTGCTTGAGGTGACGACTTGTCCCCCCTTGATCAGTAGGCTCATGCCATCCTCCTTATTATATAATTTTAGATTTAGGCTATATCGGCTTCCTTTACAATCGAAAATCGGCACTCGAAAATCGAAAATCCTCAGAGCCACGGCGGCGGGGCCAGTTTCAACCCGCTTTCAAGAGCGGGGTCCATGACCGGGGTCTCCTGCCTCTGCCACCGGCTGTCCTTTTCCTGGTAACTGATCAGCCCGGGGACCGGACAGACAAAGCTGCAGATCATGCAGCTCAGGCATTTGTCCTCGATCAGCCTCGGACGCCGGTTTGCAGTATCCCACTCCAGGGCCTGTCCGGCGGCGTCACGGCAGACGATATAGCACTGGCCGCAGCCGATGCAGCGCTCCAGATCATACTCGGCCACACCCTGGCGGTTGAGATCGAAGTGATCGGTGGTCTGCAGATGAGGCAGGCTCCTGCCCACGAGTTCGGAGACGGTCTGGATGCCGGCCTGGGTCATATAATCGGACAACCCTTCGATCAGGTCTTCTACGATCCTGTAGCCGTAGTGGATGATCCCGGTGGTGACCTGAACGGTGGAGGCTCCGAGGAGGATGTATTCCAAAGCGTCGATCCAGGTTTCTATACCGCCCATTCCGGACAGGGGCAGTCCCAGATTTCCGTTTTTGGCCATGTCTGCGATGAAATGCAGCCCGATGGGCTTGACCGCCGGCCCCGAGGTACCGCTGACAGCCCCGACCCCGAAGATGTTCGGCTTGGGCACCAGGTCTTCCAGGCCGACCTCGGAGATCCCGCTGACGGTATTGATGGCCGAGATGGCGTCGGCCCCGCCGTTTTTGGCATACAGGGCCGGCTCGGTGATGTCGGTGATGTTCGGGGTCATCTTGGCAATGACCGGGATACTGACGGCCTTTTTCACCGTGCCCGTGAATTTTTCCAGGAGATGGAAGGCCTGGCCCACTTTGTGCCCGCTTCCCTCGACGCACATGTGGGGGCAGGAAAAATTGAGCTCCAGCATATCCGCGCCATTGTCCTCCGAGGCTTTGGCCAGATAGGCCCATTCCTCATTGGAAAAACCCATGATGCTGGAAATCAGGACATGCCGGGGATAGTGTTTTTTCAGATACAGAAAATCCAGAAGATTATCCTTCAAAGGCCGGTCCGAGATCTGCTCCACGTTCTGCAGGCCGACCAGTTTCTTGCTGCCATAGTCATAGGGATTCATCCTGGGGGAAGGATGGATGATGGGGATGCGATCCGAATTGAGGGTCTTGAAGGCCACCCCGCTCCACCCGGCCTCAAAGGCCCGGGCCACCATTTCCGCACTGTTGGAGACCGGGGAGGAAGACAAAAGAAAGGGGTTGAAAAAAGTCTTCCCGCAAAATTCCACGGACAAATCGGGTTGGGTCTGTGTCACGAGACACCTCCTCACGAAGATTTTCGATTTTCGATTGCCGATTTCGGATTTCGGATTTTCTGATCCAAGTTCCTGAGAGCACATTCAAGGGAGAGCATTGCTTTGAGTTTCAAAGCTTCTACCGGAGATAGGCCATGATGGAGCGGGCGGCTTTTTTGCCGTCCTCCACGGCTGTGACCACCAGGGCCGGTCCGCGGGCAATATCCCCGCCGGCAAAGATTCCCTTGCGCGAAGTCCGGGGGCTGTCCTCCTCCAACCGGATCAGGTTCTGCTGATCCGTGCGGACCGAGGGATACCATGTGTTTGATCCGGACTCGGCCTGGTTGCCGATGGCTTCAATCACAATGTCGGTTTGCAAGACCCATTCCGAGCCTGTTATGGACTGGGGCTTCCGTCGACCGCTGTCGTCTTTGGGCCCGAGTTCGGTCCGGACGCATTTCAATCCTGTGATCCGGTCATTTTCCGTGATAAAATCCACCGGCTGAT
The DNA here is from genome assembly GCA_011389765.1 of Desulfohalobiaceae bacterium S24. Lineage (GTDB taxonomy): Bacteria > Desulfobacterota > Desulfovibrionia > Desulfovibrionales > Desulfothermaceae > JAABTT01. The sequence continues at coordinate 28,155 of JAABTT010000017.1, read as the reverse complement.
TGAGCAGCAGGAAATGAACCCCGCTTTGCAGGGCCGAGAGGCGTTGCTGCTCTTCACCCGGCATCTGCGTATAGGAGCGGCGGTAGACCAGGAAGACATCGGAGGCCCCCAGTTTCAGGGCCGACTGGACGCATTCCAGAGCCACATCGCCGCCGCCGATGACCGCCACCCGTTTATTCAGGAATTCCTTTTCCAGTTCCCCAAATTTTTCCTCCCGGATGGCCTGCAAATAGGCAATGGAGCTGTACCAACCCCTAAGCCCGGGACCGCGGCTGGTGAGCTGCCTGGAATGCCACAATCCAGGGGCCAGAAACAGAGCTTCAAATCCTTCCTCCAGAAGTTTCTCGGCTCCCCTGTCCCCCTGGATGCGTCTATTGCACTGCAGATCCACCCCCAGGGAGAGAAGCTCGTCAATCTCGCCCTGCAGCAGTTCAGGATCCATCCGATAGGGCATGATTCCGTAGCGCAACGCCCCGCCGGGCTCGGGGCGCTCCTCGAAAAGACTCACCTGAAACCCGGCCTTGGCCAATTCAGCAGCACAGGCCAATCCCGCGGGACCTGACCCGAGTATGGCGACTCTGGACGGCTCTCGATTTCGGGACGCTTCAAGCGGTTTGAAACCGGTTTTTTGGCCATGTTTAACCAGGGTCTCTTGAATCTTTCCAATGGCAATGGGGAGTCCGATTCCCGTGGCGGCGCATTCTTTTTCACAGAGATCTTCCGTGGGGCAGAGCGCCCCGCAGGCGCCTCCCAGGATATTGTTCTCCTTGATGGTCCGGACGGCTCCGGTGATGTTTTTCAAGCGGAGCTTGCGGATGAACTCCCCGGGCTTGGTATCGGCCGGGCAGGCTCTGGAACAGGGAGGGTCGTAGCACAGCAGGCAGCGATTGGCTTCCGCAAAGGCCTGGGGCAGGTCAAAATGCGTGTCTTTTGCGGCAAACACCTCTTCTCTCATGCTCATGAAAACTCCTCTTCTTTTCAATATATTTTTCAGAGATGAGAGTAGAGCAAACCCAAAAAGTATGTCAATAGATATTCTAATATTTATATATATTCTCCCGGTGCTCAGGAATTGAGTTTTGATATTGTTTGATATTTGTGATAGATCTAAAGCTGGCTCCGCCCGCAACCCAAAGGTTCCAGGTTCACGGTTCACAGTTCACGGTTAAGAAAAAAACAGTTTTTCAAACGACCCAGAATGTATCTTCCGAATATCTTTCTCTTCAAACCGTGAACCGTGAACCTGGAACCGTGAACCATATCCAACAAGGACTTCAACTACTTCGGAGCAACACATTTTCTTGTTTTTTATGACAGAGATGAACCGATAAGCCACTGCCGGTTAGGGCTGAAAAATCTCAAAACTGAGGATTGCTATGGACTCGAGGGTCTATGTGCTCGAATGCACGGACTACACTGAGGCCTCGGAGAAAATCCCCCAGCTTCTGGAAAAGATGGGAGGGATGAAGTCTTTTGCGGCTGAATCGGAATCAATTGTCTTGAAAGCCAATCTCCTGCGTCCGGCCGGGCCGGAAAAAGCTGTGACCACTCATCCGAGCATCCTGGCCGCTCTCGGGAAAGAGCTTGCAGCAGCCGGAGCGCATCCGCTCGTCGCCGACAGCCCTGGCTCCGGTTATAAATACGACCAGAAGATGCTGCAGAAGATCTACCGAACCTGCGGATTGGATGCCGTTTCCCAAGAAACCGGGCTCCGGCTGAACATGGCCACCACGGCCGAAGAAGTCTCCTGTCCCGAGGGGAAACTGATCAAGCGCTTTGAAGTCATTACCCCGGTCTTGGAGGCAGACGGCGTGATCAATGTCTGTAAAATGAAGACCCATGTTTTCATGTCGATGACCGGCGCGGTGAAGAACAGTTTCGGAGTGATCCCCGGATTGAAGAAACCGGGTTATCATGCCAAACTTCGGGACAATACCCGATTTGCCGACATGCTCCTGGATCTTTCCAATTATGTGGCCCCGCGCCTGTCCATTATGGACGCTGTCCTGGCCATGGAGGGCAATGGGCCGGGGTCCGGCGAACCGAGGCGGGTCGGACTGATTCTTGCCTCCACCAACCCTCTGGCTCTGGATGTGGCGGCCGGAGAAATCATGGGGATTGACCGGGACAGGAACACGCTTCTTCTCCAGGCGGCCAAACGGGGCATGACTCCCACACGACTGGAGGAGATCGAGCTTATCGGCCTGGAAAAATCCGAACTGCGCATCCCGGATTATCGACTGCCGGCAACGATTTACGGAAACGAGGGTCTCGGGGATCTGCCCTGGTGGCAGAAGATGCTGGTCCCGCTGTTCAAAAACGGCATGTCGGTCAAACCGCTGATCGATCGGAAGGCCTGTGTGGCCTGCGGCTCCTGCTATGAGTCCTGTCCCGAAGGGGCGATCAATATGCTGGACGGGAAATACGCAGCAATCAATGCAGACAAATGCATCCGCTGCTACTGCTGCCATGAGATGTGTCAGTACGATGCAGTGATTTTGAAAAAGAGTCTTTTGTATCGCCTGGTCAACTGAGATAAACCCAATAGCTTTTTCCTGAAATATACATTGCAAGGAGCAGAACAAGCAGCTGGATCTCAATCTGGAGTTGAGCCGCAACGATCTGGAAAGTCTTCTACAGGGATATCTGGGCCCCACAGCCGCGCAAATGGACAAAGCCCCGCAGGAGGCCGGCCTTGCGTCCGCTGAACTGCCGTCAGCGTCCGAAGTGTAATTGAAAGGATCGGATCATGAAACAGACTCCCATTCCCAAACCCGAATCCGGCTGCTTCGCCTGCGGGCAGACGAATCCCTCCGGCCTGCACATGCAGTTTTTCAGCGACGGCAGCCGGCTCTACTCCACTCTGACTCCGGCCCTGCACTTCAGGGGCTGGCACAATCTGCTGCACGGCGGCGTCATCTCCACCATCCTGGACGAGATCATGGCCTGGGCCGCGATCCATTTTCTGGAAAAATTTCCCCTGAGCAAGTCTATTCAGGTGGAGTTTCTCCGGCCGACCTATGTCGATCAGGAAATCACCGCCTCAGGGTGGCTGCAGGAATGGACAGGGAAGAGAGAAGTGCTCATGAACGGATCTCTGCAGGACCAAGACGGGCAGATCCTGGCTCAGAGTCAGGGCCGGCTGGCCCTGGCCGACCCGGACAGCCGCCTGTTCCGCAAGATCATCCCTGAAGAGATGGGCCGGGAGATGCGGCAGATCTTCCAGGGCAAGCCCGGGAAATCAGAGCCTCACGCCAGCTGACGGTCCAGACGCGATTGCCCGCCATCCTTGATTTCCTTGTTTGAGGTCTTTATCATGTATTGGTGCCCGATCAAAAAATCCTGTCTTGACCAGATATCCAAACACCCTTGATCCAATCACCTCCGCCTTGGAGGTGCCGATTCTGACCGTTTATCGACATCATGCCTGTACACACATACCTGCGCACCAGCCTGAAGTGGAGCGGCTTCATCCTGCTGGGACTGCTCCTGCTCCTGACCCTCTGCTTCTTCCTTCTCCAGACCGGACCGGCCAAGAAGCAGCTGGCCTCCATCCTCAGCAGCTTCCTCAGCCGGGAGGCCCTGCAGATTGAGATCAGTGGGGTGCAGGGCTGGGTCCCCATTGACTTTTCCCTGAACACAGTGCGCTGCAGCGATGCTCACGGGGCCTTTCTGGACATCAGCCAGGCCCGCTTGAGCTGGTCCCCGTTGGCCCTGTTCCAGGGCAGTATCCTTGTGCAGGACCTCGGGGCCGGGAAAATCCATCTCCAGCGGCGTCCGGCCCTGCCGGACAAGCCCGTTGCGGAGAAATCCCGGGATAACCGCGGACCGTCCTTCCAACTGCCGCCGCTCCGGATCGAACAGATGGATTTCCCCTTGATCAGTCTGGGGGCGGCACTCCTGGGGCAGGAGGCCGTGTTTTCCCTTCAGGGCGGCTTGGACCTGCGCTCCCTGAGCCGGTTCGAGGGGCGGCTCCAGCTGGAGCGCATCGATCGTCCCGGCCTGTCCAGCCGGCTGCAGGCCGGCTACAAAGAACCCAACCTTGACCTGGACTGGCGCCTCCAAGCTCCCGGGAGCGGTCTGCTGCACACCTTCAGCAAACAGCTAATCCCCGGCGATCTGGATCTGCAGCTCCAGGGCAACGGCCCTCCGGACAGCTGGTCAGGGCAGCTAAATCTCACACTCGAAAGACACAAGGTCCTGAACACGAGCCTGCAGCTGAACTTCACCCCTCCTGATCTTGGTCTAACAACCCGGGGGACTGTCCAGGCTGCGGGCTTTCTCCCCCCCCCCTATTCCGGGCTTCTGGACAAGCAGCCCCCTCTGCCTTTTAGCATCGATCTGGACTACGATCTGGAGAAGAAACTGCTCCGGCTGCACGCCCTTGAGCTGCACACGAACTGGGGGGAGCTGCGTCTTGCGGGCACAGCCGATGCCGAGGCTCGCACTCTCAGGCAGCAGGTGCAGTTGCACATCAAAAGACTCGCCGCCCTGCAGCCCCTCCTCCCCCTGCCCATTTCCGGCAAAGCCGACATCGAGGCCGACATCCGGGGGCCGTGGAACCTGCCGTCCGCTGACCTGAAATGCAGCACCCGAATGATCCGCGTCGGGGATTTCAAGGCCGCGGGCAACACCCTGAAACTGCAAATCGAGCCCCATCAGGATGCGACAGCCTCTTTGCAATCCATCAATATCGAGGGCGATCTTCAGAACAGGGAGCTGACTCATGCCGGACTCGGCCTGTCCCTGCCCCTGGCCGAACTGGTCCTGGACGCCGCCTGCGACCTGGACGGCAGCCTGCTGCTTCGCAACCTGCAGTTGAAGACCCCGAACGAAGCCCTGCAGCTGTCCGGCCGAGGATCACTGAAGGGGCCCTTCCGGGCCCGGCTGCAGGCCGATCTGACGACCCTCGACAACCTGCCCGCCGACCTTGCCCTGCCCTTTTCCGGCGGGCTCAGTCTAAAAAGCGAATTCAAGGGTAACTGGCAAAGCCGGCTCGTTTCAAGCCGAATCCGGGTCCAGTTTCGGGATCTCGCAGCACTGCCTTCGGACCTCCTGGCCCTGACCGGGAAATCGCCCCGGCTTTCCAGTGATCTCACCTTGAATGGAACCGGACTGACTCTTGAAAAAACCATGCTCAAGGGACCGAATCTGGATCTGAGTCTCTCCGGCGGCCTTGAGCTGAACTCGCGGGAACTGGATCTGGACTGGAGCATGTCCGGCCCCCGGCTTAAGCACTTCGGTTTTGCCCAGGCCCATAAAGCCGGCGGGACCCTGCAGGCCCACGGCAGCCTGCAGGGTCCTGTGGACAGCCTGCAGAGCACTCTGCAGGTCAAGGTCTCTGATATGCGCTTTCCACCCCTGCAATCAAGCGGCCTGACCCTCAAGGCGAGCGCGGATCAACTTCCCCGAAAACCGCAGGGCCATATTGCCCTCGTCTTGGCCGGGACAAATCAGGCCTTGAGTTTGGAAACTGATTTCGCCTTTGTTGACAAGCTGCTGCAGCTGCGCGGACTCGAGGCCCGGGCCCCGAAGACAGAGCTGCAAGGAGGGCTGGAGCTGGACCTGAAAAAATCCTCCCTGCACAGCGATCTGCAGCTCCGCTCCGGAGATCTGGCCTGGCTCCAGTCCTTTTTTCCCGGCCAAGCGGTCTCAGGCGGCCTCGACCTGCAGCTCCGCGCCCGGGGGCCGTTTGACAACCCCGCTGTACATACGAATTTTCAGGGACAGAACCTGAAGGTCTCCAAGTTCAGCCTTGAGGAGATCTCGGGAAGACTCGATATCCCGGATTTCAAAAACCAGGAGCTTAATCTGCAGCTCGCGGCCACAAACCTGGCCGCGGGGGACCTGCTCGCGGCTGAAACCGAGTTCACCGCCGAAGGCGCCAGGGACCGCTACCGGCTCAGCCTGGAGACCCGGGGGCAGGCCTTGAAACCCTATCAATTGAAAAGCGCCGGTTCCCTCAGCCTTGAAAACCAGGGGCAGGTCTTGAGCCTGGCCTCAGGCGAGGCCGCTTACGCAGGCATCCCCCTGGCCTGGTCCTCACCTCTCCGCCTCGAAAGGTCCCCCGCCGGCCTCCGGCTCGCCTGTGACGACATGAAGTTGGGACACGGCAGAACAGAGTTCTCCGCATCCCTCAATAAGGACCGTCTCCAGGCCAGCATCGACATCAGTGACTTTGATTTTTCGACCCTGGATATGGCCGGCCTGCCTCAACTGCTGGGACAGGGGACCCTGAATCTGGAAGTGTCCGGTTCAAGCAAGCGCCCGGAGATGGATCTCAGGCTTGGACTCACGGGACTGCGGCCGGTGTCTGAAGATGTGGGGAACCTGCCGCCTCTCTCGGCAGACCTGCGCGCAGCCTATCATGAGGACATTTTGTCGGCAGAACTCCGGGCCGAAAGCCCGGGAACAGCCGATCTGCATGTCACCTCCCGGCTTTCGGCCGGGATATCCCTGGATCCCTTTGCTTTCCAGCCCGGGGAGGACCTCCGGGGCAAGGCCTCCTGCAACGCGGATCTCAGCTCTGTGAGCGCCCTGTTCAATCTCAGCGGCCAGCAGATCAAGGGGCTGCTGCACAGCGAACTGCGCATTGCCGGTTCTGTGTCCGAACCCGAAATGAGCGGGACGGCTGATCTAAAAAAAGGGGAATATCAAAATGCGGCCACCGGCACCATCCTCAAAGACATTGCTCTGGATTGCACCTTTGATCAAAGGACGATCAGCCTCGACTCCCTCTCGGCCTCGGACGGACAGGACGGCCGAATCAAGGTCAGGGGAAGCCTGGAGCTCCTCCCGGAAAATGCGTTTACGGCCCGGGCCGAGGCCCGCCTGGACGGAGCCAGGCTCGTCAGGCTGAATTTTCTGGACGCCCGGACCACGGGAGACCTTCAGTTCCGGCACACTCCTAAGGACTCCAGACTGTCCGGAAACCTGAGCATTGCCCCGGTCGAGCTGGGCATTCCCGAAGCGCAGCCCGAGGGCCTTGAAGGCCTGCGGATCGTGAGGAGCGGCGATCAAGCGCAGTCCCCGGCATTGCAGCCGAAACCGAAAGACAGGACTCAGCCAAATTTTTTGTCCGCTCTGAATATGGACCTTGTGATCAGCATCCCCTCCCGGTTTTTTGTCCGGGGCCAAGGACTGGACTCCGAATGGGGCGGAGAATTCACCATCGGCAATACAGCCGCCGCTCCAAAAATCAGCGGCGGCGTCGAACTGATCCGCGGGCACATCGAATTCCTGACCAAGCGCTTCGACCTGCAAAGCGGAACAATCACCTTCGTAAACGAAGTCCCGCCCAAACCCCTGCTCAACATCAAGGCCAAGACCCGGTCCGGAGACCTGATCATTTATTTGACGGTCACCGGCTCCGCCACTGATCCAGAATTCAGCCTGGGGTCGGAACCGGCCCTGCCCAGGGACGAAATCCTGGCCAAGCTCCTGTTCAACACTGAACTGCGGGATATCAACGCCTTCCAGGCCGTCAAGCTGGCCCTGGCGGTCAAGGCCCTGAGCTCGGGAGGCAGCGGCCAAGGTCTCCTGGGGTCCTTCCGCAAGAGCCTGGGTCTTGACGAGCTGGAAATCCAGAGCGACACCGCCTCGGAGGAGGGGGGCACAACCGTGGGCATGGGTAAGTATCTGAGTGAAGATATCTATTTCAAAGTGGAACAGGGACTCGGTCAGGACAGCACCGAGGTCTCGGTGAGCATCGCCCTGACCCCCAGCATCGGCCTGGAGACCAGAGCCGGTTCCCTGTCCCAGGGCATGGAGTTTTTTTGGGAGTACAGCTATTGATAATGCGCTTCATTGCCGGTCAAAACACGGTTGTTGATCAGCGGACCGGTCTGGAGTGGTTCAGAGAGGCCTCCCGCCTGGAATTACCCATGACCTGGAGCGAAGCCTTGGCCTCTGTCCAAGACATCAACGAGACGGCCCTGTTCGGACATAATGATTGGCGGGTTCCCAACCGGCGGGAGCTCTTCAGCCTGATCAGTCTGGAGTCGATCAATCCGTCCCTGCCGGACGGTCATCCTTTTCAGAGGGTGGTGACCAGTTATTACTGGACCTCCACCAGCTGCAGCCGGCTGCCTGATCAGGCCTGGTATATCCATCTGGGCGGGGCCAGGGTCTTCAAGGGCCTGAAAAAAGACTCCTACCTGCTCTGGCCGGTCCGATCGGTTCAACCCGGCCTGAGCACTGTCAAGCGGACCGGTCAGCGCAGCTGCTTCACGCAAACCGGGGAGCCGGTCAGCTGCCGGCAGACCGGTCAGGACGGGGAGTACCGCCTCGGCCGGCCCTGGCCCGAGCCCCGGTTTCTGGAGCAGGGGGGCCTGGTCCTGGATCGTCTGACAGGACTGACCTGGACCAAAATGGCCCACTGCGCCCGCAAGGCCCTCTCCTGGGAAGAGGCCTTCCGCGTGGTCGACGATCTGAACGCTCAAAATATGGAGGGATTGAGCACCTGGAGACTGCCTTCCATTACAGAGCTGGAGAGTCTGGTGGACCTGGAGCAGCACTCACCGGCCCTGCCGGATGGACATCCTTTTGGCGACGTCCAGGAGCATTACTGGTCCTGCACCAGCAGCCACTATGATTTGACCTACGCCTGGGGTCTCTATCTCAGGGACGGGGCTCTGGGGGTCGGGTTCAAGCCTCTGCAGACCTTTTCCGTCTGGGCGGTCAGCTCAAACGGGCCGCAGGACTGACCCTGGCTGATTGAAGTCCCCGCCTTCCTTCCTCCCTCCTCCCTTGTCTTTCCTCCCTCGTCCTTTCACTGCTTATACCCGATCATCCGCAGAAAACCTTTGCGTTTTTCAATATCCTCCCCGCTTTCAATCCCCTTGGAGGCAAAGCCGTCCACAACTCCCAGAATGGCCCGGCCCTGCTCCGTCTCGGCCAGGACGACCTCCACGGGATTGGCAGTTGCACAAAAGATCCTGGTGACTTCCGGAACGAATTTGATGCTGTTCAAAATATTAATGGGGAACATGTCTTTCATAAAAACAAGAAAGGAGTGGCCCGCGGAAAGCGCGAAGGCGTTTTTCCTGGCCAGCTCGATCAAGTCCTCGTCCGTGCCGCTGTACCGGACCAGGCACTCCATGGAGGCTTCACAAAAGGCGATACCGAATTTTGCCCCGGGGACTGTGCAGACAATGGCTTCATGGACATCCTCCACTGTCTTGATAAAATGGGAGTGCCCCAGAATAAAATTCAGTTCATCCGGATTTTCAATGCGCATGGTTTTGAATTCCATCTCCTCCTCCTTCTGGTCTCATCATGCATTGCCGAAAAAAAAGCATCCAAATCCTGATCTTGATGCACTCAGACTTTCACCGGATAAAAATCCCGGAGTCTGTCTGAGATTGTTTCCTTGCCCCTTTTGAGAAGCAGGCGCTACACGCGGTTCAACAGGTTCGGAATCTGCTTTCGGACGCTCGATCTGAAACCGGCTGTACAAATAGGAAAGTTTATTCTCCAGATCCTTATTCTTGAAGCGATGGCCTTCCTCAAATTGCCAGGCCGGACTGATTGCCGCCAGGGTTTGGGCCAGACGCCATTTGTGGACAAAAAAGGTGTTGGTGAGCACCTCCAAGGCTCTGATCTGCTCCGAACTGAACCACTCCCGGTCCAAATCGGCGATGACCCGCTCTTTGACCCTTAAAAAACACAACTCCGCGGATTCAAGGATCATGGACTCCTCATCCAGCGACAAGTCGGCCTGCTTGTTGATTGCCGAACGAAACCGTTTCGTTGTCTCATACTTCTCACCCTCCAGGGAGGCCAAAGCCTTGGCTGCAGCCGGAGCCTGTGCTCTGATTCGCTCCATGGCTTCAACGCTCAGCTTGTAGGGAACCGGTTTATAGGTCTTTTGTTCAAAGACATTCTGCAGAAAAAACAGGGATACATAACACAGCAGGCAGGCAATCACCGGGGTGGAGACCCAGCCGGTGGAGATGCCCCCCAGCATCCGCCAGCGCAATCCCCGGCCCCGTTTCAGCAGACCGATGCCGATGATCCCGCCGACAATGGCCTGAGAACTGGAGACCGGCACCAAAGGCAGGGTCGGCAGATGATGACTGGCCAGGAAATAGGCCAGACGCTCCGAGGCAAACAAAAACAGGACCAGGGAATGGGACATGACCACCACGAAGGCAGCCACCGGGGAGAGGCTGAAAATCCCCTCCCCGACGGTCATCATGACCCGTTTGGAATAGGTGAAAACCCCCAGGGCAATGGCCAGCCCGCCGAGAAAAAAGAGCTGCTGAGAAGCTGAAAGGCTGAACAGTCCCAATATAGTGATATCCGCAAACGGAGAAACCGGAACAAACACCCCCATGACATTGGCGATATTATTGGCGCCCAGGGAAAAAGCCCCGAAGATGCCGGCCAGGACCAGACCGTAGCGCGTGGCTGCGTCGAGCATCAGCATATGGATCCTGCAGCGCAGGATGATCCAGCCGATCAGTTTGTAGAGCGTCACCGCGAAAAAACCAGCCAGCACAGGACACAGGACCCAGGTCCCGACAATTGTAACCAGGGAATGATAATCAGTCAGGGATCCGGAAAAAAAGTTCCAGCCTAAAATGGCCCCCACGATGGCCTGGGATGTGGAAACAGGATAGCCGGCCAGGGTCATCAAATACACGGTCAGGGCCGCGGAAAAAGCGACCATAAACGCCCCGGGCAGGGCATTGACCGTTCCCAGCTTTCCCAGGGTGTGCGTGGCGCCCGCGCCGCTGATAACCGCTCCGAGGATAATGAACAGACTGCACAAAACCGCAGCTGTTTTGAATCTGATCATTCGGGAACCCACGGCGGTCCCAAAGACATTGGCCGCGTCATTGGCCCCTAAGGACCAGCCGAGGAACAGGCCGCTGGATACAAAAAACAGGAACATGAGCTCAGTATTTAGGGGTTTGTCGATTGCGCCGGATCATGGTTTTTCCAGCCTTGGATCTCTGATTTCACTCCTGGGGGTCTGAACTGAAACAGTGATGGGACTGTTTCCAGGCGTTAGTGAGCGGTCCAGCCGGCATCCACCAGCAGTGTGGTCCCGGTCATGAATCTGGAAGCCTCCGAGGACAGAAAAAGGACCGCATTGGCGATGTCTTTGGTTGCCGGGAGTTCATTGAGCAGAATTTCGCCGTAGATATAGGATCTGAAATCGGGATCGGACAGGGCCTTGCGGGTAAACTCCGTCTCCACGAAGGTCGGAGCCACGCCATTCACGCGGATGTCATGCCCTTTCAGATCCACGGCCAGGGCTTTGGTGAAGCCGTCCACGGCGTGTTTACTCGCACAGTACACCGTGCGCAGGGGGAGACCGATCATCCCTGCCTGGGAGGAAATATTCACGATCCGTCCCGGTCTCTTGTCGGCAATCATCTGTTGGACCACCGCCTGGGTTACGAAATACAGGGCCTTGACATTGACCGCGAAGACCGCCTCAAAATCTTCGAGCTGATTGTCGGTGAAGGGTTTGGGGATATTGATCCCCGCGCTGTTCACCAGGACATCCAGGGCCGGCAGGTTCTGCAGAAGCTGCGCTCGTCCGGCCTCCGTGGCAATATCGCAGGCCAGAAACCCAACCTCCGTCCCATAGGCTTCCTCTATAATTCTGGCCCTCTGCTGCAAGCGCTCCTGGGTGCGTCCGCTGATCATCACCCTGGCCCCTTCCCGGGCAAAGGCCTCTGCACAGGCCCCGCCGATCCCTCCGGCACCCCCGGTCACCAGGACCCTCTTCCCCTTCAGATCTTCATATCTGGGAACCATGGCCATCCTCCTCGTCTGAAACTTCAATTGAGGCTGAAATCGTGTCTCGCTTTTTCATTGCAGCCCGGCATCCATTTTCCACTTTTTCAGTGCCAGGAGCAGTTTGTCCCGCCAGATCCGGCTTTTCGGAATATCCCCCTTCACCCGCTTTTGGCGCAGCTCTTGTTCTGCCTTGTGAATGGCTTCCTGACTCCAGGGCTGCGGGTCGCTCCGGCTGCGGGCCACGGAAAGATAGAGCGGGGCGAGCCGCTCGGCGTATTCCGCGATTCCTTTCGGGGAATTGAGATCAATGGTCTGAAAAGGCCCCATAAAAGACCAGCGCAGTCCCAAACCGTTGCGCACGGTCTTGTCAATATCATCCGCCGTGGCATAGCCTTCCTGATACAGCCACCAGGCTTCATTCAACAAGGCCCCTTGAAGACGATTCAGGATGAAGCCTTCGATCTCGCCGTTCACCAGGATCGGAGACTGGCCCACAGTCTCCATCAGCTCGCGGGTGAATTCAACAGCGGACCCATCGGTCCAGGGGGCCGGCACGATCTCCACCAACGGAATCAGATGCGGGGGATTCACCGGATGGGCAATGAGGCAGGCCTGCCGGTTGGACAGAGATTGAGTGAAACGGGACGCCGGGATTCCGGAAGTGGAGCTCCCCACAATCATTCCGGGTCTGAGCAGGGGATCGATGCGCTCAAAAACCTCGCGTTTGACCTCGAGCTGCTCGAAAACTGATTCCTGGACATACGCCGCCTCCTCGAGGGCTGCCTCAAGCCTGGGGGTAAAGCCAACCCTCTGAAAAACAGCCTCGGGATCTTTTAGCATCCCCAGGGCGGCAAGCTCTCCGAGATTTTCTTGAATATAGCGTCGCGAGGGCTCGAATGTCTCAGGATCCCGGTCAAAAACCATGACCTCGCACCCGGCTCGTGCAAAAACAATGGCCCAGGATGATCCGATGAGACCCGAGCCTACAATACCTATTTTCTGTTGCATAGTTCGACGTTCCCCTCTTCCTCATCCTTCTTTTCCCTCTGCTCTCTCCCTTCTGCCCTCAGCCTTCTGCCCTCAGCCTTCTGCCTTCAGCCTTCAGCCTTCAGCCTTCAGCCTTCAGCCTTCTGCCTTCAGCCTTCTGCCTTCTGCTCTCCGCCGTAGCGCCGCACCCGGATGTCCGCCTGAGCCTGATGACCCGAGAAATGCTCCACAGCGCAGAGCCGGGAACAGTACTCGCCGATGAGGGCGCTGGCCTCAGGAGTGCATTCCTGATAGGTGACCGTTTTGATGAATTTGCCCACCCAGAGTCCACCTGTATAACGGGCGCCTTGTTTCGTGGGCAGGGTATGATTCGTGCCGATCACCTTGTCGCCATAGGACACATTGGTGGTCGGACCGAGGAACAGCGATCCGTAATTGGTTAAATCATTCAAGAACCGGCGGGGATTTTCAGTCAGAACTTCCACATGCTCCGCGGCAATGTCTTCGGCCGTCTCCAGCATTTCCTCTTCGCTGTCCACCAGGATGATCTCGCCGTAATCGGCCCAGGCCTTTCCGGCGATATCCGCAGTGGGCAGGGTCTGCAGCTGCCTGTGTACCTCTTCGAGAGTCGCCCCGGCCAGGGCCTCGGAGGTGGTTACCAGAATAGCCGGAGAGCTTGGACCGTGTTCCGCCTGCCCCAGCAGGTCGGTGGCCACAAGCTCCGCATCCACCGACGCATCCGCCAGGACGAGAATCTCGGTCGGGCCGGCCAAAAGATCGATGCCAACCCGTCCGAAAAGCTGGCGTTTGGCTTCAGCCACATAGGCGTTCCCGGGTCCCACAATCATATCCACCGCAGGGATCTCCTCGGTGCCGACAGCCATGGCGGCCATGGCCTGCACCCCGCCCAAGGCATAGATCGCATCCGCTCCCCCCAGGTACATGGCTGCAACTGTTGCGGGATGCACCGCGCCCCGGGTTGGCGGGGTACAGGCGATAATCTGCTTGACCCCCGCGACCCTGGCCGTGACCACACTCATATGGGCCGAAGCCACCATGGGATATCTGCCGGCCGGGACATAACAGCCGACCCTGTTCACCGGAATATTTTTGTGGCCCAGGGTCACTCCCGGCAGGGTCTCGATTTCCAGGTCCAGAAGACAGTCCTTTTGGGCTTGGGCGAAACGCCGCACCTGTTCCTGGGCGAAGGCGATATCTTCCAGGGTCTGCTCATCCAGAGACTGCATCGAGGCTTCGATTTGCGACTGGGACAGACGGAAAGCCTCTGGATTCCAGTGGTCCAATTGCAGGGAATAATCCCGCACGGCTTGATCGCCCCGGGCCTCAATAGCGGCGATCATATCTCGCACCGTTGCTTCTACAGAGGCTTCGGCCTGTCTGCGGACCGACCCTTCCGCTCCTTTTTTGATGTACCGCTTCATAAAGATCCTCGCTTCTAAAATTTCCCTTCTTTTCCGGTAGTAAAGCATATTCAGCTGAAACACGCAATCTGTTATTGCCGGACCTCCTCCAGGAACAGGTCCAACCGTCCCGTGTTGCATACGATGAAGCCCTTACATCGAATCTTGTCGTTTCCTTGAATTCTGTGTATGCTCAGACGCTGAATCACAAGCGAGCCGGTAAATTTATCCGCCGCAACCGAAGGACGCCCGATATGTTCAAAATTTTTTCCCAGACAGACAAGCAGACCATCCCTGCTTCTGAAAACAGCACCATCCTTGAAGCCTCCCTCAAGGCCGGGATCAAGCACACCCATGTCTGCGGCGGTCAGGCCCGGTGCTCCACCTGTCGGGTCTCTATTCTCAAAGGGCTGAAAAACTGCCTGCCCAGAAACCCAAAAGAACAGGGCGTAGCCCAAAAACTCGGCTTTCCCGAGCATATCCGCCTGGCCTGCCAGACGCAAATCACGGGAGACATCACCATCAAACGGTCGGTGGTCGACGATCTGGATATTGAAATCATCTTAAAACAGATCGGAGACGAATCCGGGACTCAATTCGGGAAAGAACTCGAACTCGCCGTCCTCTTTGTGGATATCGAAAACTACACCCAGTTTGCTGAAACCTTTCCGGCCTACGACGTGGTGCATGTTCTCAACCGCTACTACCGAACCATGAACACCATCATCGAAGAGAAGCACGGGATCATCAGCGATGTGGCCGGAGACGGCATACTGGCCCTGTTCGGGGTCCTCACGAAACGGCCCAATCCCGTTCTGGACGCTCTTGCCGCCGCCCGGGCCATGAACCGGACCCTGGTCAGCTTCAACCGCTATCTGGATCAGATGTACGCCTGCAGATTCGGCATCAGGACCGGCATCAACTTTGGCAAGGCCATTATCGGCAGTTTTGATACCGGAAAGATGAGTAAAATTTCCGCCATTGGGGATACCGTCAATCTGGCCGGCCGGATCGAAGCAGCCAACAAAGATTTCGGAACGCGACTACTCGTCTCGGAATCCGCTTTTCAAAAAATCAATGATCCGACCCTGAACTACACGGCCCACCAAACCAGCTTAAAAGGCAAATCAGGCCTCCACACGCTCTATGAAATCAAATCCTGAATACAAGACAGGCCGATCTGTTTTTTTTCCGCTCTTCCGGGTGGACCTGCCGGTCAATCAGCCCCTATCCTTCACCCTGGGCCTTTCCAAAAAAGGACGAATCCCGACGGGTCTCATCTTCTTGTTTTCATGTCTCTTCCTGATCTATCCGGCCTTGGGCGCCTGCCTGGGGCCGCCCCATTTTGACGCCCATTTGAGCACCCAATATGACGATGATCTGCCCGGTCTCATTGAGAAACGGTATATCCGGGTTTTGACCACGGTCAACCGAACGAATTTTTTTATCTCCGACGGACATCTCGTGGGCTATGAATACGCCCTGCTCAAGGACTACGAAAAATTCTTGAACACGCAGATCAATGACAAGGATCTACAGGTCGGTTTGGAGTTTATTCCGGTCGCCAGGGACGACCTGATCCCCAATCTTCTGAATGGATATGGGGACCTCGCCGCAGCCGGCCTGACCATCACCCCGGACCGGCAGGCCAAAGTGGCCTTCACTGACCCGTATCTCACGGGCATAGATGAAATCGTGGTCACCCACGCCGGCTCTTCTCAACTCGAGGATGTTTTCGACTTGTCCGGCAAGACCGTTTTTATACGAAAAAGCAGTAGCTACTATCAGAGTCTTATTGATCTGAACGAGCAGCTGCATTCCCACAATAAAGAGCCGGCTCATCTGCTCCTTGCCCCGGAGGAGCTGGAGACTGAAGACATCCTGGAGCTCGTGGATTTCGGCGCCGTGAGCATCACTGTGGCCGACAGCCATATTGCCGAAGCCTGGAGCCGGGTTTTTGCAAATATCAAACTGCATCCGGAAATAACCCTGCGCAGAGATTCCCAAATCGCCTGGATGGTCCGCCAGGACAATCCGCGGCTTCTGGCCAGCCTCAATGATTTTCTTAAGACTCATAAAAAAGGCACCCTGCACGGCAACATGTATTTCAAACGCTACTATCAGAACCCCAGGAAACTCATGGTCCCCAAGGACATAGATGACTGGGAAAAGATCAAACGCTACAAGGAGATCATCAAAAAGCATGCCGAGCGCTATGGCTTTGACTGGCTGCTCATACTGGCCATGGCCGTTCAGGAATCCGGACTGGACCACTCGAAAAGAAATCCGTCCGGGGCACTCGGCCTGATGCAGATTCTACCGAGCACCGCCCGGGACGAACGTATCGGGATCGAAAACATTGATGTCCTGGAAAACAATATCCACGCCGGGATTAAATACCTGGACCTGATCCGTGATCAGTACTTCAGCTCCGAGGACATTCGCCACCGCGATCAGGTCCGCCTGGCCCTGGCCGCCTATAATGCCGGCCCCGCAAAGATACAAAAGGCCCGCAAACTGGCGGAAAAAATGGGGTTGAATCCCAATATCTGGTTTCGCCATGTCGAATTGGCCGTCCTGCAGCTCATCGGCCAGGAAACGGTCCGCTATGTGAATACGATCAATAAATACGTCGTACTCTACCGCGTCCTGGAAAGACAAAAACATCCATGAACAGCCGCTTGCTTTTGCCTATCAACGGCCGGTTGCCGGCAGTATTCTGCCGCAGTGAAAGAGGTCCTTCAAAATATATTTGAATACAGCAAATTCGAAGCAGGAAGCAGACTCCTATGGTAAAAACTTTCAATCAAATTCTCAAAGCTGTAAAGCGAAAACTCAGAGTGAAAATTTTCGATTTTCTCAAACGGCTGTTTACTTCCCGCGCCTATGACCTTTGTCTGAATCCCCGGCTGTTCTCCCTGCTGCTCCTAACAGCCCTGAGCGCGGCCTGTGGAGGACCGGACATGGACATCCGAACCGGCCCGGGATTTCAGCCGCTTTCCAAAGCTGAGACCGATACGATTATGCAGGAGATCAATCTCGCGGAGCAGGGCCTGCATTCCTGGCGGGATCTCCGGGCCCCTCTGGAAAAAAGCCTGGCCTATGCGGCTTCACGGCCCCAGGATGCGGCGGCTGTGGAGGTCTACGGATTCCGCGTGGACTGGCGGGAAATCCGCATGGCCTTAGAGCGTCTGCTGCAACTGCTCCCCCGGCTGGACAGCAATCCGGAGCTGCTCCAGCAGGACTTTACATGGTATGAACTCCGCCCCGCGGCCCTGCTCACCGGCTACTATGAACCCCTGCTTGAGGCCTCTCTGCACCAGGATTCGGCATATCCCCATCCCATTTACGGACAGCCCGCTGATCTGCAAAGCGTCGACCTTGGAAAATTTCATCCCAGATGGCAGGGGCAGCGGCTCATCTACCGGATCAAAAACGACCGTATCGAGCCTTACCCGGACCGGCGGGCCATAGAAGAACAGGGCGCCCTTGAGGGAAAGGCCGAGGTTCTGGCCTGGGCCAAGGATCTGGTGGATGTCTTTTTTTTGCAGATCCAGGGATCAGGCCGGCTGCTCCTGCCCGACGGCTCTCTGCAGCCCATCGGGTATGCCGGGAAAAACGGCAGACCCTACACGTCCCTCGGCCGGCACATGGCCGCACAAGGCCTGCTTGATCCCAAGCGCCTCAGTATGCCCTCCATCCGGAACTACCTGGACCGCCATCCGGAACTACTGCCGGAGATTCTCTATTCGAACCCCAGCTATGTCTTCTTCCAGCTCCGGCAGGGAGGGCCTTATGGAGCCATGGGCCGGGAACTGACCCCCATGCTCAGCCTCGCCTCGGATCCAAAAATCCTGCCTCTGGGTTCATTGCTCCTGCTTCAGGCGGACTTGCCAGATCCTGGAGGAGAAGGTATGATTCCCATCTGCGGTCCGGGTCTGCCCCAGGATGTCGGCGGGGCCATACAAAAGCACCATCTTGATCTCTTTTGCGGCTTCGGGCCCGAAGGCGGCGCCCTGGCCGGGATCTTGAAAGAACGGGCCAGAGTCTTTCTGCTCCTGGCAAAATGAGCGGATGCGGATCCAATTTCAGAGCTCTTTACAATAAGCGAAAATTTGCAGTCATTGTTGGACACTTGGTGATATTTCTTGCCTCTTTTTGAGGTTTCAGGTGTCTGGTTTCAGGTGTCAGCTTTGCCTCTGGCAAAGCTGACACATAATTTATTGATATCTATTGCAACTATTTTGTTATGCTGTTCATTTTGCAAATCAACGACTGCCGGTTTGATCAATACTGAAACTTCCAGTTTCACGATAGATGACAGGATTGAGAACCGGTCACAGGGCTCTCTTGAGCGACCTCGCTGGGAGGCTCTTTGGTTTACTTAGGCTTGCTCGCCGGGGGAAACCGGACCGCGGTCTCAGCTTTGACCCTGAAAAACGAGATGCATTTTCATAAAGCAAGGCAGGTCCTCCAAAGAACAGATTAAAGAGTCCGGAGGGGGCAGGGATCCCCCGTGAGCAAGCCTTAGAAAACCAAGAGCCGGAAGCGTTCGAGCGAAAGAGAACTCTGTGACCGGTTCGTGGTTTCAGCTGAAGTTTCATACGAACCCTGCCGCTGGCCGTAGATGTCCAGTTTGATCGAAAAAGACACTTTGAGGCACCTCCTCCGCCGGGGTGACGGAGAAAGAAAAATCTATTTTCGTAAACGGTTACGGTTTTTGCCTTTCCTGAAACCCGACACCTGACACCAAATGAATGTCCAATTTTGAAGACAATCCAAGCATTTTAAATAGTTAAGTGTTAAACTTGTCAGGTACTTACGAACTCTGAACTTTAATCGTATTCCGCATTCTTCAATCTTCAATATTAAATCTTAATTATTCAATGCCCAAAGAGCCTCCCATGTCTGCATTTGAAGCCGTTATCGGCCTGGAAGTCCATGCCCAGCTCAAAACAGAATCCAAACTGTTTTGCGCCTGCTCCACACACTTCGGGGAGAAACCCAACACCAACACCTGCCCGGTGTGCACCGGAATGCCCGGCGCCCTCCCGGTGATCAACAAAAAAGCAGTGGAGTTCGCCGCAAAAATGGCTCTGGCCATGCAGTGCCGGATCAATACCCGATCCGTTTTCGCCCGGAAAAATTATTTTTATCCCGACCTCCCCAAAGGCTACCAGATATCCCAATACGAGGCCCCGCTCGCCGAAAACGGCTGCGTGTCCATTGTATCCGGGGGATCCTTCAGAGAGATCCGGATCATCAGGATTCACATGGAGGACGATGCCGGCAAATCCATCCACTCCAGGCATGAAAACCTGAGTTATGTTGATTTGAACCGGACCGGCGTGCCCCTTATAGAAATCGTCAGCGGCCCGGACCTGCGATCCGCTGAAGAAGCCGTGACCTATTTGAAACAACTGCGTTCTATCCTGATGTATCTCGGCATTTGCGAGGGGAACATGGAAGAAGGCAACTTTCGCTGCGATGCCAATGTTTCCCTGCGGCCGCTTGGCCGGGAGCGCCTGGGGGTCCGGACTGAGCTGAAAAACATGAACTCCTTCAGGCACGTGCACAAGGCCCTGGAATACGAAATTCAGCGCCAGGAAGACCTGCTTTCGGACTCAGAACCCGTGATCCAGGAAACCCTGCTCTTTGATGAAGACAGCGGAACCACCCGCTCCATGCGGGGTAAGGAAGAGGCCCATGATTACCGATACTTTCCCGATCCGGATCTCGTCCCCATGGAACTGTCCCGGGAGGCCATCGCCGGCTGGACCGCGGAACTGCCGGAGCTGCCCCCGGCCAAAATGCTCCGCTTTCAGGAGGCCTACGGCCTTCCGGAGTACGATGCCGGATTATTAACGGCTGAACGGGACCTGGCCGACTACTTTGAAGCCACGGTCGCTCTGGGCCCGCCCCCCAAAGTGGTCAGTAACTGGATCATGACCGATCTGCTCCGGGAGATACGGGAAAAGGACCTTGTCTTGAGCCGATGCGCTTTCACCCCCGAACGTTTTGCCTCCTTGCTGAAACTCATTGACTCAGGTAAAATCAGTTCCAAGACAGGGAAACAGATTTTTCCTGAATTGTTGCTCCAGGACCTGGATCCCGGGACCTATGTCCAGGAAAAAGGCTATGTGCAGATTTCGGACGATTCTGAATTGACGCGGATACTTGAGGAGGTCCTCGAGGAGAACCCCAAGGAGCTGGCAGCCTACAAGGCCGGAAAAAAGAAACTGCTGAGTTTTTTCATGGGCCAGGTCATGAAGAAGACCAAAGGACAGGCCAATCCCAAACTGGTCAATGAAAAGCTGCAAGAGCTTTTGAAATGAAAAATCATATCCGATATTCCGAGAGTGAACAGGCCCTTTTTCTTCTGGACCAGCGTTTTTTGCCGGAACAGGAAAAATGGTTCGTCTGCCGCCGGGTCAAAGATGTGGTGGAGGCCATTCAGACCATGGTCATCCGCGGAGCCCCGGCTTTGGGCGTCACAGCCGGATATGGCTGTTGCCTGGCCGTGGCCTCCCAGGATCCCGCTGATCCGGAATGGCAGAAAATCGTCAATGAGAAGCTGAACCGCCTGGCCAAGGCCAGGCCCACCGCTGTGAACCTGAGCCACACCGTGGCCCGGATGCGGGGGTACTGGAAAGCGGACGCCGACATCGGATTCCGGGATTTATGCTGGATGTGGCTGCAGTTGGCCAAAGACATCCACCTCGAAGATATCAGCGGCAACAAAAAAATGGGCCGTATCGGCGAAAAACTGTTTCAGGACGGCCAGACGGTGATGACCCACTGCAACGCCGGAGCCCTGGCCACTGGCGGGTATGGCACCGCCCTCGGAGTTTTCCGGGCCGCCAAGTCCGCAGGCAAGAAAATCACTGTCATTGCCAACGAGACCAGGCCCTTTCTGCAGGGGGCCCGCTTGACCGCCTATGAACTGCACAAGGACGGCATTCCGGTGAAAATCGCCTGCGACAATGCGGCGGGACTGCTCATGGTCCGGGGCCTGGTGGACGCCGTCCTGGTGGGGGCGGACCGCATTGCCGCCAACGGAGACACCGCCAATAAAATCGGCACCTATTCCCTGGCCATTCTGGCCCGTGAGCATGGGATCCCGTTTTATGTGGCCGCGCCGACCACCACGATCGACCCGCAAGCCATGAGCGGCGAGGACATTCCCATTGAAACCCGGCCTGCAGCCGAAGTCACGCACATCGGCGAATGCCGGATCACGCCGCGGGATATCCCGGTGTACAATTTTGCCTTTGATGTCACCCCGCATCATTTGATCACGAACATCATCACCGAGAAAGGACTGCTCGAGCCTCCATACAAGCAAAGCCTGGATGCAATCCTGAAACAGCGGTATCAATGATGCCACCCGTACTCGCCCTCATCGGCCGGACCAACGTGGGAAAATCCACGCTGTTCAACAGGCTGATCCGCAAAAACAAAGCCTTGACCCACGACAGGCCCGGCGTCACCAGAGACCGGATCTACGGTGAAATCAAAACCGAGGACGGTCCGCTGGCCATTGTGGACACCGGGGGCATTGATCCCGAAGGCCGCACCTACCCGGCAGAAGATATCTTTGCCCAGGCCAGGGAGGCCATGAATGAGGCAGAGCTTATTCTGCTGGTGGTTGACGGCAGAGAGGGCCTCAATCCTGTTGACGAACAGCTTCTGAACTTCATCAGGCGCTCCGGCAAACCCGTCCATCTCGTGGTGAACAAAGTGGACGGGCCTGAACTCGAGGAGCGGATGCAAACCGAATTTCATGCCCTGGGGCTGAACATGAGTCCGGTCTCGGCGGCACACGGGTATGGCATCAACGCCCTGATCGAACAGCTGAACGCGCAGCTGCCGGAAAGGGCTTCAGAGCCGCGTGATCCGGCCGTAAGGCCGGGACTCCGCCTGGCCCTGCTCGGACGGCCGAATGTGGGCAAATCATCCATCATCAACAGCCTGGTCGGACGGAAACGACTGATCGTCAGCCCTGAAGCCGGGACCACCCGGGACAGCGTGGATGTCTCCCTCTTCAAAAACGGCCGGGAATATTGGTTTCTGGATACGGCCGGGGTTCGACGAAAGAGTAAAATCCAGGACTCCCTGGAGCGCTTCAGCATCATCAGGGCCTTGAAGACCAGCAAACGGGCCCAGGTCACCGTCCTGATCCTGGACGGCATGCAGCCGCTCGCCTTTCAAGACAAAAAACTGCTCACTTTTTTGGACAAAGAAAAAACACCCATGCTGGTCGCAGTGAACAAGATTGACCTGATCAGCCGCGGGGACCGCCCCAAACTCAAGACCTATTTTGATCAGGAACTCCGTTTTTGCGCCCATGTCCCGAAAATTTATACCTCCAGCGTCACCAAAGCCGGTCTTGGCGGGATATTGCCCCTGGCGGAAAAATTGTGGGCCGAATGCAATCAGCGGGTGGGTACCGGAGAGCTCAACAGAATCCTGAGGGAGGTCATCAGCAAGCATCAACCCGCAGTGATCAAGGGCAGGCGGGCCAAGTTCTATTATCTGACCCAGGCCAAGACCTCGCCCCCGACCTTTGTCTGTTTTTGCAACGACCACTCGCTTGTTCAGAATAATTATCTGCGCTACTTGGAAAAACAGATCAGGAAACAGTTCGGCTTCAGCATGGCCCCGGTCCAGATCTTTCTCCGGACCAGCCAGGGCTGAAGACAATCACGGTTACAGGTTCATCCAATAATTTCAAGAACAGGAGCTTCCAGCATGGTGCAAAAGACTGAAAAAATCTGGTTCGACGGACAGTTTGTCCCCTGGGAAGAAGCCAATGTCCATGTCCTCAATCATACCCTGCATTACGGGAGCGGCGTTTTTGAAGGGATCCGCTGCTATCAGTGCAGTGACGGAAGCTCCGCGGTTTTCCGTCTTGAGGAGCATGTGTCCCGTTTCTTTGACTCCGCTCACATCGCCATGATCACTCTCCCCTTCACCCGGCAGGAAATTTTCGAGGCCATCTTGAACACCCTCCGGCTCAATCACCTCAAAGCCGGCTATATCCGTCCCCTGGCCTATCTTGGAGAGGGGGCCATGGGCCTGCTGCCCGCGGACAATCCGGTCCATGTGATCATCGCGGTCTGGCCCTGGGGGGCCTATCTTGGAGAGGAGGCCCTCCAGAAGGGGGTGGCCGTCAAGACCTCCAGCTTTACCCGGCATCAGGTGAACAGCATGATGACCAAGGCCAAAATCAGCGGGAATTACGTCAACTCGACCCTGGCCAAACGGGAGGCCTGGGCGGACGGCTACGACGAAGCCCTCATGCTGGACAGCGAAGGCTATGTTGCCGAAGCGTCCGGGGAAAACATCTTCTGCATCAAGAACAGCGTCCTCAAAACTCCGCCTCTGGGCTCAGTCCTGCCCGGCATCACCCGGGACTGTCTCATCACCCTGGCCCGGGATATGGAGTATCGGGTACTTGAACAGCGCTTTACCCGGGACGAGCTGTATGTAGCCGACGAGGCCTTTTTCTGCGGTACAGCCGCTGAATTGACGCCGATCAGGGCCATCGACAGACGAGCCATCGGAGCCGGCGAGGCCGGGCCGGTCACCAAACTGCTCCAGCAGGAATTTTTCAGTGTAGTCCACGGCGACAACCTGAAATACGCCGGATGGCTGACCGAGGTCTAGGATTTTGGATTGCGGATTGTGGATTTTGGATTGCTGCGATAAAGCAGCAAGCAATGATTTAGCGGCTATCTGCCACAAATTTCCAGTTCAGCCCTGTCGCTGGCAGGGCTGAAGCATAATTATTTGAATTTACTTACAATACACGATAGAGCTGTAGCGTAGATGTTTCATCACACGACTGCCAGTTTGATCAGTGAAGAAACTTTGAGTCACCCCTCCGTCATTCCGGCGGCTTGTCACGGCATAGCTTGAAAAGCGACGCCGGAAGCCGGAATCCAGACAGAAATTGTAAGAGCTGGACCCCGGTCCCGGATCGGGGTCCGGGATGACGTTCCTGAGCCGGGGTGACGGAGAAAGAAAATGAAGTTTCATACGAGTTGCCTTTTACCTTCAATAGTCTGTAATGTCTCAATGCAGCAATATTCAATCGTCAATATTCAATCTTCAATCTTCAATATTCAATCGTAAGCCTTCAATATTCAATCTTCAATCGTCAATTGTAAATACCCATGTCCTCTCGGCACCTGACAGCGATATATCGCCCCCAGACCTTTGCCCAGGTGGTGGGACAGGATCAAATCAAAAGGATCCTGTCCAGAAGCGCGGCTGAAGAAAAAATCGCTCCGGCCTACCTCTTCAGCGGCACCCGCGGCGTGGGCAAGACGACCCTGGCCAGGATACTGGCCAAGGCCCTGAACTGCGTCCATTACCCGGCGCAGGAGCCCTGCAATCAGTGTCAATTCTGCCGGCAAATTACCCGGGGGGCCTCTGTGGATGTGGCCGAGATCGATGGGGCCTCGCACACCGGGGTGGACCATATCCGGAAGCTGAACGAAGAAATCGGGTATGCGCCGCTCGAATGCAGATACAAGATGATCATCATCGATGAAGCCCACATGCTCTCGAAGAACGCCTTCAACGCTCTGCTCAAGACCCTGGAGGAACCCCCGCGACACGCCGTCTTCATTCTGGCCACCACTGAACCGCATAAATTCCCCCAGACCATCGTCAGCCGCTGCCAGCACTTCAGCTTCAAAAGGGTCCCTCAAAAGGAAATGGAGGACTTCCTGGAGGGGATACTCACAAAAGAAGGCATCGGCTTCGACCCGCAGGCCCTCAAGATTATTATCCGCAAAGGCGGGGGCAGCGTCCGGGACTGCCTGTCGGCCCTCACCCAGATCCTGGCCCTTGGTCAGGACCGGCTCGAACTCCAGGAGGCCAAGGCTATCCTCGGGGTGGCCGGTCAGGAGATCCTGAATGATCTGGTCCAGGCCTTTACCGGGCGGGATTGCCTCAAGATCATGGAAATCACCCAAAGCCTTCTTGATACGGGCCTGGATCTCGGTTTTTTTCTGCAGGATCTGAGCACACTCTGGCGCAACCTCTTTTTGTTGAAACAGACCGGCGAGCAGGCTTTTGACTTTTTGGAATTGCCCCTGGAAGAATGCGCCGAACTCAAAAGACTGGCTGAGTCCATCCCCCTGGCCAGAATTCATGCTTCCTGGCAGCTTACCCTGGAAGGACAGCGCAGAGTTTTAAACAGCACGGATCCGGGGCTCGCCTTGGAACTGCTTCTGCTGAACCTGGCATACCTGCCGGATCTTTTGCCGGTGAAGCAGCTGCAGGCTGACTCGAACCAAACATCAGGAAACGGAGAGTCTGGCCCGAAACCGGCCCGGTCCGGACCGGGGGGGTACGAAGACCCCTCGGTTGAAACACAGCAAGAGGGACCTGCTTTCAGGGAGGCGCCCCAACCCCTGAAATCCGAGCCTGACCCCGCCATAGGGGGCTCGAGCAAAGCATCCAAAGACTGGAAGGGGTTCCTTGCCTATTTTAACACCAGAAGCAACGGCACCTCGCTTCCCAACCTGAACCAGTGTACAGGCCATATCCAGGATGCTGTTCTGGAAATCGACTGCACGCCCTTTCTGGCCGGTCTCCTGAAAAACGCAAAAAAGATGGCGACCCTCAAAAAGATGGCGGATGAATATTTCAATAAGGACATGCAGGTCCGCCTGCAGTCTGATCGGGAGAAGACCCCCCGGAAACCGGGCGATCTCAAACAATCAATCCGGGAAAACCCCAGAGTGAAAACCATGCTCAAGGATTTCCAGGCCAGGATTATCGAAGTAGGCACGAATCAAAACGAATAAGGAGTCAAAGACATGGGCATGCAGGAAATGATGCGTCAGGCACAAGTTATGCAGAAAAAAATCGCCGCCATGCAGGAAGAATTGGCGGACAGAACTGTGGATGCCAGCTCCGGCGGCGGGATGGTCACGGTCACGGCCTCCGGATCTCAAGAAATAAAGGAAATCAAAATCGACCCCGGGGTGGTAAATGCCGAGGAGCTGGACATGCTCCAGGATCTCATCCTGACCGCCACCAATGAAGCCTTGAAAAAGGCCAAAGAGATGATGGAAAGTGAAATGTCAAAAATAACCGGCGGATTGAAAATCCCTGGGATTGTCTGATGGACAAACTGCCTCACGCCCTGCGCATTGTCGTGGATCAACTGGCGCGGCTGCCCGGACTCGGTCCGAAATCCGCCCTGCGGATCGCTCTGACCCTGCTCAACCAGCCGGAGGAAACGACCCGGACCCTTGGCCGGTCCATCCTCGAACTCCGGGACTCGCTCTCCTTATGCAGGCTCTGCGGCAGCATCAGTGAGACCGATCCCTGCCAGATCTGTTCCGACCCCGGCCGCAGCGAGGAGCAGCTTTGCCTGGTGGCCGACTGGGACGCTTTGCTGACCATTGATGAAGCCGGATTTTATTCCGGCAAGTATCTGGTCCTGGGAGGGCTGCTTTCACCCTTGGACGGCATGCAAAGCGAACAGTTGGCCACGGATCTGCTGCAGGAAAGACTTGCGAGCGGTCAGATCCGGGAGATCATTCTGGCCCTGGGAACCACCCGGGACAGTGAAGCCACTGAATCCTACATCAGCAACCTGATCCGCAGGACCAATCCGGAGATTCGCATCACCCGCCTGGCCCAGGGCATACCCGTCGGCTCGGAGCTCAAGTACATGGATCGGGAAACCTTGAAGCAGTCCCTGAACTTCAGGCAGCAGCTCTGAACAGGAGGCGCCATGACAAGCGAAGCCATTCTTTTTCCGGAAAAAAACAAAACCTTCCTCGTGCCGAGGCCTTACAATCCAAGGGACTGGGAAGATGCCATTTTGGACCAAAAAACCTATACGAGCAGAGACTACCAAAACCTACCGGAAGGGGCGCCGTATCAGCTGATAGGAGGAAAATTGGTCATGAATCCCTCGCCTGACATCCAGCATCAAAGGCTCTCCGGTATATTGGAATATCTGCTGCGCTCCTTTGTTTCTAAACATGATTTGGGGGAAGTCTTTGATGCCCCCACCGATGTTCAACTCAGCGAACATGACGTCTACCAGCCGGACATCTTTTTCATCAGCCAGGCCCGCACGGAAATTATCGGGACAAAACGGATTCAGGGAGCCCCGGACCTGATCATTGAAATTCTTTCCCCATCCACAGCCTATTTTGATCTTCGGGAAAAATATGAAACCTACGAACGCTGCGGCGTTCGGGAATACTGGCTTGTCGATCCGGAAAGAAAGGAAATCGAAATCTACATCAATCACAACACAGCGTTTTCATTGTCTCGAAAAATGCGCACAACCGGCGAGGTTTCATCCACTGTGCTCGAAGGATTCACGGTTTCTCTGGATGAAATCTTCTTCAGTTGACACCCCGGTCCGGCAAAGATAATCTCCGTTCTTCTGCGAGAGTGGCGGAATTGGCAGACGCACTGGACTTAGGATCCAGCGGTATATCCGTGGGAGTTCGAATCTCCCCTCTCGCACCAGCAAATCCACACCAGAGGCGGGTTCTACGACCCGCCTTTTCTTCCTGCGCCATAATCCGGCTTTCCCTGGAACATCTTTTGTGGTATATGAATGCCTTGCCTGGTTCCGACCCGGAGAAAATTGACAGCTTTCCTACGCTGGGACTCGTATATGTTCATAAAGAAACTCAGGGGCTATATCTGTTCCATTGGGCCAGCACAGGGTGCAAAAGTCTGGATGGATGGAAAACTGCTTGAAAAAGTCTAGTTTTTTTAGCGGCTCAAACATAGGTCCATAAAGTTCGTTTTGTAAATCCACATAACCTTCAGCACCGTCGGCAAACCGAATAAAAATAGTATAACCCTGCACATATCGGGCATCTATAATTTTAGGTATCATGACTTACTCCAATGGTTTTATTTTTGGAGGATAATTGCCTGCTTGAATGCAATCCCAGGCCTCAAGAAGTTCCTGTTAGTGTTCATCGTACCATTCCAACAC
>JAABTT010000016.1 GCA_011389765.1 Desulfohalobiaceae bacterium S24 | reverse complement strand
CAATTATGTGTCAGCCCTGCCAGCGGCAGGGCTGACAAGCGATAGATCAGATCTCCACGTTCCAAAACGTACAAGTCTGAAAAATCCATGCCCAGGCTGTCTAAGCGTCCCATAAGGTTGACTCCTTGTCTGTGCTGGAATGCGCTGACACTCCTTTCTATAGATTTAGAATATCAATCTCCAGCTCCCGGCTCTGGTGAGGTGTGGTTGCGCTAAGCGGTTTTAGGCCGAAAGCAGTCCCCTTCGTCCTAGGGTCACATCGCATGACTACTCATAGAACATGGCGTAATGAGAGCTGATCATCCGGGCCGCTTCAGTGGCATACTGCATCAAGAGATGCTCCAATCGCGAGAAGCATTGGGCTCCAAGGGTCAGGATGGCCGCCTTTCGGGTGGAGCGGGCCCGCTGGGTGAGGATGTCCCCGCAGAAGACAATAATCATGCTGAGATAGAGGATCTTGGGACCGAGCATCAAGGGGTCTTCATTGTTTCGAATGGCCTCATATTTTTTGAGATAGCCATCAACTGCTTTAAGTTCTTTGTAGCGGTGGGCCCATTTTTTCCCGGCGCTTGCGTTTTTCCATGCCTTGTAAGACATGATCGGACCTCTGACGGATGAATACCTGTTTTTGGTCATGAGGCTGACAAAGGCCTCGTATTTTTGTTTTTTTCGGGCATAGCCCACCAGCGTTTTCTGGGCGAAGTCATTGACCTTGTCCGGGTCCCAGATGGCCGGTGTGGGGTTCTCGCCTGAAAAGAACACGGCCCCTCCTTTTTTCAGGGCCAGGGCCGCGATGTCCGAGCAGTTTTGCTCGAGAAAGATATACCGGCTCCGCTGGTTTCCGAAGGCAAGATTTTCCCACCAGCGCAACATTCTGCAGACATCCAGGCCAAGCGGGCTCTCCCCGAGAACCGGGATCTGGCAGGTGGAATCCGGCGGGCGGAGGATGACCTCGGCCCCGCTTTGCACAATTTTGTGATAATAGTTGAACTGCCGCTCCTGCTCGGTGTATTGTTTGTTGAAGACGTCAATATCCATATTTTGCGCATTCAACATGAGCTGGTCCATGGCCTCTTCGGCCATTTGCCGGCGTTGCAGGGCGAAGGTCTGCAGCTCTCCGGATTTGAGCAGGGCATGAACGCTTGTGATGATCTGTTTTTCGTTCTGGCTGAGACCTTCTTTGGTGGAGGCTTTGCCCACGGCCTTGATAAAGGCGGCAAAGGCTTTGGAACCCTTGCGTTTTTTCGTGCCTTCCTCTCTCAGGTCCTGGAGGACGTCCAGATGGGGATCGGCCAGGGAATTGTTTCCGATGGTGCCTCTTTTCCGGTCCTCTCCGCTCGGCCACCAGCTCAGATAGATGCTCTTGTTGGCTGTATTGGTGTCGATGCCCACGGCAGCGTGCCCCACATTGTAGGTGCTGCCCACGAGGCTCTTCCAGAATCCACCGTAATTCCAGACAAAAACTCTGACCATATATTTTCCTTGTTGGAGAAAGCAAAAAGGTTTTCAAAAGAGATGCTGTCGGTGTGGCTGTCAAGTTTGAACCTCTGCCGTGTTGAGCTGCCAACTGATGGTCTGTCCGTTGCGCCGGCAGGACAGGGTGAAGGCGGCTTCAAATTTGGGCAGCTTGAGTCGAGTCCCGGAATAGGGTTGGATAGGGGTCGTGTTCTCAGTCGGGTCTTTGGCAATATTGCAGGCCTGAAATGCAGCCGGAGACTGGCAGTCGATGTTCATGATCGAGGTGATCTCCACCGTGTGTTTGTGGACAGTGATATATATCTGATGTTCATGCCAGGCGATGGGGAGCATTTTGAAGTTCGAGGCAGACAAGAGCCAGTCGAATTTTTGATACCGCTTGGTTTCCGGGGTGCGATAGGTCAGAACATCACTGATTAAGGCTTCGATGCCGGCCTGGTTCACGAGTTGGGAGACGAGGAACAGCATGGCCTCATCCCCACTCAGGGCTTGGTACAGGGCTTTGGTGGAATCCACGCCGTTTTTGGGGAGTCTGTTTTTCCCGAGCCAACCCGGGTTGCGGTGGTTGTCCATGATGAATTGCCGGCAGACCCCGAGCATTTGGCGGGTGTACTGCATACCCCCGTTGGTGGGGATGCGGGTCGGGGCGGCCTGGCTGGGCTGGGCTGTTCCAAAGACAGATTGCAGTTCGGTGTTGGTGGCGTTCTGTTCCTGGCTGAAGCCGGCGTTATCGGGGGAGTTCAGAAAGCCGGCAAAAAACGTCTTGATGCCGGCCAGTTCCTTCTGTTTCAAGAGATTGACGGTTTTGCCTTTTTTGATAGGGATGCAGCGGCTGGCCCCGACTCGGGGTATCAGGGGATTGATGGTGCTCAGGATCTGTTGCATTTTCTGGCGGTGCTGCAGACTGGATTTGAGGTAGGTGGATTTCATCCGTTCCAGGCCGCGGAAGGCATTGGCGATGTCCAAAGGCTGCACCCCCTGCCCCTGGTGCCACATTCGGACCGCGGCCTGGAAGATGGAGACCAGGGGGATGAGGTACTGCTTGTCCTGCAGCAGGGTCTCTCCCTTTCTGGAGCGCTCCAGGCCGCGTTTGCCGGCCCAGAAGCCTCCTTGCTGCCTGTCGAAGATCTCCCGGAGCCCACGGCCTTTCTTACCGAGGTTTGAAAAATAGGTCGGGTTGGCCCCTTTCTTGAGGACGCTGAGTTTGTCCCCTGAGCGCAGGGAAGCAATGACTTTCAGATTTCTGGGCACATTGGCCTCATCCCAGGGCAGTCCCATGTTAACTCCTTGTCAATCAACCACTCCGGTTGATTCGGTTGAGAGGGCTGGCGGCTGCAAAGCAATGCCTGAAGTCGGGATCAGGAAGCCCCTTGCCTCATTGCCTCAGGTTGAAGCGCCAGGACATGTATTCCTTTTCCAGCAGGGTGCTCAATCGGCCGGTTCTGGAAAGCCGATCCGAGAGATTCTTTCCCAAAACCATCCTGTTGTTCGGCTCAATTTCCAGATACCAATGGAGGGCTTTGAGCAGGCTGTCTCCAACATTCTGCTGGACAAGACGCCTGAGATGGGGCAGCGCTTTTTTGGTCCGTTTGTCTTGACGGGAAAAAAATCCCCGCCGGCTGTATTTGTCGAGTGCATTTCTTACATGGCTGGACAAGGACCGGCCGCTCAGGCCAGTTATTTGGTTCACTTGAGTCGGTTGTTTCCTTCCGGCCTTAAAGTCTTCCAAGAGTTCAACTGCATTGCGAAGCGCGTCAACAGCGATGCTTCTGGAGCCTTGACGCTCAGCTGCCGTTGCTGCAAAAAGCAAGGGCTGGACTTCCATCCGATAGGGATATCCAGTGTTCGTCTGCATCAGTTGTGCAAGCTGGTTCTTGTATTTATCCAGCCGGGATTCGGCATATTTTTGCCAGGCTTCAGGATTTGTCTCCCAGGGGGCCCGGACATGGGTGAAGTTTTTGTAAAAGTAGATCGATTCATTGAAATTCGGGAGGTGCCATTTTCTGAAAGCATTCCTCAATTCCGATGTCGTGATGGGAACGGCCTCCCGTCCTGTCTGCTGGTTGCGGAATTTCTTCTTGGTCAGGATGTCTTTGTCCTCCAGACCATCGAGGATGAAGTGGATGATCGTTCCGAAACGGGCATGCTTGGCAACGACATACTCGATGCCGAACTTGCAGGCCCGCCGGATGGCTTTCCAGGAGACAGCGCTTCTGTATGGCTGGTCTTCAGTCATCATCTCATCTCCAGAAGGGGAAGGGATCCCTTCCTTGGCAATCAATTGCTGCTTTTCGATCCTGAAGATGTCATGCGGGTCCCGTCGATGGGTGCCGACCATCTTCTGGAGGAGATCTCCATGGAAGACACGCTGCGTGTTCTGCGTGGGATGCAGCCTGTCATAGTCGATCATTATATCAAGCTGCTCCACAGAGACCATGGGTGCGGAAATGCCAAGGGTATTGTTATACTGATCAAGAGACCACCAGCTGTTTTGTTCAATTTCCAGACCTGTCTCTTGATGATAATGATTCCGATAGACATCGCGTTTGCCTGACAAGCCATAGATCAGATCTCCACGTTCCAGGGCATATAAATCTGAAAAATCCATGCCCAAGCTATCCAAACGTCCCATAAGGTTGACTCCTTGTCTGTGCTGGAATGCGCTGACACTCCTTTCTATAGATTTAGAAGCGAATCGGTTGAAAATGTCCGCCCCTGGGACGCGGCCTGCGCTGGGGGGCCGGAAGCCTCTGCCGGGCGGCGTTCAGGGCCTCCACCTCGGCCCGGATCAGGACGGTCAAGGCCCCTACTGCGGGCAGCCTGCCGCTGCGGCTGCCCCTCTGGACCCGGGAAAAGTAGCCAATGATTTGATTGAGGACATTCTGCGCCGCATCCCGGCGATCCGTGAAGTGCTTGGCATAGCGTTCCGGCGGATCCTGGCTCCTTTTGCAGATATCCCGGGAGGCCAGGGTCTTTTCGTACAAGGTCTCCATAGCCGTATCCATCGTGACAATGCGTCCCCGGCCGGAGAGAGTCATCTTCACGCTGCTGAAGTTTTTCCAGTCGGCAGTCTGGAGCTGTTGGGCGCTGTCCCGCAAAAAAAGGGCCGAGGTGAGCTGTCGGATATCGGTCTGTTCCTTGGGCAGGTCGGTCAGTTCGATCCGATTTTGTTTGATGAGATTGTCCACGGCGTTTTTGACCATTTCCAGATTGTGTTTGGTGAGATAGGAGGCCCTGAGGATGGCCGGGAGCTGGTTCATGGGCGGAACAGGCGGCGGTCCGCCGCGGGTGGAAGTCAGCCATTCCAGTTTGTAGGTCGGCTTGTCCTGCAAAAATTGCCAGCCTGATCTGGACAGGTCGATGATCTTATTGTCCAGGTTCTTTTTATCATTCGGTCCCTGATGCTGCCATTTTTCGGTGTCCTGCCAGTTCAGGCCGCCGGTGACCTGATAGCTCTGACCGCCGCCCAGTCCGTGGGAGCCGCTGTATTGGTCCGGCACATGAAAACTCCAGAAATGAGACCTGTTGTCCCACATATCAGCCGGAGCCGATGGTTCGCAGGAAATCAGGAGACCACCGTAGCGGTCCCGGGTGGGGGCCAGCCAGTAAAGGTAGAGATGCCCGTGCTCCCCGTCGGCGCGGATGGTATTCCCGGATATGGGGTTGGTATTCCCGCAGCCGCCCATACAGATATTCATGCCGTAATGGATGCCGTGGTATTTTTTGCTCTTGGTTTCTTCGAGACGCTTTTTGTGAAAGTGACCGAGTTCGATCATTTCATTGAGATCGATGTAGTCGATACCGTGGGTGGCGGCCATCCGGGTCCCCACCTTGCTGCAGTTACCTTTCAGCCAGTTCCAGAAACTCTGGTCAATGTCATTTTCGGCCTTGGGAAGCTGCACCATGACCCGGCCCCTGTGAGACAGGGAGGCGCACAACGGACTTCCTGACTGGTGCCAGGGCCGCCAGGTTCCGTCCCGTTTGTAATAGAGCTGTCCCCAGTGCAGGATGGTGAAAATCCGCTTCAAGAGCTGCTGCACGTCATAGGGACCCCTGGTCAGGGTCCCGTACCACATGGCCACATCCAGCTCGTATTGCTGTTCGGCTGTTCGCTGCTGCAAATCTTCCGCAGTCAACTCGTCTCTGCCTTCAAGGAAATATTTGGCGTAGGCCCGTGCCGGGGTTAGCATTTCAATCCTCCTCACTGTTTTGGGGAAGCCTAGTCCAGCCTCAACCCTGGTGCGACCCTGCGTTGCTTCTCAAAGGTGGAAAAATGGTCGACCGGGTCGATTTGCAGCACTGGAAAGCTCTCCCGGACAACATTATGCGACCAGATCCGCCGGCCTCCCTCTTTGCGGTAGACCGGGAATTCCCTTTTGGGGTAGAGAACTTGATATTCCTGATCTTCGTATCTTAGGGTTCCCTCTCGAAAGATATAGACAATCTCTTGTCCCATATCGGTTCGGCGGATTCGGGTGAAGGGAATGACCATTTCCTCTCCAGGCGGCGATGGTTCGAATTGAACGAAGAGGGTCCGGGCATCCGCTTCTTGCAGGATCCCGGGGGTCCCTTTTGGAATTGAGACTTCGATCAGTTTTTTGCTGCGCTCGATGCGCAGGCCGTGTGTATCAGACGCAACAGCCCTGTGCAGCTGTTCCTCGATCCTGCGCAGTACAATCCCTTCACTGATATAGAATTGCACGTTCTGCAGGGAGCCCTGCAGCTCCTGTCTGTAGGCGTCGTTAAAGTCTGTGCGCTGTGCGCAGCCGGTGATGAGCAACCAGAGACACAGAAGCACAGGCGGAAAGAGAGAGTTCAATTGAGAGCTCATGTTCATTCATTTGAGGCGCTGTCAGGCCGGTTTTGTTCCGTTGGGCCGTCGGCTTCCGCGTCAGGGGCGGGGTCATCCGCTGCTTCGGGCCTGGTGATGGCCTCGCCTTGCTTTTGCCGGCGTTCAAAGACCGGAGCAGGCACTGATTTGAGCACAGCCACGGACTCTTCCTGCTTTTTATAGGCCTGTGCGGCCTGCCGGGCTTGGTTTGCCTTGGGGTAGGACCCGGCGTAGAGCACATACCAGGTCCGGTCCCGAGCATCGGAAAGCCTATGGATGAACGGAGCATAGCCCTTGTCCTCAAGGGCCTCCAGGGTGTTGAAGGCGTTGTTTTTCACCAGATAGGAACCGACCTGCAGCAGATAGATGGTGTCGGGGTGCGGACCGGCGCTGGATTCAGTCTCTGTGGCGGGATGTGTGCCGACCTCTTTGCTAGCTGTTTTGGGTGCAGCCGCATCGTTTTTGGTTTTTTCCTGGGGCGGAGCTTCAGGGGCCGGCTGGGGGGATGGTTGTGCTTCAGTCTTTTGGGAGGGAGTCGGCTCAGGCTGCTCCGGCGGAGCAGCAGAGGACGCCTCCTCTATAGTGTCCGTCCGGCCGAGGGTCGCGTGCGGCTGTTCCTTCCGGGCCTGAAGGGTTGCGGTCTGAATGGGCTGGCGTTTGAGCTGTCCGCTGCCGCTTTTCAAGCGTGCGGCTGTTTGCTGGGCCGAGGTGATATCAGAGATTTTCATGCCATGAGAGCTGGCCGCCGGTGCGCTTTGCTGGGATGAAGCGATTGTTCCATCCCTGGATGAACCCGTGGTCATCACGCCGGACATCCACCCGACGAAAAAGACAAGGACCACCAGAAGGACATTTAACACCAAGAAGGCAGTCGTTTTTTTCCCGTGTAAGTGAATATCCATTTGCGTCTCGATTATTTTTTCTGGTCAAGGGACCATGGTTTGAACCTGCCCGGCAAAGAGGATCTGGATAACTCCGGCCCAGGTGCAGAGCAGGGTGGAGGCATCATTCAAGGCCGGCATATTCCCGATGAGCACGGTGGGAGCGCCGGTGACCCACGGTGCGGTGGTGACCGGGATGCAGGGCATGGGGGTCAAGACGCCCAGGGCTGCAGCCGTGGCCGAGGCCACGCTTGGATTGGCCAGGGAGGTGCAGGTCCCGAAGGGCATGATATTCAGCATGGGAATATTATCCATGATGGTGGCCGCAGGAGGGCCGCCGCACATGACCCGGTTCTTGGGCAGTACGCTTAAACTGCTTGGAGCGGCCCCGAAGCTGCATTGCAGCGGGGCCCCTGAACAGACAAGACATCCCATGGCTTTCAAGATCCCCTTTTATGCTTTTTTCTTTTTTCTGCTGAAAAAACTTCCGCTCGTCTGCGAGTCCTGGGCCTCCGGGTCTAAAGCCGAAGCATCCTGCTCTTTCATGACCCCGTCTTCAGTGTATTCTATGGATTCGGCGCACTGTTCCCCATGCTTGTAAAAATGGCGTTCTTTGATGTTGCCATTTTCATAGAATTCAAGATATTCCCCGTCCAGAAGGTTGTTGCTGTAGAAGGCTTGTATTTTCAGGGCTCCGGAGGGGTAGTACTCTGTCCGTTCGCCTTCGAGTGTATTATTGAGGTACTGTTCTTGAAAGAGAAGCCGGCCGTCCGGGTCATACCAGTTTGTCTGTCCGTTCAATTTTCCCCGGGCGTATTCTCGGCGGCCTCGGATTTCCTGCCTGTCCCCGAAAAAAACGGCTTGGCCCTGGAGCCGGTCTTCCTGGTAGGGCAGCAGAGCCTGCTGCCGGCCGTCCTGATAAATGGAAAGCTCGCCGTGGAGTTTTCCATTGCAAAAATCCGCTTTCTGGAGCACTTGGCCCTGTTCGTCAAAACTCAGGTATGCCCCGTGCAGGCAGTTGTTTTTTAGAGAACTTTGCTCCACGATCCGGCCGTTCTGATCGAAACGGGCGGATTCTCCGTGCAGCCGGCCCTTGTGAAATTGGACCCGTTGCAGCAGCGCTTCATCCGGACCGTAGCTCTGGACCTCGCCCTCCAGAACGCCGTTTTTCAGCGTACTGACTTCCTTGAGTTTCCCGTCTTCCCGCAGGACCTCCCGGGTCTTTTGATTTTGACTGCTCATTCTGTTTTTGTTTCTGCTAGTTAATCTTGACCATGCCGCCCTTCAGGGTCAGCATGCCGCCGCCGTCGACTGTTTGGGAGGCGCTGCCCTTATTGGTCAAAGAAGCGCCGGCCTCATTGGTCATGGAAATAGAAGCCTTGTTGGTCAAGCTTGTTCCGGCTTCATTGCTCAGGCTGGTCCCGGACTTGGCCGACATCGAAGTCCCGGACTCGCTGCTCATGGAGGTCCCGGCCTTGATGGAGACCGAGCCCTTGACGTCAATGGTCAGATTGCCGTCCACGTTCAGGACAAAATTGCCGGCGATCGTATGGGTCTCGTCCCCGGTCTTGACCTGAACCACCCGATTGCCCTGATCCAATATGAGGGTGTCGTCTTCTTCCTTGATGGTTGTGGTCCGGCTTTTGGTGACGGTATTGGTCTCAGCGTTCAAGATTTCCTTGCTGCGGTCGTTTTCCACGAGAATGTTCATGTCTTTCTGGGCGTGTACATAGAGTTCTTCATCGTTGAGGGCGTCTTCAAACCGGATTTCGTTGCCGGCCGTGCCGGATTTGGAGGAAAAGGTCTTGATGGTGCTTCTGGTTTTGTTGTCGGGCAGGGGATAGGGGACGGTCTGATCGGCATTGTACACTGTGCCCACGATGAGCGGGCGGTCCGGGTCGCCGTTTAAAAAGCTGACCACCACCTCGGCGCCAATCCTGGGGGTGAAAAGCGTTCCCCAGGTCTTGCCGGCCCAGACCTGAGCGACCCGGACCCAGCAGGAACTGTTCTCGTCGTACTGCCCCTGCTGATCCCAATGGAACTGAACCTTCACCCGTCCATAGCTGTCCGGCCAGATCTCTTCGCCCGACTTGCCGGTGACAATGGCTGTTTGCGTGCCGAAAATTTTCGGTTTCGGGGTCCGGCAGGGCGGCCTGAAGGGAACGTCTGCGGGAAGGGCTTCAAAGCTATTGGCATACCCTTCCTGAGTGGCTTGGATGGAGAGCGTACGCAGGAAATACGAGCCGTTGACCTCGGTTCGTTCATGGTCTTCGAGTTCGAAGGTGTAGCCGCTTGCAAAACCACGGCAGTAGCCCCGGCCCTTCAGCAGCTTTTTACTCCATTCAAGGCTTTCCATTCGTTTGTTGACCAGGCCTTCTCCATCCCCGGTATTCTCAAATTTTCCGGGGTATTCGTAGATTCTGAAATCTCCGGGTTCTTTTCCGGGGGCACTTTGCAAGAGATCGGTCTCCGGGGTTTCAAAATTGAAGTCATCAGTGGCATATTCGTTGGGGATGAGCTGCTGTTCAAGGGTGCAGGATTCGATGGTGTCGTCCCGCCGCCAGGAGGCGGCAACCTGCTTGAAATACACGCCGGGCTGATTGGGACAGGGGGCGTGTGTTCCTGAATCGTCGCTCAAGACCAGCGTATGGGTCCCGGAGTCATGTTCGAAATAATACAAGATGCCTTCTTCTTCGAGCAGGCGGGAGATAAAGGCAAAAGCGGTTTCCTGGTATTGGACGCAGTATTCCCGCTGGAGAAATGTGCCGGTGGTCCGGTCCTCAAAATCGCTCATTCCGAATTCGGCAAAGACATTGGCCACAATATCCAGGACGTTTTGATTCTGAAATATTTTCGAATCCCTGCTCAGGCTGAGCTGCCAGAACCAGGGCCGGATTTCGGCGTGGTAGGTGGTGAAATTGTTCTCAGAAGCGCCTTGGACAAAGCGGCTGACCAGGCCGTTGATCGGGCGCTTGCTGCCGTCATGCCGGTAAATGTCCACGGTGACTTTTTGCCCCAGGATTTGGGAAAAATCGATGCAATTGTCCTGACTCCTCAGGGTGAGCCGGAAAAAAAACAAGCCGGAGACCTGCTCCCGTCCCTGAATTTCATGGAGGAAGAATTTGTTTGCCTCTCCATCCAGGGGCGTGGAGAGAGAGAGGTAGATGTTCTGCTCTTGGGATTCAAGCGTCATTTTTTACCTTGCCGGGTGGAGCATTTGGGACAGCGCATTTTTTAAAAAACGCACTCAGTTTTTTTCGATTGAAGGGGATCCGGATCTGTCTTCCCCGGGGGCCTGACTTGCGCTCCGTTTTTTTTTTGAAGAGGCCCCGGATTCCTGTTCAAGACCTGAGGAATCGTACACAAAATCGCCTGCAGCATCAAGATAGATGCGAATCACGGCACAGGGTTCCCCGGAGGCCATGCGTTTCAAAATTTCTTCGGAGAGCTTCGGCAGCAGCTGCTGGGTGAGCAGATAGTCGACATTCCGGGCGCCGGTATCGCTGTACCGGCATTTTTGAGCAATCATATGCAGCACCTCCGGCCTGTACACCACTTTGACCCGGTGGTTGATCCGCATCCGTCTCTGGATGGTCCTGAGTTTGATCATGGCGATTTTGCGAATATCGCTGTCCTGGAGCGGGTAATAGGGAACGATCACCAGCCTGCCGAGCAGGGCCGGCTTGAAATGAGTGAGAAAAATCGGTCTGATCCGCTTCAGGAGACTCTCGCTGTCCGGCCTGTCTTTTTGTTTTGCGCATTGGGCCGTGATTTCATCAGAACCCACATTCGAGGTGAGAAAAATAACGGTGTTCTTGAAGTCCACCGTCACCCCCTCGGCGTCTTCCATGATCCCCTTGTCAAAGACCTGATAAAAAAGTTCCATGACATCCGGATGGGCCTTTTCCACCTCGTCCAGGAGGACGATGCTGAAGGGATTGCGGCGGACAGCCTCCGTGAGCACCCCGCCCCTCCCATGGCCCACATAGCCGGGAGGTGAGCCTTTGAGACCGGAAACCGTATAGGCTTCCTGGTATTCGGACATGTTGATCTGCACCATGTTCCGCTCCCCGCCGTACAGAACATCGGCCAGGGCGATGGCGGTTTCCGTCTTGCCCACCCCGCTCGGACCCGCCAGGAGAAAAACGCCCACCGGTTTCCCCGGGTCGTCCAGGTCGGCGCGGTAGGTTTGAATTCTGCGGCAGATGCTGTTCAAGGCCTGGGACTGACCAATGATCATTGCTTCCATCTTTTCCTGCAGATGGAGAACGGTGTTGATCTCGTCCGTGAGCATTTTGCCCAGTGGAATACCGGTCCATCCGGAGACGACCGAGGCGATGACCCTGGAATCCACATAGGCCGGGACCATGGGCGCCTCTCCCTGGATGGCCCCGAGTTCTTTTTGCAGGGATCTCAGTTCTGTGGATTTGTCGTTCAGGGTGTCTTGCGAATCCGTTTTTTGGGTTAGGCTTTGTTCCAGCTCGAGAATCTTGAAGACCAGGTTTTTTTCTTGGACCCAGAGTTCTTCAAATTTCTGCCGGGACTCCTTGGCTGCCTTTAGCTGCTCAGCAAGGGCCAGCCTCCGCTCCTCGTGGTCAAGGCCGACATCCTGTTCCCGCTGCAGCACGGCAAGTTCCAGCTCCAGATGCTCAATCTGGCGAATGGCGTCTTCCAGTATGGGGGGAGTGGTGTTTTGGGCTACGGCGACTCGGGCACAGGCCGTATCCAAAACACTGATGGCC
The DNA here is from genome assembly GCA_011389765.1 of Desulfohalobiaceae bacterium S24. Taxonomy (GTDB): domain Bacteria; phylum Desulfobacterota; class Desulfovibrionia; order Desulfovibrionales; family Desulfothermaceae; genus JAABTT01. Next base: position 42,897 of record JAABTT010000016.1, on the reverse strand, counting down.
TTGTCCGGGAGTTTCCGGTCGGCGATATAGCGGTGGGAGAGCCGGACCGAATCTCGAACCGCCTCACCCAGGATGGTGATGCCGTGGTGGGCTTCCAGGTTGGGGACGATGCCCCAGAGCATGGTCACGGCCATGGGTTCGTCCGGTTCAGCGACTTTTATGACCTGAAAGCGCCGGGCCAGGGCTGTATCTTTTTCAAAGTATTTCTTGTATTCCGACCAGGTCGTGGCGGCAATGGTTCGCAGCTCGCCTCTGGCCAGAGCCGGTTTGAGCAGATTGGCCGCGTCGCCCATTCCGGCGGATCCCCCGGCCCCGATCAGGGAGTGGGCCTCGTCGATAAACAGAATGATCGGCTGTTGAGATTTTTTGACTTCATCAATGACCGATTTCAAGCGCTTCTCGAATTCTCCCTTTATTCCGGCCCCGGCCTGGAGAAGACCGAGGTCGAGCATTCTCAGGGAGACTTTCTGCAGACTGGGCGGGACATCCTTTTGGGCGATCCGCAGGGCGAAGCCCTCCACCACGGCGGTCTTGCCCACGCCGGCCTCTCCGGTCAGGATCGGATTGTTCTGCCGTCTTCTGGTAAGGATGTCAATGACCTGGCGAATTTCCACTTCGCGGCACTGCACCGGATCGATGGCCTTTTTTTCGGCTTGTTCCGTCAAATCAGTGGTGAACTGGGCCAGGGCCGAATCATCGCTTCCCGCAGCACCGTCCTGGGCCGGGGGCGGGTTCGAGTCCCCCGTTTTTTCGGGCCGGCCGTTTTCGTTTTTATCGATCAGTTCAGACAGATCTTTGAGCAGGCTTTTCCTGGGGATTTTCCTGAGGCAGGGGCAGGATTCAAGGATCATCCCCCGGAGGGATTCATTGTCCAGGAGGACCTGCAACAAGGCGCCGGAGCGGACTTGATCCTGGTTCAGGGACAGGGAGGTGGTGATCCAGGCCTGTTCAAGCAGGTTGATTATCTGTTGGGAAAAAGCAGGCGTGCGGCTGTTGCCCCGTTTCAGGCCGTCCATGGCTTTGGTGAGTTCTCGGGTCAGATCCGGGATACGGATATTATAATGCTGCAGAATGTTAAGAATATCAGTGTGCTGCATCTCGGTGAGCTTGAGAAGCAGGTGCTCGATTTCCACAGTATAATTGCTTTGCGAAGCACAGAGCTGGGCGGCGGATTCAAGGGCCTTGCGGCAGGCGGGATTGAGTTTTCCGATCAGAGTTTCCAGATTTAAATGCATCATGTGTACCCAGGGTTAAAAAATTTGTGAATCCGGGGTCCGGGGCGCGAGCCTGACCTGCCCGTCGCAGCCGGGGGCTTGGCTGTGGACAAGCCATGAACTCCAGCCCAATCTGGTCCCATGCCGGAGTCCGAGCCTGGATGGGGGGATTTCCTCTTTGTTCAAGATCAGGCAGATTTTGAAGGAAAGCCCGGCTTTGATGTAAAAGAGAATGAGTTGGCAAAGAGGCCGAAAACAGTCTCCGTTGGGCAGAAAATTGCAGTATTCTTTAAAATCGAGAGGCCCGATCCGGATCTCGAATCCGCTTTGCTGATCCCAGTACCTGGAGCCGAGGAGAGCGTCCCGCCCCAGACTTTGATTTTTCCCGAACAGACCCAGGGATGTGGTTTGATCTTCTTCCAGCGTATACCACTGTCCCAGAAATTGCATCCCTTTGACCGGAACACGGAAATAATCGGCGAGCAGGGTCTCCAGGCCGCTCATGGACCGGGTTTGCTGGGCGAAAAGACCGCTGTAGAAGAAGAGCGCTCTGTCGGGGATGTCCATGCGCTGCTTCAACTTCGGGGTCCCCAGTCCGAGCAAAGCCAGCAGGGGCGTACTGTAAGGGCTGTCTGCCGGAGAACAGTGATCAAAGCCGAGCCGAAACGATTTGCGGATACGATAGAGCAGGGAAAGCAAGCGGTGGTGAAAGATGTTCAGGAAGTCCTGGAGCGCGGTGTCCTTCCTGCGGCGGCGAGTGATGATGAAGTCTGAATAGGGCTTGGGTAGGGGTCCGTGCGCCCCGGCCAGGCCCATGAAATTGACCTGCATGGAGGCCTGCTTGTGCGGCTCGCCTGGCGCGGTGATTTCCTGGATATCGCCGGGAGGAAAGGCCAGGCTCACATTCGATGTTATGCGCACCGCTTCCTTGCCGGGTTCAGACTCAACTCCAAGAGATTGTTTGTCCGGTCGCAGAATTTCGAGGAGCTTGACCGCCTGATAAAAATCGAAGCGATAGCCCTCTTCAAAAAGCTGGGATTCTAAAGAAGAACTTGCTCTCCGGCCATGGGCGGCCATTTTTTCCATACTCCCTTGCGTTGCTGACTGGTGATCACGAGTTGCGTGAAGGAATTGGCGGATACATAGTTGGGAAAGAAATGGTTGAGAACCGAGGCCAAAAGAAAAGCGCTGCTCCCAACATAGAGGCGCTCATCAAAGTCCAGGGTGACTTCAATGCCCCGGCAGAAACCCCTCCAGGCATCTGAACCCACCCGTTTGACCGTCTTGCGGGCTGAGAGCCCGCGGATGCCTGATATCTGTTGGTAATTGACTTTTTGACCCAAATGCAGGGGGTCGGACTGGGGTGAGCTATAGAGCATCAGGATCTCCCGCAAAGCCGAGAGGCTTTGCGCCTCGTTGGAGAGGGACAGGTAATTGAGGGAAAGATGTGAAATAAGTCTCCAGAGTGTGGCGCCTCTCAAAGGGGCCGCCAGCTGGCGCGTCGGCTTCAGCAGCAGGGAGATACGGGAAAGGGGCGCGGTTTCTTCAATCTGAAGAACGGCTCCGGCCGGAACAGCCTCGGCCATGCGGCGGTTGGTGCATAAAAGGCGGGCATGGATTGTTTCCTTCAGGGGGATTCGAGGATTAAAATCGAGATCCACAAAGGAAAGAAAGATCTCGGTTCCGGGAAGATCGCCTCGGCCCGTATCTTTGCGGGAGGCCACCCAGAAGGCTTTCTGATTCGCTTTGCTCAGGGCGTGCTGAAAAGAAAAATAGGGTTCAATCCGTTTGTCGTTTCCCTGTCCGGATATCGAAGTAACGGAGCGGATGGAGTAGACCTCGGTGTGCTTTTCTCTGCGTTTGTCCGGGACCAGTCGATATTCGCTCTGCTTATGATCCGCCCGGATTGGTTCGCTGTATTTTTCAAAGAGATTGATCACCGGTGTGCAGCCCAGACGGAAGTTACGTCGATCAATGGACAGTTTTGAACTCGGCAGCTGGTCCAACAAAAACAGGATCTCAAAATGCTTGCGGGCCTGGCCTGTCTGGAGATGATCGATATCAAAAAATAAAAATTTTTCCTGGAAAACAAAATATTCCTGGAGCAATCGATAGCCGAGATGGACATTGGAGGGATAGGGAAGCAGCCCTTCGTCCCTCTGGAAGCCAACCGGCTGCAGGGCGTCTTTGGGCAGAAATCTTACGCGGCCGCTGTCCGGCAGGATCGCTGTGTTCAGGACATGGGCGTGGAGGAGTTCGTACAGAGCCATCACCAGCAAGCGTTCCCCGTTCAGATAAAACCGGAGCCTGCTCAGTTCAAGGTCATGCAGAGGATCGGCCATTGCTGTGATGCGCAGGCGAAGCACAACCCCGATTTCCGGATACTGATCCAGAAAATCGAATTGGTCCCTGGATTCGAAACCGGCGTATTCAACGGAGACCGGCCAGAGGGTCACCGGGTAGCAGGTTTGAAATTTGCAGGCCTGTCCCTGTTCGGACAGGGTAAAAAGGGGGGTGTTCCTGGGAATGGTCTGTCCGGAGGAGAGTTTCCCCTTGCTCGGATCCACTTCAAAGCGGGCCACGCTCAGGGATGGAACAGGGGTGAGGAGATGCGGATAGAGCACTTCGAGCAGGGCGGCTGCGCTTCTGGGAAATTCATCCTCAATAGTGGACTGGAGGCGTCCGGTCAGAAAGGCAAAGGCCTCAATAAGCCTTTCAATATGGGGGTCGGGACATTCGTCCTGGCCAAGTTCCAGGCGGGCCGCAATTTTGGGATAGCTTTCCGCGAAATGCCGCCCCATATTGCGCAGATAGCTCAACTCCCGCCCATAATATTCCAGAAGATTGTCCTGATACTCACTCATGCTCATGGAGCTTCCAGACCCCTGTTTTATCCTGGTAAATCGTTTCAAATGAAAAAGGGGCGGAAGCCGGATCCGAGGTTAAAATGCCGCTGATCCGCACTCGCAGACTGCTTTCATCGGGCATGCTGTCTGCCGTCTGAACCCGGACTTCCCTCAGGCGCGGCTCAAAATGTTCCAGGCAGCGGGTAATGATCCGGGCCAATTCGGTGCGATGTTCCAGATTTTCAGGGGAGGTGGCCCCGAAATCAGGAATGCCGTAGTCGATCACCGTCAAATCAGCCGTACTGAACCAGCGCTTCGGGTTTGCGGCGCGACAGTTCAGCACCCACTCCAGGTTCTGAAGGACGGATGTTTTCAGGGCCTCTCTGTTCTGGGTTCGCCAGGGAACAGCCTCAGCTCCGGCCTGAGGCTGCTTGTCCGTAAGGCGGTCCAGAAGCGAGGCTCTGAAAGAGCCTCCTGATGGAAAATGCGGCAAAAATCCGGCTCCTTGTGTCTGTCGGGTTACAGCGGATGCATTTCTTCAAATCAACCGACAACATTCTGGACCAGGTCGTGAGAGACCGGCTTTTGCGCACCGCCCGTGCCGTCGGCTTTTTTCTGCTGGGTATAGGTGTAGGTCACCTTGCCATAGGAGAGCGAAAGGTTTTCCATGGGAATATCGCCTCCGCCCGCAGAGATGGAATAATTGGAAACAATGACCTTTTCCAGCTCAATCAGAAGGTATTTCACCGGCTTGTTGCTGTCTGCATCGGCTCGGAAACACTCGACTTTGGCTGTGGGGATCATGTTGCCGTTCCAACAGTAGGTCAGAATCTCATCAGTGGCATTGTCGATATACTTGGTGATGCTCAGGTCGGAATGATCGGCTTTTTCCACCGTCGCACCGGAAGAGGAGCGAACCGCTGATGTGGGTTGCGAAAAACTGTGACTCCAGGAAAGGATCTCAATCCAGTCTGCATGTTCCGAATCTTCGCTTTCTCCTTTTACTCCTTCGAGTTGCAAAAACATATCCGTGGCCATGGTTTTTCTCCTTGCCTGATGGTTGTCTGCATTTTATTCAGCCTCAATCCTTGGAAAAACGATTTGTGTTCTAAGGTTCAAGCTCCTGTTTCTCCGGTCCGCGCTTCAGGCTCCGGTTTCTCCGGGTCAGGCCGCCGGGGGTGGTAATTCAGCCACCAGGCGAATGGAAGTGGTCAATTCTTCGAGTTGAAAATGGGGCCGCAAGAAGACCACTGCGTTGTAGCACCCCGGTTTTCCAGGTATTTCACTCACATCAACCCTGGCCTCCCGCAGAGGGTATCGGGCCTTGAGCTCCTGGGAGGCCTGGTCTTTCCCCAGGACATAGTTATTGATCCAGCGGTTCAGATAATCCGAGACGTTATCCGCGCTCATGAAGCTTCCGATCTTGTCCCGCATGATGGATTTGAGATAATGCGCAAAGCGGGAGGCCGCCAGGATGTACGGGAGTACGCTGGAAATTCTGGCATTGGCATTGGCTTCCGGTGTGTCGTAGGTTTTGGGTTTGTTTGTGGTCTGACCGCCGAAAAAAGCCGCGTAGTCGGTGTTCTTGCAATGTATCAGTGAGATGAAGCCCAGATCGTTCAATTCCTTTTCCCGTCTATCGGTAATGGAGATCTCTGTGGGGCATTTCAAGGCAATGTCCCCTTCATCGGTCTTGAAGGTATGCGTGGGCAGGTCTTCGACGACGCCGCCCCCTTCCACCCCGCGAATCGCCGCGCACCATCGATATTTGGCAAAAGCATCGGTGATTCGCTGTCCCAGACTGTAGGCCGGGTTGCCCCAGAGGTATTTGCTGTGATCTTTCCCGTTCACATCCTCTACAAAATCAAACTCTTCCAAAGGAATGGTATCCGGTCCGTAGGGCAGGCGTAAAAGGGTGTGGGGCAGGACAAGGGAGACATATCTGGAATCTTCGCTTTCCCGCAGGGAGCGCCATTTGATCATCTCCAGGCTTTCAAAGATTTTACTCAGGTCCCGGGGGTTGCCGATCTCTGTGAAGCTCCCCAAATCGAACAGCCGTGGTGAGGCGGCGGCGATAAAAGGGGCATGGGCCGCAGCCGCCACATTGGAGATCTTGGTGAGCAGGGCCATATCCTGGGGGTGCCGTCCGAATTCATAATCGCCGATGAGCAGTCCGTAAGGATGCCCTCCAAAGGTTCCGAACTCTTCTTCATAGACTTTTTTGAAAAGCTGGCTTTGATCGAATTCGATGGCCTTTTCCAAATCTTTCAGCAGATCCTGTTGGGAGATGTTCAAGATACGCAATTTGAGCATCGGTCCTGTTTCCGTGCTCATGACCAGATGGTGGAGTCCGCGCCAGGTGGATTCCAGTTTTTGAAACTCAGAATGGTGCATGATTTCATTCAATTGATCGCTGAGAAGTTCGTCGATTTGGGCGATACGGGCTTGAATGGTGTCGATGGTATCCGACCCGACCGTCATACCTTCATCCAGGACCTGGGTGACGAACTCCTTGACCAGATCTTTGGCATATTCCTGCTGGGACTCATCCCGGGCCATATTGCCCTCCTGGATGATTCGGTCCAGAAGGTTCAGTTCCTGGGTCTCGGCAGCCTCGCCGCTTCCCTGTGCTTCTTGTTTTTCTTCATCGGCCATAGTGATTCCTCCTTAACTATGCTCCAGGAATTCAATAAATGCACATACTCCAGATTTTATTCAGTTGTTTCCGGCGGTTCTTCCGTCGATTCTGCACCTGAAGCGCCGCCCGACGCATCAAGGCCCTGTTCGCCGGCTTCGGCGGATGCCGCTGATTCGGATTTCAATTTTTGGAGGTCTTCGGTGTTTTTGACGACATCCTGGAGGATATTTTCCAAGGTATCGTTGCCGTCAAGCTTGCCGATGAGATCCGAGAGGCGTTGCCGGGCTTCAAAGAGTTTCCGGAGGGGTTCGATCTGCTTGATGACCTGGACGGGATTAAAATCGTCTATCTCGCTGAAGGTGAGCTCGGCATTGAGCTTGGTGTCGTCGTCCGTGAGCTTGTTGTCCACGCGGAGCGCCAGACGCGGTTTGCTGGAGGCCAGCACCTCGTTAAAGTTGTCACGGTCGAGCTCCGTGAATTTCCGTTCTTTGACAAAGGGCAGGGGCTCTTCAGGCGATCCGGACAGGTCGCTCAGAATGCCGACAATGAAGGGAAGCTCTTTGAGCTGAATCGCATCTCCTACCTCTACGTCGTAGGTCAGATGCACCCGCGGGGGCCGGACACGGTCCAATTTGTGTTGCGTACTTTCCGCCATAGAATCCTCCTGATGGTAATGGGTTTTTGAATGGATTTCAGCTGTGGATCCTGCACTTTTTCAGGTATGTTCCTCCTTTTGTCTTGAAGGCCTGTTTTCCGGGGCGTGCCGCATCACGAAGGTCTCCGAGTGCAGGAGCTTTTCGGTTCAGGCTCTACATCATGCCGAGCAGTTTGTAGATCTGATGCAGGTCCCGCTCCTCATTGACAAGTTCGCCCAGCAGCTCGTTTAAAGACATGCTTCCCCAGGAAACGGCGCGTTTTACCAGATAGGGCGTCGGGCTGTGCGGTTCGTAGAGCATGAGGTAATCCGCGGCTTCCGACAGGACCCGGTACGCCTCACTCCGGTTTCGGATATGCACAACCGGTTTTCGTCCGGTCTCACGGCTTTCCGGGTCGCCTTCCCGCAGGGAATCCTCGGAGAGGCTTTCCTCGGAAACCCCGTTTTCATTCCTTTTTTTGGCCAGGATGTCCTCAAGAAGGAATTGAATGTCAGTGAGGGTTCTTTTGAACTGTTTCAGACTGGGCGCCTGATTGCCGCATTGTTTATCCCAGTGGTTTTCAAGTTCCTCAAGCAAGGCACAGTTGTCGCTCAACAGGAGGGTCTGTCCTTCATAAAAATCTCGCGGGGTGAACAGAACGCTGCCATAAAATTTGGCCTTGGTGACCCGGCCTTTCTCTTCCGCCTTGACTAGGACCGATTCATTTTTGAAGGCTAATTTTTCCAGGTGGTTCGCACTTTCCCAGTCAGCATAGCTGTACGCAAAGGCATTCTCCGACTGGGGGTTGGTGATCTCGACCATTTTCAGGAGCAGGAAAAGTTTTTCATTGATCCAGATCAGGGGCGAAGACCTGGACTCATAGTCCTCGCCTGCTTCTATCTCCGGATACAGATGCTCCCAGAAAGTCCGGCACAGATCGTTGATGATCATCAGGCCGGTTTTGAGTCCAAGAAAACCATGGAGATGCAGCAAAGCTTCCAAAAGCCAGGCCGCGACCTGCAGGTCCTTGGATTGCTGCGTCAGGGCCTGTACACACAGATCCCGGACGGTATTCCAGTTCGCCTTGATCCGTTTTCGCTCCCAGACCCCCTGGGGCAGGTCCGCCTCTTCCTCCCGCGCCTGTTGAATCTGATCGTAAATAGGCTCATAACGGAGGTTGATCCCCGCCGGATTTTCTCCAGGTATGGGCTGGACAAGACTGCTGAGCCCGCTGTTGATCTCTCGAAGGGGCTCATCGGCATCCCGGCCGGCCTCCGGCGTCTCTCCCCTGAAGGAAGCATCAGCCTCGCTCGTTTTCAGCTCATCGTATTCATGATCCATAGTCTGCTCGTGCTAATGAAGAGTTCCTGGGAATAAAATCAGTCTGCGGCATTGAGTTCCAATTGCGGCGCGTATTCCGGAAAGCGCTCCGGAAGGATCAGTTTTGTCCTTTGTTTTTCATCGGGCATGAGCAGGGTGATCCGGATATAGACCCTGGTTTGCGCGGCCTTGCTTCCCACTGGGTAGAGCCGGTCATGATCGTTTTCAAACTGAAATTTCAAGGTGTGCGGCTTCGGATCGACAAGGCCGGGAAAGTCTTCCGGCGCCCCGGAGTGTCCGCGTAAAAGCCGGAGCAGGGACCATTTGTCCGTGAAATTATAGACAAGGGTCCGGTCATCGATGCTGACCCGGCTGCCGCCTTCGGGTTTTTTGGGATACACCGGAGAATCCTTGGCCCAGCGCAGTGTGAGGCTGACGGGTTCGCCAAAACGCCAACGTCCGAGCCCGCTCTCGTCCTGCCGGGTGAATTCCTGCCCGCCTACGGTCAGAAGCCACTCAATAATGCGTTGGCCGCCTTGCTCAAAGTCGGGATTGACGCGCAAATCGACTTGAAAATCATAGACCGGCAGCTTCTCCCCCCTGCGCTCTTCACTGTCGGCCGGCAAAAACGGGGCAAAGAAATCGCCCAATGCGTCGGAGGCATCCAGGAAGTCCCAGACTTTCTCCCCGGACAAGCCGAAATACTCATGTTTTTTCAGGATATGCAGCCCGGATTCAGGCATGCCCCCCAGCAGTTTGAAGAAGCCCCTGACGGCTTCCGGATCGGCTTCCTGTCCCTGTTCTGCTGTTTCGGCGGGTGCAAAAGGGAACTTCCCGGCAAGATGATCATTGAAATAGGTTTGAATATCCTGATAATTTTGTTGAATCTTTTGTGCGGTGAGCCACTGGGAGCGTTCAACAATCATTCGGCAGAGCGTGTTTCGGGTTTGGATGAAAAAATCTCCGGAAGGTCGGCCTGGACAGCCCTGGGGTAGGACGTCCTGATAATTGTCGGCATTGACCGTGTGCATCTCGAAAAGGATCAATCGTTCAAGGTTGGTAATGGGATTGTTCGGCTGCTTGTTCTCGTATTCATTCAGGGCGGAAAGAATGCGCTCCCATTTGGAAAAGAGCCGGGTCTGGCTCTGACCTTCGGGAAAAGAACGATTCATGAAAAAAGCGACAATGGGTTCTGCGAAGTTATAGGCCAGGTGCTGAGCCCGTTTTCTCTGCAGATCGAGATAGTAGCGGAGTTCTTCCATGTCCCCGACTTCATAGGCCATGAAGGACAGGGGGGCGTTTCCGTCCCACCAGGCCAGGTCGCCGTCTTTGACAGTGTAAAAACTTTGATTTTTGAAAAGCAGATCAACAGCATTCAAGAGGGTTGATGCCTGCAGGCCGACGATTTCAGACAAATTGAGATAGAGGTTCACCAGCCCCAGACGTTCAAAAGCCACCAGCAATCGATCCAGAAGTTTGGCGGCTTCCTTGAAGTTGTCGATCTCAAGACGCAGGTCCGCTTCCCTGGGCTGGCTCAGCATGCGGCCGGAGGCCGTGCTCGTGCTCTGGGCGTCTTGGAGAAGATGCAGCAGGCTCTGGTTGAAGGAGTCCTTGGCCGTGCTCTTGATGAGCGACCGGAGGTCGTTGGGGAATCCTTTCAATCCCTGCCGGATGAAGTTCTCATAGGGAGCGATCTGTGCGACCGCTTCTTCCAGCAGGGGGATGTTCCAGATAAAGCGCATGCCCTCAGGTACTCTCAAGCTGGTGCTTCTCTCGGGCTCAAAGACCATGAATTCCTGCTTCAAAAGCGTCTTGAACTCATCTGCGAGCTGGACGAGGTTTTCAGAAAAAATAAGGGCAATTTCCCCGTTGTCCTGATACAGGAGAGGGCCGGTGAGTGGCGCCCGGGCGAGTCTCAGCTGAAACTGCAATTTTTTTAAGCCCTTTTCTCCAGCTTTTTCCATCTTGATCCTGATGTCCCGGCCGAGAAGTTCGGATTGATCGATTTGCGTGAGGAGCCGGGAAAAGGCGCTGCCGAGTTCCAGGTGATTGCTGGTGATCCAGGCCAGTTCGGGATCGGACAGAACACGGCTGCTTTGCTCTATGGTTTTCAAAATATTTTGAATGGCCTCTCTGTCCTTGAGAGCGCTGCGGCTCTGACCGGCGAAGTTTTCCAGTTGAATGGACAGGATGGCCAGGTAGGCGGAAACCGGATTGGATTCGAAAAGTTGATGGTACAGGTGCTGAAAGAGGTCCTCCAGACGGGCTTTCGCCGCTTGTTCATAGGGCTGCAGGCTGAGGGTCCGGCCTGCATGCCGGGCCAGCGCGTCTCTGTACAGCAGGTAAAAACCATAAAATTCCTGCGGAAGTTCCTGGTCAAAGAGGTACCTGGTGAGCTCCGACAAGTCGTCAACAAGGCCTTCTCCATGGGATCTTTGGATGAGATTGTAGGTATCGGCATGCTTCTCCAGCTCTCTGATCCCGGACACGTAGTCCTGAAGGGCCATGAAGGTCTTGGTTTGTTGGACAGGTGGGGCATCTCCCGGGGTCTGTGGTGCGGCGGCGGAAAGATCCGGGCTTGCGGAAACGAGTTTGCGGGCCTTGTCCTGGGTTTTCAGCAGCAGAGATTTCATGAAAAACTTGTCATAGGCAATGGCCAGGGCATTGACGGTATCTTCCTTCAAGGGGTCGATCCAGGAAAAAGGCATGAAAAGGGTGCTGAAATCAGACAGCGTGGTCCTGTTCATCCCATTGACGAGATTCATTGTCTCCTTGGTGAAAAAATGTTGATCCACTCTGGCTTTGTCTTCGATCACTTCCAAACCGCTGTTGATGTTTTTCAGGGTCGGCAAGAGGGCGTTTTTGTCCTGGGAAATAGAGCTTGCGGACCACCAGAGGCCGACCCCCCAGATGAGGATCAGCAGGACGGCCGCCGCCTGGATCGCGAGGATCGCCCTGTTTCTGTTGAGAAATTGCTTTCTGGCCGGCCGGGCCAGACCGGACTCGGCAAATATTTTTTTCTTGAAAAGATCCTTTAAAAAACAGATGGATTGTTTTGAAAAATCGCTTTGCCTCGCTTCACCCGGCCCGCAGAAAAAGATTCCGCGGAACAAAAAGGACTCATGGTAGGCGCTTTGCTTGAATAAACGATCCAGGTAAGTCTGGATCGATTCAGTCATACTCTGAAAATGGGCTGGAAAAACAAAAATCCCGTCGCTTTCCCGGACATCCGCCCCATAGGCAAAGAGCTCGCTTTGCAGGTACCGAAGCTCTGCGTTCAGGTTCTGGAAGGCTTCGGGGACACAGTTGGGGGTGTAGGCTGTATCCAGGGCATAAGGATTGGACCATCCGAACATCTGATCCTGGAGATGCTCGGGGAGGACCCGGCAAAGATCCCGGAAACCGGGAATCTGATCGCATTTGCTGATCAGTATATAGATGGGGCAGCGCATCCCAAGGGTTTTTTGGGCTTTCCAGATGCGGTCGTACATCCGGGATGCCCTGCGGTTGATGCGATGCAGACGCTCGGCTGTCTCGGTCTCAGGTCCGAAGAGATCCGAGGCGGGAAGCGTGATGACGATGCCGTCAAGGGGACGTTCCGGTCGGTGTTTGAGAAGCAGCCTGAGAAAATAGGGCCAGGAGCCTGCATCCCGGATTTTTGTGTTTTCAGCCTGGAGCGCAAGGCCCTTGAGATCGAGCACAACCCCCTGATCGAAAAAATGCCAGGAGCAGAGGGCATCCGGGTCCGGGCCCGTCTGTTCGGTGAAGGCCTCCAGGCCTGTATTATCTAAAATCGTGGTCTTGCCGGCCCCGGTTTCACCGATGATCAGAAACCAGGGTATTTTGTAGCGGTAATTCCCCCCCGTGACATTCTGCCGCAGTACCCGCAGGGCCTGGCGGAAGGATCGGCTGAGATTCAGCCGCGGAAATTTTGAGGGGCTCTCAGGTCTCTCCTCTTCAGAAGGCGCCGCTTCTTTGGGGGACGGATCGTGTTCTTTGGGGGAGGTTTTCGGGGCTTTTCGAGAAGCGCGCAGAATCAGGAAAATGCAGATGACGACCAGAACAATGCCGATCAAGAGGGCGATCAGGATTTCGGTGAAATAGGGAGTCATCATGTGCAAAAAAGCTGCCGGACCATTCATGGCATAAGGATCGTATCTACAAAGAAAGCCTGTTTGATGTTCCGTGGTTTATGAACCGCGGGTCAGGATTTTTTGAACGATCACCTCAAGTTCTTCGCTTAAGTTGATCCAGAGAATGTGCGATGTCACAAGGAAAAAGAGCGTTATGAGGCCCAGGATGGTCGCCCATTTTTTTACATACGGGAGTTTCCGCGGCGTTCCCTCTTCCAGAGTGTGCCTGTAGGCTTCGGGGAAAAGCGCTTTGGAGGTAAGATCCAGGCGAGGGTCTTGATGGTTGACAAAGGCGTAGAGTTTCTGCCGGTAGCGTTTGAGCTCTTCACTGTCGTCGCTGCCGCGGAATTTGCCTTGAAAACCAAGCCCCAGAGCCGATAAGTAGAGCAGGGCGATTTCGTTGAAGGATGCATCCCGCTCGGATAAGAGCGTGTCGATTTTATGAAAAAACAGCTCGCCTGCGCTGTGGGTGCCGAAAAGTTTGTATTCCAAAAGAAGGGATTTCCATTCCTCCTGGCCCGGCCAGTTCAGATGCAGAAAAATTTCATCGCCGAGAGCGGCCATAATGTACTGGGCTTCTTTGTAATAGATAGACCCGTATTCCCCTCCGCGCCGGCTCGCTTCCAGGGCTTGACGCTGTAAAACCGTCAGGAGTTTCTGATTGACATACTGGGGGGTGATACCTTCCTCGCCGGCCCGGGCTCCATTCGGGATCAAGTCCGTCCCCTGCTCTCGAGGCGCCAGGGATTGTTTGAAGCGGAGCACTTCGGAGTAGAATTCTTGAAAATCCCTGAAACACAGGGAATAGGCTGCGGGGTCAGGATTCATAAAAGCATTTCAGAAGTTTGCAACTCAGTTTTTCAAATACAGAACAATCTCACCCGGTCCTTTTTGCCCGCTTGGGTCGGACAGATTGAGTATTTCCAGGCGGTCGTGCGGCTGGATCAGTGCAGGGTCCGCATCGATAGAGAACAGGCATGAGCCCCGCGTGGGCATGAGATCGCCTTCGGAGTCGATTCTCTTGCGCTGCGCCCCAAGGACCCGTTTGCCTTTCAGGTTTTCTATCTTGGATTGTGAGCCTATCAGGGCCTTTTCCAGCCAGAGGACCATTTCTTCTTCCGTCATTCCGGGCCTGGTCCTGGCGCCGATCACCAGGGATCGTCTTATCCATTCCGGCTCGAGAACAAGGCTGAAGGTGCCTTCTTCAAAGTCGAAAGGAATCGGGGTGTGGGAGACAAGGATGCCTTCTTCGATCATCTTGTAAATATACTCTTTGATCCGTTCAAAGGAACGCTGGAGATCGTTGTGATCGTAAGCGGGAAGGACAGGCGGAATAAAGCCTCCACCGAGTGAAGCTATCTGGCCGGCAACGGAGCAGAGGGAGAGATACACCGCGTAGGGATGGGCGGCGTTGCTGTTCAACAGGGCCTCGAAGTGAGGCAGGCCCGCCACCAGGCCGTGAATCATCAAGCGGGTCTCGAAAAGCATGGGGCCCTTTCGGACAACGGACGGGGAGAGCATTTTTTCAGACAGGTAAATGGCCTTATGGCGGAGCAAAACAGCGATGGTTCGACACATCTCTCCCAGGGACGAATCAGTGGATACTCTCAAGGAAGGCGGTACAAATCGGGTAGGGGTAATGGTCTCGTTGGCAAGGATGAGTTTGAGCAGCGGAAGATAAACATACTTCCGGGAGGGGGAGTCGTCGAGAAAAAGATGCAGCTTCGGCCTGATCCGCGGAATGCTCAGTTCGTTGTCCAGAGCGTTTTCATCGAGTACCGGCCCCCCTTCCACAGAGTCGTAGCGGGGGAGGTCTCCTTTCATGGTGGGCGCAGCGAGTTTTCTGGCCGGGACCGCCAGGAAGACTTGAATCGGCCTGTTTTTCATCTCCTCGAGAAAATCCTGCAGGTCGATTTCAAGATCATCGCCGTCCCCGTGAGGATGGGCCACGACCAGGCCGTCCGGCATGACCGCTTCAAGGTCCAGGATTCTGAGAACGCCGTTGAGCAGCAAGTCCTGGTCGTATCTCAGGCGGCGGATGCCCCAGTGAAACGGGGCGAGGAGCATGGAATGGTAATGCAGCAATTCTTCCTGACGAAGAGAGGATTGTTGAAAATGCTGCGGTGCCAGGAGCATTCCCTCGTGCCATTGAATCGCCTCAGGAATATGTCGGGCGTGGATCATACACGGCTTCCCAATTAAAAAAAAAACAGTTTTATTCCAGCGGGCCGACCTGGAATTCTTTTTCAAGAAGATGAATTTCGAGGCTCTCGTTGGCCAGAATTTTTGCCCGGAAAGCGCCGGGTTCGGAATAGAGGACATAGAGGATTCCGGCTTCGGTCCGTGGGTTCAAGGGCAGCTTGATTTCCGGAACCTTTTGGCCGGGAACCCATTCCCACTCCCAGACTCGAAAACCGGAATCTTCCGGATAGTCTCTCTTGTATTGGCCCTTTTGGGCGAACCATTCCTTTGCCGGAAGCTTCAAAAGTTCTTGAAGAAGGGCTTCATCAAAGACATACAAAAAGTCCACGGCCACAGGGGAGTCTACATTGGCCTTTTCCGCAATTTCGATCCGGAGGGTGACTTTTTGGCCGAATAAAGAGCGGACCCTTGTTCCGAGGCCGCAGGAACTGAGCGTGCCGACAAGGACAAGCAGCAAGAGGCAATAGATGAAAACGGGAGGGCAGCGCTTCATGGATAAGGGAAGGCAATTTTTTCAATATTGTTTAAAAAAATCACCTTTCCAATATGCTATAAGAAAAAGCCTGTCAAGTCTGAAATGGAGAATTTCAAAATTTGCTGGAAGTTCTCCGGCCCGCTCGGGCCGGAGAACTTCTATATTTCGAACAGCGATTCCAAGTCGTTGCGGGTCAGGGATTTCCACTGATCCTGGCCCGGGATGATGGCGTCGGCCACCCCTTTTTTCTCTTCCTGCAGCTTGAGGATTTTTTCCTCCACGCTGTTCTCGGTGATCATCTTGTAGGAAAAGACCTTTTTGGTCTGCCCGATGCGGTGGGTCCGGTCCGTGGCCTGACTTTCAACAGCCGGATTCCACCAGGGATCGTAATGGATGACATAGTCGGCCGAGGTCAGGTTCAGGCCTGTGCCGCCCGCCTTGAGGGAAATGAGGAAAATCGGGATGTCCGGATCGTTGTTGAACAGGTCCACCTGGTCGAAGCGGTCTTTGCTGGAACCGTCCAGATAGGCGAAGGGGATCTTGTTCATGCTCAGCCAGGAGCGGATGATGTGCAGCATCTTCACAAACTGGGAAAAAACCAGGACCTTGTGCCCGTCGTCAATGATGCCGGTGACCAGATCCTTGAAGGCCTCGAATTTTCCGGAGGGCAGGTTGGGCGTCACCCCGGGGATATCCAATTTGAGAAGCCTCGGATGGCAGCAGATCTGTCTGAGCTTGAGCAGGGCGTCCAGGATGGACATCTGACTCTGGGCAATGCCTTCCTGGTCGACTTTCTCCAGGACCTGCTCCCTGAGCTTCTTGGCCAGACTGGCGTAGAGTTCTTTCTGCTCCTCGATCAGGGCGGAATAGTAGACGTTTTCCACTTT
Source organism: Desulfohalobiaceae bacterium S24 (assembly GCA_011389765.1). Classification (GTDB taxonomy): domain Bacteria; phylum Desulfobacterota; class Desulfovibrionia; order Desulfovibrionales; family Desulfothermaceae; genus JAABTT01. The sequence continues at coordinate 26,547 of JAABTT010000016.1, read as the reverse complement.
CGGGGGCAGATCCTTGGCCACTTCGCTCTTGGTTCGCCGCAGAATAAAGGGTTTGACCCGGGTCCGCAGATATTCCATGCTCTCTTCATCCCCGTCCTTGATCGGTTTGACGAAGCCTTTTTGAAAGCCGTTCTGGGAGCCGAGAAAGCCGGGCATGAGGAATTCGAACAAGGACCACAGTTCCAGGAGGTTGTTCTCGATGGGGGTCCCGGACAGGCAGATCTTGAAGCCGGTCTTGAGTTTGCGGACCGAGCGGGCGGTGATGGTATTCGGATTTTTGATGTTCTGGGCCTCATCCAGGATCACGGCCCGGAAATCATATTTGTTCAGATCTTCGAGATCCCGGCGCAGGAGGGCGTAGGTGGTGATCACCAGATCGCAGGCCGGAATCTCCTTGAACAGGTGATCGCGTTTTGAGCCGTAGATAATCAATTGCTTCATGCCGGGGGTGAATTTCGTCACCTCGCGCTGCCAGTTGGGCAGTACGGAGGTGGGTACGATAATCAAGGCCGGTCCTCCGGATTTGCCCTTGTTTTTAAAGTGCTGGAGCAGGGCCAGGGTCTGCAGGGTCTTTCCCAGCCCCATCTCGTCGGCCAATATCCCGCCGAAACCGTACTCGTACAGAAAGTTCATATAGCTCAGCCCTTCAAGCTGATAGGGCCGCAGGGTCGCGTTGAGTCCGGCCGGCTTGTCCAGCTGCTGTATTTGGTCGAAGTTGTTTATTTTTTCTTTGAGGGTGTTCCAGAAAGAATCGGTTTGGGCCTCCGGCATGTCTTCGAGGAGATTCTCCAGAACCGGGGCTTCGTACTTTTGGAATTTCTTTTTGAGGGGCTTGTCCATATCCATGCCCATGGCCCGCAGCTTGTGCCCCATTTTTTTGAGCCAGGATTCCGGGAGGCTGGAATAGGAGCCGTCCTTGAGCTGCACGTAGCGTTTGCCCTGGGTCCAGGCCTTCCAGATCTTTTCGATGGAAATGCGCTGATTGTCGTATTCCACGGAGACATTGAGATCGAACCAGTTTGTATCCTCTTCGTCTTTTTCCACCGTGGCCACGACTTTGGGCACGGAGTGGCGCACTTTGTATTTGCTCAAGGACTGTTCGCCGTAGATCCTGTATTGTTCCACCAGGCTCGGGTAATTGTCCAAGAGGAAATTAATGGCTTCCTCGGGTTCTAAAAACCAGACCGAATTGTTGCGGGACTGAAAGTGCATTTCAGTCAAGGTGTTGAGCAGTTCCTTTTCCCGGTCCTGCTCCCTTCGAATTAGAAAAGACTTGTTGTCAAACTGGTAGCTGCCGGTTTGAAAATCCGGATTCGGTCCCTGCAGTGTAACTTCGCCGTGTTCGGTCTCGTAGACGTTCTGGATCTCAATGGTCAGCAGGCTGCCTTCTTCATTCAAGAACAATTTTGGATTGAAGCGGGCCTGGACAAAAATGGGCTTCATGACTTCCAGGAATTCATCCTGGCCGTAAATATTGCTTGCCGGAATCTTGGTCCAGACCCGGTCCAGAAATTCCGAAAGATCCGACTTGGGGATAACCGGCGGCGAATGGACAAGCTTTTGAATCAGTTCGCTGTTCAGGCTGGTGAAGACGGGATGGAATTTTTTCTGCCAGAGGACCCATAAGGGGAGTCGGCCGAAAAAATAGACCTCCTGGTCGGAAATGGAAAACGGGGCCTTGTCTTCCTGGCTGAGCAGGATGTCAAAGACCAGTCCCTGATCGCTGATCTTGGGCTTGAGTCCCAGCCGGATATTCTGGTTTTCCACGCCCACCGGCTGTTCACTGTCCTCCCAGAATAGATAGGGCTCATCTTTGACCGTGCTCAAAAACCAGTTCAGGAGTCCGGGGGGGATTTCCACCCGGTGTCCGTAATAGTCCAGATAATGGCCCAGCTGCTGGGCGAGGACGGGCAGCGTGGGAGAGGTTTCCGACCATTCCGGATGTTCGATGAGATGGTTCAGGGTGATGGGGGACTGGACTTTGGAGAGTCCGGATTTGTTTTGTCTGGCCCGGAACAGGGCGACTTGAAGCCGCCCCGGTTCGGGATAGAAGCGAAAGATGAGATAATTGTTCCCGGCCTCGGGTTCCGGAGTCGAGGTGAAAAAAGGCCGGAAGATCTGCCGCCAGTCGACTTTGGGAGGCAATTCCGTTTCCGGCTGGTCCTTTTCCAGGGAATGCATGAACTCCACTAAGGCGGCTCCGACATGGGGGCAGATCCCGGTGAAGGAATCCGGGCAATTGCAGATGAAGTGGGTGGTTCCCTCCCTGATATTCAAGCTGACTTCAGGGTTGTAGACCTGGAAGTCGTCGCTTTGAATCCGCCCGCTCAAATCCCAGGAGTCGTCGTGCTGCGCGATTTTGAGATTCTGAACGCCGTGGGAGTTGATCAGATCTCTGGATTTTTCCAGGATATATTCAGGGATATTGTCTTCAAGAAATTCTTTGGTTATTCTTTGAAGTTTTGTTTCCTCAGGGCTCGTCATTGAACGCCGACCTCCTGCGCCAAGCGAAGAATGGCTTATTAACTTATTGATATAATTGTATGAGTGCGGTTCCGGGCCGCACGTAGACACCACAATCTAATTATATATATTGTTTTTTTCATTTTGGCAAGTCTCTTTTTGTGATTTGTGCGCGTAAAATTACTCCTTGATTTTTTTATTGATATTTAGAAGAATACCAACACTCTCACACGGTTTTCTGCTCAGGCTCTATTTATGACGCACGACGCCTTTGAAGAATTAAGCGTCCTTCCGGAATACGCCTCTTCCGACAAGGAAAAAAACTGGAACAGAAGCAGAAAGTTCTTGTTGAACAAGCTGAACTATCTGCATTTTGAAGATCAGTCTTTTTTTCTTCATTTCCGCCACAGGACCTTTGATCGCCTCTTGACCCTGGAGGTCACAAGCGAACCCTGCGAACAGAGCCGGCTTCGCTGCTTTTGGGTCGAAGAGGGCGACAGGCGCAATGAGCTCAGCCGGTATTCCTTCGAGTCCTTATCCTTTCAGGATCATGCCAAACGGACGATCACGGCCTATCCAAGACTGCTGGAGATCTTTGCGGACGGGGTCCTGCTGGAATTGCCCGATCGCTGCAACGAGACCCTTGCCGGGGTGCTGACCCATGAGAGCCGGGACGTTCAGGCCCTCTTCTATCAGAACGCTGCGGTTTTTCAGGGGCAATTGCTGGCCTTTCGGTCGGAATGGTTCAAGGCCCGGGTTCAGGCGGAGCCGCCGCAGACCTTTAAGTGGATCAGCCTTGAACAGCCGGTTCACCTTGTGCTCAAGGACGGGGATTATACCTATTTTTCCGGGGAATGCCGGATCATTGAACATAGCGGCGATGCCGGTCTGAAGGAGTTTGAGCTCGAACCGGTCAAGCGGAAAGTTCAGCGCTTTCAAGCCAGAAAATATCGGAGTTCCCGGACCGCCCTCCTGCCGAGTCCGGATGTTTTCCTGCGGCATCCCTTAAGCAAACAGAAATTGTTTTTCAAGGCAGTGGAAATTTCGGGTTCCGGCCTGGCCCTTGCCGAAAATGCCGAAACCTCCTCCCTTTTTGCCGGCCTGATTATTCCAGATCTGCAAATCGTGGTCCATTCAAATATGCGGCTGACCTGTTCCGCCCAAGTCATCCACAGGAGCATTCGGGCCGACGGCGAGGAACAGGCCGGCCGGATCGTCTCCGGGCTCTGCTTTCTGGATATGGATCTGCAGGAGCATACGGCGCTTTTGAGTCTGCTGCAGCAGATCAGGGACCAGAAAGCTTCCCTTGACGGTCCGGTGGACAGTGAGGAACTGTGGAATTTTTTCTTTGAATCCGGATTCGTGTACCCCGGGAAATACCTTTTGCTGCAGAACAAGAAGCAGGACTTAAAACACTTCTACCGGCGATTGTATGCCGAGCACTCGCCCATCTCCAAGCATTTTCTCTACAGGGAAAACGGGGCGATCTGGGCCCACATGTCCATGCTCAGATTTTACAACAGGGCCTGGCTCATCCATCATCATGCGGCGAACAACCGGCAGGGAAAGATGGGCGGGGTCCGAGTCCTGGATCAGATCAGCCGGTTCGTCAATGAGATCCATACCCTGGATTCGGCCCGGATGGATTACGTGTTCTGTTATTTTCGACCGGAAAACAAGTTTCCGGAACGTGTTTTTGGGGGCATGGCCGCTGCGCTCAAAGATCCGCAAAAGTGTTCCCGGGACACCTTTGCCTATGTCTTGAATGAAAAGCTGGCCGTGGCCAATGCCTTACCCGAGGCCTGGTCCCTGGACCCGGCCTCCAGGGAGGACATCCTCGAATTCCGGTATTTTTACCAGGCATTTTCCGGGGGTCTGCTGCCCCGGGCTTTTGATCTGCAGCCTCAGGCCGAGCTGGAAAGCGCTCTTGTTGCCGAGTATCAAAAATTGGGCTTCGACAGGAACAATGTGTTGTATTCCCTGCATTTCAAAGGACAGCTCAAGATCCTGGTCATGATCAGCACCTCGGTCCCCGGCCTGAATATGTCCGATCTGACGAACTGCATCAAGATCTTTATTGTTGACCGGCAGGACCTGAACAGGCGGATTTTCTGGAGTATGGTCAGCGAGGTGGAGCGCAGGACGGCGGACGGGAGTATGCCTTTGCTGGTCTATCCGCTCCACTCCCTGCAGGAGTTGAGCATTGATTACGATAAAATGTATTCCCTGTGGATTTTCAATCTGAATTATCTGGACGCCTATTTTCAATATTGTGAGAATCTTTTCAAGAAGCTCTAAAGCGAGGCTGGTTTGTCGTGTTTCAAGAAGACGGAGTTCAGGAGAAGAGACTGTACAGCAGCCGGGTATTTGATCTCTATCTCAAGTACATACGGAAAAAACACCCGGAGCTGGACCCGGCGGAATTGCTGCAGGCCGCGGAAGTCGAACGCTATGAAGTCAACGACCCCGATCATTGGTTCAGTCAGAAGCAATTCGATGCCTTGTATCAGGCCGGCCTGCGTTTGACCGGGGATGCGAATCTGGCCCGAGAAGCCGGTCGATTCGCAGCTTCCGGGGAGAGCCTCGGGACGATCAAGCGCTGGGCCCTGGGATTTTTGACCCCGGCCGCCATGTGCGGCCTGGTGGAGAAGGCGGGCGGTTTTTTCTCACGGGCCTCCTCCTATGAGGCCCGGAAGATCGGCGGCAATGCCGTGGAGATCACGGTCGCTGAAAAAGAGGGGGCCTGCGAAAGCCGGCACCAGTGCGAGCATCGCCTTGGTTTTTTCGAGGCGGCCGTGGGCTTGTTCAATGCCCAGCTGGTGAAGATCGAACATCCGGAATGCCTGTTTGAAAACGGGGAGAAATGCAGGTATCGCGTGATCTGGCGGCAGCCTTTTCACCTCCGGCTGAAACAGTTGGCCCGGGTCGGTGCCCCGCTGGCAGTGCTTCTGTCTCTCCTGCTTGCATTTTTTCTCTCCTGGAGCAGCACGGCCGTTTTCTTTCTGGGGGCCTGTCTTGCGGTTTTGAGCGCCGGATTGTTCGCCATGGTTTTCGAAAACCGGGAATTGCAGTCCAAGCTGCTGCAGCTGCGGGATACGGCGGATGAGTCTCTGCAAGAGAGCGAAATCAACTACAACAATGCCTTGATGACCTATGAAATCGGGGCGGCGATCACCAAGCAGACCAGCAGCGAGGACGTCCTGCACAAGCTCGTGGAGATCTTGAACTACCGGCTCGATTTCGACCGGGGCATGATCCTGCTCGCTTCCGGCAACGGGGATGGCCCGAGGCTGCAGTACACGGAGGGCTTCGGGTACAGCCCGCAGCAGTCTGAATTGCTCGGCAAGGCTTCCTTTCGGCTGGACAACCCCGAATCCAGGGGGATTTTTGTAGTCTCCTACCGGGAGCAGAGGCCTTTTCTCATCGACAATGTGAATGAAATTGAAGGCACGCTTTCTTCCCGGAGCCTGCAATTCGCCAAGATGCTCGGGGTCCACTCCTTCATCTGCTGCCCGATTCTCTATGAAAGGCGCTCCCTGGGTGTTTTGGCTGTGGATAATATTAAGTCCAAGAAGCCTTTGGCGGAACGGGACCGGAATCTGCTCATGGGCGTGGCCCATCTGATCGGGATCAGTCTGCACAATGCCGAGCTCATCGAGATGAAGGAAGCCCAGTTCAAATCACTGCTCAAGACCCTGGCCGCGAGCATCGATGCCAGGGATCCCCTGACGGCCGGACATTCCCAGCAGGTTACCGAATATGCTGTGGGCATTTGCCGGGAACTGGGGCTGTCCAAGGAACGCTGCGAGGTGGTTCAGGTGGCGGCCCTTTTGCATGATTACGGAAAAATCGGGGTTCCGGATGCCATTCTGAAAAAGCCGGGCCGGCTGAACGATCAGGAATACAAGGTGATCCAGACCCATGTGGATCATACCCGGAAAATCCTGAATGAGATTACTTTCGAAGGTGGATTTGACCAGATTCCGGAGATCGCCTCCTCTCATCACGAACGCCTGGACGGGCGGGGCTATCCCCAGGGATTGCACCGGGAGGATATCGCGTTTGAATCCTGTATCATTTCCGTGGCGGATGTCTTCGAGGCCATCACCGCCAAGCGGCATTACCGGGAGCCCATGCCCCTGGAAAGAGCCTTTGGATTGTTGTTCGAAAAAAGGGGGAAGGAATTCGCGCCGCAAGTGGTGGACGCCTTTTGCGATTATTATGAAAAAACTTTTGGATACCGGTATTATCAGGACCGGTCGGCTTCGGAAAAAGCGGATGTTGGAGACTGAAGCCCGGGATGGGGGGCACGCTGTTCGGCTTGAGCGGACAGCCTTGCGTCTCAGGGCCGGCGCCCCCGGCAGGAGATGATTGGGGTGTAGGTGAAGCGGCGGCTGCTGGAAAAAAAATCCGTGAATTCCCTGGAAAATTCCTGATAACCGCCCGGGAAATCGGCAAATGCAGAATCTGATTTCGGGGCGGCCACCTCGAGTTTTTTGAGCCAGGTGTAGCGCTCCGCCTCCTTGAGATCGCCGTAAATGAGATGATGCGGTTCCATATGGACCTCGATGTCCTTGAACTGCAAGTCGTATAACAAGGAGTAGAGTTTGCGGCCGGCAAAGGGGTCGAAGTCATGATGGTCCATTAAGTACTGCACGACCCTGTGAATGGCGGCGTCCAGCCGTTCGCTCATGCCGAAGTGGCTGAGGCAGTTGTTGTCGAGATCAATCAGGCAGAGAATACCGGATGGTTTCAGGGCGCGGCGCAAAGACTCGATAATCGCTTCAGCCCGGGATTTGTTGTATTCCAGGAAAAATCTGACCCAGATGAAGTCAAAAAGCCCCAGTCCGTTTAAGGGCTGCTTCAGATCGTGCTGGATGAAATCCATCCCTTTTTGACCGTATTTTTCCCGGGCAAAGGCAATCCGTTTTTCTGATCCGTCCAGTCCCACGACTTCGCCTGCCGGTCCGGCCAGGCGGCGCAGAAAACTGCTGGTTTTTCCAGACCCGCATCCGATATCGGCCACTCGCATGCCGGGCTTGAGTCCCGCCCAGAGGGCCTGTTTTTTCAAGGTCCTGAAATCCGTTTTCATTTCAAGCCGGATATGTTCTTCATCGTGTTCCATGACATACTGAAACCGGGCTTGGGGCAGATCATGCAGGTTCGTTTTGTACATAATGAGAAGGAAATATAGAAATGAAGCGGGATTGTCAAGGTCTTTGCTCTGTGAAACCGGTCGATTGTGAACATTTTAGACATATCGGTTCATCTCTGTCACAGAAAACAAGAAAATTTATTGCTCCGAAGCAGTTGAAGTCCTTGTCGGATATGGTTCACGGTTCCAGGTTCACGGTTCACGGTTTGAAGAGGAAGATATTCGGAAGATACATTCTGGGTCGTTTGAAAAACTGTTTTTTTTCTTAACCGTGAACTGTGAACCGTGAACTGGAACCTTTGGGTTGCGGGCGGAGCCAGCCTTAGTCTAGGAGCTCTTCATTTTGACAAGAGGGCCTTGGCGAAATCCTGGCCGCTGAAGGGGCGCAAATCTTCCATTTTTTCACCCAGGCCGACAAAGGTGATGGGGATTTTGTGTTCCAGGGCAATGCTCAGAATGACGCCCCCCTTGGCGGTGCCGTCGAGTTTGGTAATGATGATTTCATCGATTCCGACCCCTTCGTTGAAGAGTTTGGTCTGGGCGAGGACGTTCTGCCCCGAGGTCCCGTCCACCACCAGCACAGTTCGATGCGGGGCTCCCGGACTCTTTTTGTGCAGGACGTCTTTGATTTTTTTGAGTTCCTGCATGAGATTGGTTTGGGTGTGCAGCCGTCCGGCAGTGTCCACAATGAGCAGATCATAGTCTCCCTGCCGGGCTGCGTCCAGGGCTTCATAGGCAACGGCCGCGGGGTCGGACCCGGTTTTTTTTGCAAAAAATCCGGCTCCTGTCCGCTGGGCCCAGATTTCAAGCTGTTCGATCCCGGCGGCCCTGAAGGTGTCGCCTGCGGCCAGCAGCACCTTTTGCCCCTGCATTTGGGCCCGATGGGCCAGTTTGGCAATGGTGGTGGTCTTGCCCACCCCATTGACCCCAAGGGCGAGCATGACTTCCGGCGGGGCGGGCTTGATCCTTTTGGCCGGGGCCGGAAACAGCGAGGCCAGTTCGTTCTGAAAGGCGGCCTTGAAGGCTTCGGAGCTGCTGATTTTTTCTTCCCGGACCCGCTTCTGGAGCCGTTCCACAAGGGCGCTGCTTGTCTGAAAGCCGACGTCTCCCAGGATAAGGATCTCTTCCAGTTCCTCCCAGAATGCGCTGTTGAATTCCGGGCTGGCCGTCAAGAGCCGGTCGATATGCCTGGAGAGCTGTTCTTTGGTTTTGTTCAGGCCCAGGGAGAGTTTGATGAACAGACGGCTTTTCTCGTCCTCCTCGTCCTCCAGATCGAGGGCCAGGGCCAAGCGGTACTGCAGTTCGGAACGGAATTCGGCAATCCGGTCGTAATCCATGTCCTGCAGCCACTTCCGGAATCTGGAGAGGAAGTCTCCGGCTTCAGCTGCGGGGACTTCCAGGCTGTCCAGGAGAAATTGCAGTCTGGCCCAGAGATGATCGTCGGCGAATTCCAGGTCCTGGAGGATCAGGTCCAGCCAGACGCTCAAGCGGGGCTGGGCCTGCTGCAGGGCGAGGCGGAGTTCCGCTTCCCAGGCGGCGCTTTCCCGGGAGGCAGCGTCTTCGGCCGCCGGTTCAACAGGCCCGGGCGTCTCAGGCTCGGTTTTGTTGGACCAGATTTTTTTAATTTTGGAAAAGAAGCCCATGCTGGTGTCCTTCAGCGCTTAGCCGCTTTGTTCGGTTAAAGTTCATCTGTGGAATACCGCTCCCAAAAGATTTTTCCTCTGTTTTTCCTGTATTTTCTGAGCAGAAGATACAGGGCCCCGGCCCCGCCGTGTTTGGGCTGGGCCGTGGAGAAAGCCAGAAGAACCCGTTTGAGGGGGTCCCGGGTCAACCAGGTCTGGATTTGATCCCGCAGGACGCCCCGGCCGTTCGGGGAGTTTTTTCCCCGGCCCGGAATGATCAGCAGGCAGCGGCTGTTGTTCAAATAATGCTGCTTGACAAACTGGATCAGGGTGGTCAAGGCTTCTTCAGTCGTCATCCCGTGCAGGTCGAGATGGGCCTCGACACTGAAGGCCCCGGTCTCGAGCTTTTTGCAAATGCGCGGGTCGAGTCCCAGGACATGCCCCTGCAGATATTCGTCGGAAAGCGCGATTTCAAATTCGATTTTACCGTCCACCAGGTCCTGGAGATAATTCTGCTCGCGGTCGCGGCCAGCAAAGGGACTGCTTTCAACCGGAGCCGGTTTTTGGGGGATTTTTCGGCCTCCGGCTTTGTCGGACAGCGGCTTGACCCGCTCCATGGCCCGCAGGAACAGATCGGCTTCTGATTCAGGTTTTTTTTCCTGATCAGTCTTGCCGCCTGTTTGACTTTGGGCGGATTTGTTCTTATTTTTGATTTTTGGCAGTTGGTCAAAGTTTTTGTATTTCATGCCGGAAACGCTCCTGGCTTGTGTGTAGCTTTGTCCGCGGAAATTTTCAAGCCCGGCGTTTCTCGGGAATTTTTTTCCACCGCCGGGTTTCTACAAACGGCAACTTGAAGCAGTCGACGCTTCGGGCTGAGAACTGTGTATCCATGAAAAACAAAGAACAGCTGATCGATCAATTCGGCAGAAAAATAAACTACTTAAGATTGAGCATCACCGACAGATGCAATCTTCGCTGCAGCTACTGCAGCTCTGAAAAAGAGTTTCAGCTTCTTCCCCATCAAGACATCCTGAGCTATGAAGAATGCCTAGCTCTTATCCGTCTTTCCGATTCCCTGGGGGTGAAAAAGGTTCGCCTGACCGGAGGGGAGCCTTTTGTCCGCAAAGATTTCATGGGCTTTTTGTGCCGCCTGAAGACCGAGCTTCCGGAGATCGATCTCCGCCTGACCACGAACGGAACATTGCTTGCCGGTCGGATTGCCGCCTTGCAGGCCATGGGCATCCGGTGTCTGAACATCTCTCTGGACACCTTGAAGCCTGAAAAATATGTCCGGATCACCGGGCGTGATTATTTTTTCAGCGTGCGCCAAGCCATTGACGAGTGTCTGGAACAGGGAATCAGGGTCAAGATCAACTGTGTGGCTCTGAATGGGTTCAACGACGGTGAGTTGGCCGATTTCGTGGCCTTTGCCCAAAAATATCCCGTGGATGTCCGATTTATCGAATTTATGCCGGTGGGCTGCGGGACATCCTGGGAAAAGCATTTTTTTTGGTCGGCTGAGAAAATTCTGGCCGACCTCAGCCGGATGACTGAGGTGAAGCCGGTTCTGCAGACCCAGGCGGACCGGGGACCGGCCAGGTTGTATGCCCTGCCGGGCGGCAAGGGCAGGATCGGGTTGATTTCACCCCTTTCCAATCATTTCTGCGCGACCTGCAACCGCTTTCGGATTACAGCGGACGGAAAACTCAGGACCTGCCTTTTTTCCGATACGGAATACGATCTGCGCAGTCTGCTCAGATCGTCCGGGAATATGGGGGATGTCCTCAGGGTGATGCAGGAGGCGGGTAAAGAGAAACCCATCGGGCATGAACTCCTCATGGAAAAGCAGGCCTCTGTTTCGGTCTGCGGCCGGCGCATGTCCGCCATTGGGGGGTGAGGTCATTGGCTATTGAATATTGAAGATTGAATATTGCTGCGTTATACTGGAAGTATGTTTGAAAAAGAAATAGAATTTCAAGAGAATAGCATCGTCAGGGAGTTGTTCGGCCCGCAGGATGCCCATATCAAACGGCTCAGAGACACCTTGGGAGTGGCCATTCAGACCCGGGGCTCGAGGCTGAATGTACAGGCCGAGGACAGGGAGCAATTGAACACGGCCTGCAAGTGCCTGATCCAGATCTATGAACTTTTGCGCTCCGGAGATGCGTTTTTTGAGGGCGATCTGGACGATGCCCTGCGTCTTCTCGAACGGAATCCCGGGGTCGATTTGAGGCAGCTCTTTCAGGATGCCGCTTTTGCTGTTTCCCCTAAAAAGACCATCAGCCCGAAAACCTTTAGGCAGCGGGCTTATCTCAGGCTCATCAGGGACAAGGAGCTGACTTTCGGGATTGGTCCGGCCGGCACCGGGAAGACCTATCTCGCCGTGGCCATGGCCGTCCAGGCCTTGCTCCAGGGACGGGTGCGCAAGCTTATTCTGACGCGACCGGCTTTGGAGGCTGGAGAAAAACTGGGTTTTTTGCCCGGTGATATTCTGGAGAAGGTGGATCCCTACCTGCGGCCCTTATACGATGCCCTGCATGAAATGCTGGACTTCAAGAGGGTTCAGGAGATGCTTCAAGACGGGACTATAGAGATCGCCCCGCTTGCTTTCATGCGCGGCCGGACTTTGAACCGGGCCTTTATCATCCTGGATGAAGCCCAGAACACCACTTCTGAACAGATGAAAATGTTTCTGACCAGGATGGGGCAGGGAAGCAAAGCCTTAGTAACCGGAGATGTGACCCAGATCGATTTGCCGGCCAATGTTCGATCCGGTCTGCTCCAGGCCGAGGAGGTGCTCTCCGGCATTGAAGAGGTTGGTTTTGTGTATTTTGATCATCTGGATGTGGTTCGTCACGATCTGGTGGTCAAGATCGTCCAGGCTTATGAGCGGTATAAACAGGCGCCGCAGGCCTGAAGGGGAGAAGCGCGGAACGGGGAGCGGCCGAGCGGGGAACGGGGAACGCGGAACATGGAAGGCGGATGGAAAGGGTGCTGCCCTCTGCCTCTTCAACCGTGAACCGTGAACCGTGAACCTTTTAACCTCTTCTAACCGTGAACTGTGAACCGTGAACCTTTTAACCTCTTCGAACCGTGAACCTTTTAACCTCTTCGAATCGTAAACCTTTTAACCTCGGGACCATGAACCAGAACTCCATTTCCATTCGTCTTCAGGGCCGGGCCGCGTCCTGTGCGGCAGTGTCCCGCCGGGAGCTCATCCGGGACCTGGAGCTGATTCTGGAGCGCTTCGGACTGGCAGGTTTCGGACTGGATCTGCTGTTGACGGATGATCGGACCATCACGGCATTGAATCGCCGTTTCCTCGGACTGGCAGGACCGACCAACGTCCTCGGCTTTCCGGAAGTCGAGCCGTCTTCAGAAAAGCGGCTGGGACAGATCTGCCTTTCCGCGGACACCCTGTTCCGGGAAGCGAGGCTCTATGCTCAGGATCCGGCAGCCCATCTCATCCGCCTGCTCAGCCACGGCGTCCTGCATCTGGCCGGATATGCACATGGCCCGCGCATGCAGGAGATGACTGATCTGGGCCTTCAGGTTTTTGAAGGCCGTGCAGAGAAACATCTGCTGCTGGGTCAAGCCGCTTGAAGGGGAACTGGGGACAGTTTTAGAATTGAAGATTGAAGATTGAAGATATAACATTGCTGAATATAAGAAAATCAAGAAGTTACAACTCTTAAAGGCTCTATGACGCACAAAAAAATGTGGGACGGGAGATTTTCCGGCGGAATCCATGAACTGGTCTTGAATTATACGGAGTCCACGGCAGTGGATCGCTGTTTTTACAAGCAGGATATAGAGGGGTCAAAGGCCCATGCCAGAATGCTTGCCAAGCAGGGGGTGCTGTCGGAAGCGGATTGCGGGAAGATTGTGCAGGGTCTGGAACTGGTCAGCGCCGAGATAGAACAGGGAACCTTTGTCTGGAGAAAGGATCTTGAAGACGTGCACATGAATGTGGAGCAGCGTCTGACCGAACTCATAGGTTCGGCCGGCGAGAAGCTGCACACCGGGAGGAGCCGGAACGACCAGGTGGCCCTTGATTTTCGATTGTATGCCGCGGAAAAAATCGACGCCTGGGCCAGGAGCCTGCTGGAAATCATGCGCAGCCTGACCAAGCGGGCCCGGGAACACCGGCAGACCCTGCTCCCGGGATACACCCATCTCCAGCCGGCCCAACCCGTGACCCTGGCCCATCACCTTCTGGCCTACGTGCAGATGTTCAAGCGCGATTTTCAAAGGATCGAAGATTGCCGGAAACGGGTGCGGGTTTCCCCCCTGGGGGCCGCGGCTCTGGCCGGTACCACCTATCCCCTGGATCCGGAATACACCGCTGGTCTGCTTGGCTTTGAGCAGGTCTTCGCCAATAGCATGGATGCGGTCTCTGACAGGGATTTTGTGCTGGAGGGTCTGTTCGTGGCCGGGGTGATCATGACTCATTTGAGCAAGTTCTGCGAAGAACTCATCCTCTGGGCCAACCCTCTTTTCGGGTTTGTCCGGCTGCCGGACGCATTCGCCACAGGCTCATCCATTATGCCCCAGAAAAAAAATCCTGACGTGCCTGAACTCATGCGGGGTAAAACCGGGCAGGTCCTTGGGGAGCTGTATTCCTTGTTCACCGTGCTCAAAGGACTCCCCTTGTCCTACAACCGGGATCTGCAGGAGGACAAGCCGGGGTTCATCCGAGCGGACGGCATCGTGGACGGATCCCTGCGGATCATGTCGGCCATGATTCAGGCCCTGGAATTTGATGCCGAAAAGATGGAGCAGGCGATGCGCTCCGGTTTTTTAAATGCAACGGAATTGGCTGATTATCTGGTGGCCAAAGGCCTGCCTTTTCGTCGGGCCCACAGAATAACCGGGCGGCTCGTGGCTTTGGCCGAGAGCAAGGGCCTCGGGCTGGAGGATCTGTCCCTGGAGGACATGCGCTGGATATCCGATTTGGTGGAGGCGGATGTTTTCAAGGCCCTGGATTATCAGGCGGCTGTGGACCGGCGCCGGGCTCCGGGAGGGACCGGTTCTGATCCGGTGGCCTCTCAGCTGCAGGAGATCGAGACATGGCTGTGTGAAAAGGAAGCGTCTTTTTCTGGCGGAAGCGTATAGGAGTCGAACCTACCGATGGGGATCAGCCCATCCACTGGATTTGAAGTCCAGGCGCCACACCGGTGACGGAACGCTTCCGTTAAGCTATCCGATAGCAGAATCTATACGGAAAAGCAAGCCCGATGTCAGTCCTGCCAGAGGCAGGTCTGACATATAAATTCTTGATATTTAATAGAATAATAAATAGTTCTTTCAATTTCAATATCCAAAATTCTATATCAGGAGGATCCACTTTTGAATAATTTTTTGCGCAATCTCATCCTCTGGGCGACCATTTCCCTGGTTATGGTGGTCCTGTTCAACATGTTCAATACCCCCCAGCAGGCGCAGAATCGCCTGGCCTACAGCGATTTTCTGGACAAGGTGGAGCAGGGGGAAGTCATCACCGTGCAAATTCAGGGCGATAAAATTACCGGGCGCATGGCGAACAATCAGAAATTTCTGACCCATGCTCCGGATGATCCCAACCTGGTCAAGAGCCTGCTGGAGAAGAAGGTGGAGGTGGTGGCCAAGCCCCGGGACGAGTCCCCCTGGTATATCACCCTGCTCGTGTCCTGGTTCCCGATGCTGCTCTTGATCGGGGTCTGGATATTTTTCATGCGCCAGATGCAGGGCGGGGCCGGCGGGGGCAAGGCCTTTTCCTTTGGCCGCTCCAAAGCCAAGATGCTCTCCGAGGAGACCACCAAGGTCTCCTTCGATGATGTGGCCGGGGTGGAGGAAGCCAAGGAAGAATTGACTGAAGTGGTCGATTTTTTAAGCAATCCTCAGAAATTTACCCGCTTGGGCGGCCGGATACCCAAAGGGGTTTTGCTCGTGGGCCCGCCCGGAACCGGAAAGACGCTTCTGGCCAGGGCGGTGGCCGGCGAGGCCGAGGTCCCCTTCTTCTCGATTTCCGGTTCGGATTTTGTGGAGATGTTTGTCGGGGTCGGGGCCTCCCGGGTCCGGGATCTCTTCATCCAGGGCAAGAAAAACGCCCCCTGCCTCATTTTCATCGACGAGATGGATGCCGTGGGCCGGCAGCGGGGGGCCGGTATGGGCGGCGGCCATGACGAACGGGAGCAGACCTTGAATCAGCTTCTGGTGGAGATGGACGGATTTGAAGCCAATGAAGGGGTGATCCTCATTGCGGCCACTAATCGGCCGGACGTCCTGGATCCGGCTTTGCTCCGGCCCGGTCGCTTCGATCGTCAGGTGGTCGTGCCCAACCCGGACCTCACCGGGCGGAAAGCGATCCTTCAGGTGTATTCCCACAAGGTGGCCCTGTCCAAGGATGTGGACCTGGATGTCCTGGCCAGGGGAACCCCGGGGTTTTCCGGGGCGGATCTGGAGAATATGGTCAATGAAGGGGCTTTGATCGCAGCGAAGCTGGACAAGGAACAGGTGGACATGGTTGATCTGGAAATGGCCAAGGACAAGGTCTTGATGGGCAAGGAACGGCGGACCATGATTCTGACCGAAGAGGAGAAAAAGACCACTGCGTATCATGAGGGGGGGCATGCCCTGGTGGCCAGACTGCTGCCCAAGGCCGATCCGGTGCACAAGGTGTCCATTATTCCCAGAGGCCAGGCCCTGGGAATCACCATGCAGCTGCCCGTGGATGACCGCCATACCTATTCCCTGGATTATCTGGAGAGCACCCTGGCGGTGATGATGGGCGGCCGGGTCGCTGAGCTTGTATTTTTGGATCAGTTGACCACAGGCGCCGGGAATGATCTGGAACGGGCCACCAAGATGGCCCGGAAGATGGTCACGGAATGGGGAATGAGCGAGACTTTCGGCTCCCTGTCTTTGAGCGATAACGGCAATGAGGTCTTTCTGGGCCGGGAGCTTGTCCAGCACAAGCATTACAGCGAAGAGACCGCCAAGCTCATTGATTACGAGGTCAAAAAAATCGTTCGGAAAGGCTATGATACCGCGAAGCAGCTTTTGGAAGAAAATCAGGAAGTCATGCACCGTCTGGCCCATTATCTCTTGGAGCGGGAGACCCTCAGCGGCGATGATCTCAACAAGATCATGGACAATGAAGATCTGCCCGAGCCGGAATCCAAGGCCGGGGAGGCTGCATCCGGGGCTGGAGCAAAGAAAGCTGAACAGGAACAAGCGCCCGAGCAGGGGAAGGATGGCGGCGAATCCGAAGACGATGAAGATTTCAGGCTGGAAGAGGATGAGGAGTGAAGAGGCGGAACAGAACTGGAAATTGGAAATTTGAAATTTGAAATTGGCAAGAAAGCAGAAACGAAGAGCAGGAAACGGGGAACAACTTCATCAAATTTCTAATTTCAAATGATGCATAAAGAAAAAGGTTTCCTTTGGTGGAGAGACGATGAGTAATCCAGAGACCTGGGCCGTGGCCGGCGGCAGGGTCCTCGGCCTGGACCCCTATTGCATCGTCGGGATTGTGAATATCACGCCGGACTCCTTTTATGACGGGGGACTGTTTTTGTCTCAGGATGAAGCCGTGCACCAGGCCTTGCGCTTGTTTGAGCAGGGTGCTGCGGTTGTGGACCTGGGAGGCGAATCCACCCGGCCTTTTTCCGAGCGGATCGATGCCCGGGAGGAATTGCGGCGGGTCATGCCCGTTGTCAGTCGGGTCCTGGCGGCTCGGCCGGAGGCCTGTCTGTCCGTGGACACCTATAAGGCCGAGGTCGCGGCCCGGGTCCTGGAGGCCGGCGTCTCCGTGATCAACGACGTGAGCGCCTGCCGCTTCGACCCCGGACTGATGGAGGTTTTGGCCTCGTATCAGCCGGGCTATGTCCTGATGCACAGCCTGGGCCGACCGGAAGAGATGCAGAAGAATCCCCGGTACAGCAACGTGGTGGAAGACATTTACGCCTTTTTTGAGGCCCGGATGAGCGATCTGGTCAAAGCCGGTCTGCCGGAGGGGCATATTGCCCTGGATCCGGGGATCGGTTTCGGGAAGCTCTTAGAGCATAACCTGAGCCTCCTGAAACATGTCCGGCGCTTTTTCGATTTGGACCGTCCGCTGTATATGGGGCTTTCCAATAAATCCATGTGGGAGAAGCTCCTGGGCTTGCCCGCAGGAAGGCGACAAACCGCGACCCAGGTGGCCACGGCGCTTTTGGCCGCAAAAGGGGTGCGTGTGCACCGGGTGCACGAAGTGGAACTCACCCGGCAGAGCCTGGAGATTGTTCAGATTCTTTGATTTGCAGATAATTCACAATAAGGTGTCAAAAAGTTTATAAGAATTTTAGCTTACTGAAAAGAGTTTTGATCGGGAAGAATCCTCTGCTTTTCTTTCATTCATCATTCAACGTTGGACGTTCGATGTTCGACGTTTATACGGAAAGGAAACAATGCTCAAAAAACTGTTCGGGACGGACGGCTTGCGGGGGCAGGTCAACCATTTTCCCATGCAGCCGGAAGTGATCATCCGTTTGGGTTTGGCCGCTGGGCAGTATTTTCGCAACAGCACCAAGCGGCATCGGGTCTTGATCGGGAAAGACACCCGCTTGTCGGGCTATGTGTTTGAGACCGCCCTGACCTCGGGTTTATGCGCCTCAGGCATGGATGTCTACCTTGTCGGCCCCCTGCCTACGCCGGCAATCTCCTTCCTGGCCAAGAATATGCGGGCCGATTTGGGGATCGTGATTTCGGCTTCGCACAACCCGTTTCAGGACAACGGCATCAAATTTTTCGACCGTGACGGCTTCAAGCTGCGTCGAGAGGTGGAGGAGGACATAAGCGAACTGGTCCTGGCCTTGGAATCCAACTGGGACAGTCCGGAAGCCTCGAGAATCGGCCGGGCCTTTAAACTGGAAGACAGTCCCGGCCGGTATATTGTTTCTCTGAAAAACAGCTTCCCGTCCCATTTGACTCTGGACGGCCTGAAAATTGTTCTGGACTGCGCCAACGGGGCGGCCTATCGGGTGGCGCCCCTTGTCTTTCAGGAATTGGGAGCCGAGGTGGTCAAGCTGGGCGTGGAGCCGAACGGATTGAATATCAACGAACAGTGCGGTTCTCTGCACCCGGAGCATGTCCAGCACCAGGTTTTAGAGTCAGGGGCTGATTTGGGAATCGCTCTGGACGGTGACGGCGACCGGGTCATTTTAGTGGATGAAAGAGGGACTGTTCTGGACGGGGATCAGGTCTTGGCCATCTGCGCCAAGGACGGTCTGGATAAAAAAGCACTGCCCGGCAACAAGCTGGTGGCGACCGTCATGAGCAATATGGCCCTGGAGATTTTCATGAAGGACAACGGCGGGGAATTGATCCGCACCCCGGTTGGGGACAAGAATGTGGTCCAGGCCATGTGCGAACACGGGGTCCTTCTGGGAGGCGAACAGTCCGGTCACCTTATTTTCCTGGAGTACTCCACTACGGGAGACGGGATCCTGGCTGCTTTGCAGATGCTCAAGATCATGCGGGAGAATGAAAAACCGGCTTCGGAGCTGGCCGGGCTTTTGGAACTGTTTCCCCAGCAATTGCTCAATGTCCCGGTTGAGCGTAAGACGCCCTTTGAGAGCGTGCCCCGGCTCACAGCCGCGGTCCGGGAAGCCGAGCTGCGGCTCGGCGTCACAGGGCGGGTCCTGCTGCGCTATTCCGGCACGGAGTCCAAGGCCAGGGTCATGGTGGAAGGGGAAGACAGAGGTCTTGTGGAGAGCACCGTCCTGGAGCTGGCGGATATCATCAGGGAATGCGTCAAATAAGCTGCATCTGCAGAAGCGGCTTATTGACCCATTTCAGTTTTTTTTTGGAACAGGTGCAGCAAAGAGCTATGTATTGCCTCAAACAATTGGTGGAGCCCCGTACCTGGGCCGTGTTGCTTCTGTTCTGGTGCTGTTTTCAAAGCCTGCCGGCAGCAGCCTTTATTCCGGATTTTCAGGAGGCGGCCCGGCGGGTTGACGAACAGCTGGGCGATCTGCACAGCCTGCAGCTGGAGATCCGTATTCCGGACGAGCCCAGGCTTAAGCTGCTGCTCTGGATCAAAGACAGGGCCTGGCGGCAGGAATGGATCCGGAAGCGGCCGGACGGATCCTCGGGCATTGCGGCTGCGGCTGTCGGCAAAGGCGAGCAGTGTACGGCCCGCTATCATGAGCAGTCGAATTTCCCGCTGCCCGTGCTTTTTTTCTGGTATCGCCGTCCGGCCCGGCATTTCTGGGAGCAGCAGGGGATCGATCCGGCGCAGCCGGCCTATCGATTTTTGGGAGACACGCCCTGTTTGGTCTTCGGGGCTGAACAGCATACCAGGGATCTGCCTCAAATCTGGCTCCATGCGGAACAATCCGTTCCGCTCAGACTGAAACCCGGGCAGGGGCCGGTCTGGACCTGGCTCGAATACCGCAATATCGGCAATGTGCCGCTTCCGCACAGAACGAGGGTTCAAGCAGCCTCCGGCGCGAGTGTGGAGCTGGAATTGGCCTGGAGGGGCATCAATCGGGAGATTGCCGATGAGCTGTTCGATCCGGAAGCGTTTCGCAACACATTCCGGAACGCCCCGCCGCCGGGCTGCGATTTAAAATTCTGTTCGGAGCTGTTTAGCATCCTCCCGAACTGCGAATAAAGTCTGGAGGCTGCAGAACGGTGCCCACGAATCACGCGAATGGGCGCGAATGAAGAGTATTTCTTTTTTCCAGGCAAGAAGACTTGCCTGGAAAAGGCTTCGCCATGCAGACATGGAAAGAAACGATGACTCTTGATTCGCGGTCATTGGCGGGCCAAAATATTTCATGACCCCAGTCATCCTCCCATGATCATCCAGGTTGCCCTGCTCAGTCCGCCTTCCCGGGTGTTGTCCTATGCCCCGGCCGCTGCTTTGCCGCATTCGGTCTGGCAGCCGGGCCTGCGCGTCTGTGTTCCCCTGGGCCAAAACTACCGCTGCGGCCTGATCTGGAGGATTGATCGGGATGCAGGCGACAGCTCCGGCTTAAAGCCCATTCTGTGGCCCTTGGAGTCGGCGCCGCTTTTCAGGCCGGGCTATCTGGACTTTATCAATGAACTGGCCATCCGATACGCAGTGGAGCCCGGCCGGGTCCTGGGAACTGTTCTGCCCAAAAACCTGCGCAGCACCAATCTGCTGCTGCGGGTGCAGGACACGGGGCTGCCGGGCCGGATCCCCCTGACCGGGATCGCCGCCCTCAAACCGGAACAAAAGGAACGCCTGGCGCATTGCTGGCTGCGGGGGGACGTCGGCCTGGGCCCGGCACGTTCGGCGCAGGACAGCATGGCCTTTGTCCTGACCCAGGATCCGCCCTGGCCTCTGCGGCCCAATGCCAAGCGCCAACGGCGGCTGGTGGAACAGCTCTGGGAACACGGCCCCCAAAGCCTGGAGCAACTGCGGCGGGCCTGCGGGACCGGGATGCTGGACAGCCTTCGGAGCCTGGAGAAAACAGGGTTGATTCGGCGGCGTCCCGGCGCAGAGCTGGAAAAACGCCCGGCCGATGGCGGGAACGGGGAAGCAGGACCGAGGCTGACCCTCGAGCAGGAGCAGGCCTTCCAGTCCTTGCGCCGGGAGCTGTTCAGGGACAGGCCCGGTTTCAGGCTTCTCTACGGGATCACGGGCAGCGGCAAGACCCTGCTCTATCTGCATCTGATTCGGGCCTGTCTGGCCGCGGGCCGCTCCGCCCTGTGCCTGGCTCCTGAAGTGGCCCTGGCCTGGCGGCTCTGGACCCAGGCTGTTGATTTTTTTGGAGAGGATGTCTGTTGTTTGTACCATGGGTCCCAGACCGCTTCTGAACGGGAGCAGACCTTCAGGACCCTGGCTTTGCGGGATAAGCCGCGCCTGGTCATCGGGACCCGTTCGGCTGTTTTTCTGCCCGAGGACGACTGGGGCTTGATTATTCTGGACGAGGAGCACGACGCCTCCTTCAAACAGGAAGAGCGCTTCTCCTATCAGGCCCGGGAGGCGGCTTTTTATCTGACCCGCCGCAGCCGGGGGCTCCTGCTGCTCGGTTCCGCCACCCCGGACATGAAGACCTTTTACGCGGCCCGGAAACAGGACGCCCCCCTGATCAGGCTGCCCAACAGGGTGGGCGGCGGACGTCTGCCTGAAGTGGCGATTGTGCCTCTATCCAAGAAAAAGCAGGACAAACCCTTCCATCCTGACGCGGCCGCAGAGTTGTTCGCCTGCCTGGAGCGGGGGGAACAGGCGATTCTCCTCTTGAACCGGCGCGGCTACGCTCCCCTGGTCTATTGCACCTCCTGCTCCCGGGTGGTGAAATGCGGCCGCTGCGATGTGGGAATGACCTTTCACAAAAATCGGGAGCGGCTTATCTGTCATTACTGCGGCCGGAACAGGCCCTTTCCGCTGCCCTGTCCGGAATGCGGCGGGCATCAGTTTGTCCCCCTGGACGAGGGCACGGAACAGGTGGAAGAGTATTTACGGGCCAGGCTTGATCGGGATATCGGGATCCTCCGGCTGGACCGGGACACCACCAAGCGAAAGGGGAGTCTGGAGTCGATCCTGGAGCGCTTTGCCGGAGGAAAGGCCCAGGTGCTGGTGGGCACCCAGATGTGCAGCAAGGGCCATCATTTTCCGAATGTGACCCGGGTCCTGGTTCTGGACGGGGATATCGGACTCAATCTTCCGGACTACCGGGCCACGGAGCGGACCTTCCAGCTTCTGGTCCAGGTTGCCGGACGGGCCGGGCGCGGGGAGAAGCCGGGAAAGGTCCTGATCCAGACCCGCAACCCGGGACATTATTGCTGGCGCTATATTGCGGCCAATGATTACGAAGGCTTTTATGAGCAGGAAATCGAGCTCAGAAAAAAGTATCGCTATCCGCCTTTTGTGAAGCTCGCCCTGCTGCGCTTCGAATGTCCGGTGCAGGAACACAAAGGGGAGAGCCTGGTCCGCGAGGCTGCGGACCGGCTTCGGGCCGGAGCCAAACAGCTGGGGCTTGAGATCCTGGGTCCGGCCCCGGCCCCTTTGCAGGTCTTACGGGGCAGGAAACGCTATCACTGCCTCATCAAAGCGGCGGCCTGGTCCCAGATTCGGGGTCTCTGCGGCCCGGAGCTGTCCGGGCGGGCCGGTACAAAACTGCGGGTCAGCCTGGATCTGGACCCGGTCCAGATGTTGTAACTTGGCGTTTTTTTGTAAAAAAGCTGGCGGAGAGGGTGGGATTCGAACCCACGTGACGGTTTTGGCCGCCAACCCGATTTCGAGTCGGGCCCGTTACGACCGGACTTCGGTACCTCTCCGCATTCGGTTGTCCCTGCAAACAAGAGCTTGGCTCCGGTTTATTCAGGGGAGGACGACTCGAGGCCTGTGGGTGCCGGGGCTGTAGAGTTTTTTTTGCGTTTTTCAGCAAAAAAAACTTGCAGCAGCGCCCGGCAAGGCTCGGCGAGGACCCCGCCCTGGATCCGGAAGCGGTGATTGAGCCAGGGAAAGGCCTCAAAGATCGAAATCCTGGAAACAATGGCCCCGGCCTTGGGATCGGCCGTCCCGTAAACCAGGCCGGCAATGCGGGCCTGGATCAGGGCGCCGGCGCACATCAAGCAGGGTTCCACCGTGCTGATGAGCACGGTTCCGGGCAAACGGTAATTGCCTGCAGCCCGGGCGGCCAATCGCAGGACCTGGATTTCCGCATGAGCCGTGGGATCCTGCTTGAGGATGGACTGGTTGCGGGCCGCGGCCACAGGGTCTCCGGAGACATCCAGCAGCACGGCCCCCACGGGTATTTCCCCTTCCTGAAAGGCCTGGCGGGCCTGTTTCAGGGCCAGTTCCATGCCCCGGGTCCATTCTGTTGATAGAAACATCATCCTACTCTTCCCTGGGTCGGACGTCAAGGAAATCAGATGTCAGCTTTGCCTCTGGCCGCAGACGTCCAGTTTGATCGAAAAAGAAACTTTGGGAAGAAATCGCGGTCGGTATCGCTATCGCTATCGGAATCGAAGTCTTTATCCTCATCATATCATTTCTCGATACCGATTCCGATAGCGATAGCGATGGGAAAAATCTGAAGTTTCATACGAGCTTTGCCTCTGGCAGGCCTGACACATAATTGTTTGATATTTATTATAATATACGATTAAGCTGTTAAGCTGTTCATTTAAAACAACGACTGCCAGTTTGATCAACGAAGAAACTTTGAGTCACCTCCTCCGTCATTCCGGCGTAGGCCGGAATCCAGACTGAAAATGTAAGAGCTGGACCCCGGCCTACGCCGGGGTGACGGAGAAAGAAAAATCAAGTTTCATACGAGCCCTGCCGCCGGCATGACATCTATCTATTAAGATAAAACAAGGGCTTCAGGCGGATCATTCTGTTTCAAAAAATCAATTCCTTCAGCAAAGAGACGGGTGCCGGGAATGCTTGTGCTTCCTCTGGTCCAGGCCGGGTGATTCGTGGGGTGGTTGAAGGCTTCCGGGTGCGGCATGAGCCCGAAGATCCGCCCGGTCGGATCGGTCAAACCGGCGATGCCCAGGGGGGACCCATTGGGATTGTGGGGATAGGTCTGGGTGACTTCCCCCCGGGGGTCGGTGTACTGCAGGGCGATGAGTCTGCCGGCTTCGATTTGCTTGAGGGTTGCCGCGTCCCGGACAACAAGCCTGCCTTCGCCGTGGCGCACGGGAAGATAGATCCGCTCGAGCCTTCTGGTGAAGACGGAAGGGGAGTCCGGGCGGCATTGTAGGTGCACCCAGCGGTCCTCAAAGCGGCCGGAGTCGTTGTGGCTCAGGCTGACGCAGCGTTGGGCGGGCCTGTCCTGCAGACCGGGCAGCAGGCCGAGCTTGACCAGGAGTTGGAACCCGTTGCAAATCCCCATGATCAGTCCGCCGCGGGCATGGAGCCGTCTGATCTCTTGGACCAGGCTGAGTCCGGATCTGGTTCTGGCCGAGGTGAAACGCACCGCGGCCGCCTGCGCTCCTCCGAGGTGGTCCCCGTCCAAAAAGCCTCCTGGAAAGATCAAAAAATTGTAGTCGTGCAGCAGCAGTCTTTCTTGGATCAGGTCCGCAAAATGGGCGATGACCGTGCTGTCGGCTCCTGCCGAGCGGCAGGCAAAAGCGGTCTCTCTCTCGCAGTTCGTTCCGTATCCGGTCAGAACCAGGGCATGAACTGAGGGCATATTCGGCTCCGGCTGTCTTGACATTCCACAGGGTTCTTGCCACAAAACTGTGCAGATGCCCTGCAGCATACGGTCTGGCGCAAGCCCCGTCAACTCACGTCGGCTGCCTGCTTTTTTGAAGCCCGGCCGTCATGGACTTTTTCCCAAGAACACGGTATTGTTCGGACACCGGGCATCGAGGTCCCCACAACTTCAGACTTCGTAACGTCGTTGCTGCATTGCGAGGCGTCATCGAAATCGAAATCGCTATCGCTATCGAATTGCGGATCTTGATCTGATTCTGTGAACCGTGAACCTAAAACCCTCAAAAAATCTATGAAGACAAAGTTTATATTCGTGACCGGGGGGGTCTTGTCTTCCCTGGGCAAAGGTTTGGCCGCGGCTTCCATCGCCGCCCTGTTGAAGTCCAGGGGGGTGCGGGTGACCATTCAGAAACTCGATCCCTATATCAATGTTGATCCCGGGACCATGAATCCTTTTCAGCACGGGGAGGTCTACGTCACGGACGACGGGGCGGAAACCGATCTGGACCTCGGCCATTACGAGCGCTATCTGGATGTCCCCATGGCCCAGTACAACAATTACACCTCCGGCAGCATCTACAACACGGTGATCACCAAGGAGCGGCGGGGGGATTATCTCGGGGGGACGGTTCAGGTCATCCCCCATGTGACCGATGAGATCAAGAAGGCCGTCCGGGACGTGGGCCGCAAAGGGGAGGACGTGGCCATCATTGAAATAGGCGGAACGGTGGGGGACATCGAAGGACAGCCCTTTCTGGAGGCCATTCGTCAGCTCCGCTCCGACCTGGGCAAGGAAAACGTCCTGTACATCCACCTGACCCTGGTTCCCTACATGCGGACGGCCGGGGAATTGAAGACCAAGCCCACCCAGCACAGCGTGAAAGAACTGCGAAGCATCGGCATTCAGCCGGATATTATCCTCTGCCGCTCGGAAGTGGAGCTGGCCGAGGACATCAAGGCCAAGATCGCCCTGTTCTGCAGCGTGGAGGAGGACGCGGTTTTTTCCGCGGTGGATGTGGACAATATCTATAAGGTTCCCCTGGCCTTTTACAAAGAAGGTCTGGACCAAAAGATCGCCATCATGCTTCGACTCCCGGCCAAAAATCCGGATTTATCCGATTGGCGGGATTTGGTGCATCGTCTGGAAAATCCCAAAGGCCGCGTCTCCATTGGGATTGTGGGCAAGTATGTGGACTTGACCGAAGCCTATAAGAGTCTTCATGAGGCCCTGGTGCACGGCGGGGTCGCCAATCAACTGGCCGTGGATCTTGTCTATGTCAATTCCGAAGCATTGGACCCGGAAAATGTTCAAAAACGCCTGCAGGGACTGGACGGCGTTCTGGTCCCCGGAGGGTTCGGCTATCGCGGGGTGGAAGGCAAAATCATGGCCTGCGGCTTTGCCCGGGAAAACAGGATCCCTTTTTTCGGGATCTGTCTCGGACTGCACTGCGCGGTCATTGAATTCGCCAGAAAGGTGCTCGGTCTGTCTGAGGCCAATTCTGCCGAGTTTGTGCCGGAGACTCCGGATCCGGTGATTTATCTGATGACCGAGTGGTACGACGTCCGGAATCAATGTCTGCAGCAACGGGACCGCTCTTCGGATAAGGGCGGGACCATGCGTCTGGGAGCGTATCCCTGCGTGCTGCAGGGCGAGAGCATGGCCTGCGCCGCCTATGGCCGGGAACATATTCAGGAGCGGCACCGGCACCGATATGAATTCAACAAGGCCTATGCCGAACAATTCGAAGCCAGGGGCATGATTTTGAGCGGCATCTCCCCGGATGAGACCCTGGTGGAGATCATGGAAATACAGGATCACCCATGGTTTGTGGGCTGCCAGTTTCATCCGGAGTTCAAGTCGAGTCCCATGCAGCCCCATCCCCTGTTCCGCGATTTCATCAAATCGGCCTGGGGGTACAGGACCCGGGGAAGCCTTGCTTCGGAGGGTTCGCCTGCTGCTTAGCCGGATGCAGGGCTCGTATGAAACTTCGAATTCTTATCATCGGGGTCGCTATCGCTATCGGAATCGGTATCGAGAATTGATATGATGAGGATTAAGACTTCGATTCCGACTTCGATTCCGATTTCGATTCCGATTTCGATTCCGATAGCGATAGCGATTCCGACTGGGATTTTTTCCTAAAGTT
>JAABTT010000015.1 GCA_011389765.1 Desulfohalobiaceae bacterium S24 | reverse complement strand
CCATTCTGGAGGTCTTGACCAAGACCGACTGGAACAAGGCCAAGGCCGCCCGCCTGCTGGGCATCAGCCGGCAGACCCTCTACGCGAAGATCCGGGAATTCAACCTTTCCCCCTCGGACAGGGTCTGAGGCCTCCAGTTGACAGATCTGTCATGGACAGATCTGTCAACTGGACACTTTCTGCCGCCGGCCTCACCGGGACATAATTCCTAACTACCGGACATATCGAAAGAATAAAAATGTCCTTTCTCACCTGCCTCTGGCACGCAAATTGAATACGAGAGGATCAGAATGGAGAAACCGGCCAGGCGAGGTCCTGCAGGCCGTGCCTGCTCCTTAAGCCTATTACAAAAAAGGCCTCGACCCTGGAGCCGCCCGTCGCAACCAACAGACCAAGGAGGTCCACGCATGTTGAAAAAACTGTTTTTCCTGACGGCCGTATGTTTCCTGGGCGCGTTCTTTGCCGCCAGCGCCTGGTGCGAACCGATAAAAATCGGGGTGCCCCTGTCTTTTACCGGACCCTATGCCGCGGATGGACTCGGATATTTCCGGGGCATCAAGATGGCGGTGGACGAAGTCAATGACGAGGGAGGCCTCCTGGGCCGCACAGTTGAAATGGTCAAGTTCGACACCCAGGACCTGGCCCCGGAACGGGTCATGCAGGCGGCCGACCAGCTCGTGGGTCGGGAAAACGTGGCCTCGGTCCACGGAGGCTGGGCCGGATGGGGACAGGACGTGCGGGCCTACGGTAAATACGAGGTGCCCTTCTTCATGTGGGACGCCTCTCTGAATTCCGTGTCCGTCATCCGCCAGGATCCGAAAAAATATTCCAATGTCTTCCAGTTGGTGGACACCGAACGCCCGCTTTCCCGGGACATGTTCAAGGTCATGTCCAAACTCCCGGTCGACTATCAGAACAAAAAAATGGCCGTGGTCAACGCCGACGACTCCTGGGGCATGGAGTCGGCCAAGGGCATGATCGAAATCGCCGAGGAACGGGGCTGGGAGGTGGTCCTGCACGAAACCGTTCCTTACGGAACACGGGAATGGGGACCGATCCTCACCAAGATCAAGTCCCACAATCCGGCCATCATCTATGTGGAGATCATCTCCACGCCGGACCTGATCACCTTTTTTAGACAGTTCATGAAGTCCCCCACCCATTCCGTGATCAACTTCGGATACGGCCTGTCCCTGCCCGATTTCATAGAAAACATCGGCCGCGACGGCGACGGTCTGCTCGGAGAGACCACCGGACTGCCCTATCCCAAAGCCCCGACCCCCAGGGCCCAGCAATGGATGAACAGCTTCGAGGAAAAATTCGGAGCCAACCCCGCGGCCGGGTCCTTCGCGGTCTATACCGGGGTCATGATGTGGGCCGAAGCCGTACGTTCGGTGGGCGAGGTCAGGGACTACCAGGCCATCAACGACTACCTCCTGAACAGTGCCTACGAGAGCATAGCCGGGCGAACCCTGAAGTTCGACGAAGATCACAAGATCTCCACCAAATCCTGGCCCCTGTCCCATCTGCAGATCCAGGAGGGCCGGCTGGTGACCATCTACCACGGCTCCGACAACAAATACAAGGACTATGAATTTCTGACACCGCCCTGGATGCAGTAAGATCAAACACTGCCGCTCCTGCAGGCAGGGCCCGCTCTGCCTGCAGGACAAGGAACGGTATGTCCAGAGCTTTTTACAATACATTAAAATTTGAAGCCATTTTTGGATATTTTGTTGTGCCTTTTGGTTTCTGGTGTCAGGTGTCGGGTTTCAGGTGTCTGATGTCAGCCCTGCCTCTGGCATGGCTGACATAGAATTATTTGATATTTAACACAATATACGACTGAGCTGTTATGCTGTTCATTTAAAACAACGACTGCCAGTTCGATCAGTGAAGAAACTTTGAATCACCCCTCCGTCATTCCGGCGGGGCCTGTCCCGGACCCCGATCCGGGAGCCGGAATCCAGACTGAAATTGATTGAGCTGGACCCCGGCCTACGCCGGGGTGACGGAGAAAGAAAAATGAAGTCTGTATGTCACTGAAATGCTCGCATATTTCCAAACAATTCGGAAGGCTGAAAGCCGTTGATACGTTGAACTTCGAAGTCCAGACCGGAGAAATCTTCGGCATCGCCGGCCCGAACGGTGCGGGCAAGACCACCCTCTTCAACATGATCACCGGCATGTATACCTATTCCGGATCCATCGCCTTCGACGGCAGGGAGTTGAACGGTCTCCCCGCCTACCGGATCTGCCGGGCCGGCATCGCCCGGACCTTTCAAATCCCGCAGCTCTTCGCCAGCCTGAGCGTTTCCGACAACATCCGGGCCGGCGCCCATTTCGGTTCCCGGCGAAACAAGCCGGAAGCAGAGACCATCGAGGAGATCATCGATTTCGTGGGCCTCGGAGAGCACCGCGATCACAAGGCGGCCCACCTGAAGCTGCTGGACAAGAAACTGGCCATGATCGGCGCCGCCCTGGCCACCCATCCGCGGCTCCTTCTCCTGGACGAACCGATTGCCGGCTTGAATCCTTCGGAAATCACGCAGTCCCTGGAGCTTTTCTACAGGATCAACCAGGAGTTGGGGATCACCATCCTGATCATCGAACATTTCATGAAAGTCTTGACCGAATTGTCCCAGCAACTGCTCATCCTGGAAAACGGGAAAAAGGTCTGCCTGGGTCCGCCTCATGAGGTCACCCGGGATCAGCGGGTCATCGAGTGCTATCTGGGGGAGGACCATGATTGAAATCGAGCGGATCGATGTGTTCTACGGAGAGTTCCATGTCCTGAAAAACGTCTCTCTGAACGTCGCGGAAAAGGATCTGACCATCCTGACCGGCCCGAACGGGCACGGCAAGAGCACCCTGCTCAAAGCGATCTGCGGGCTGCAGCCGGTTTGCTCCGGCAGGATCCGCTTTGCCGGCAAGGACATCACCCGGCTCTCCCCGGAACGGCGGGTGGAGAAGGGGATCGTCTACATAGCTGAAAACAGGCACCTGTTTCCCCAGATGTCGGTTCTCAAGAACCTTAAGCTCGGGGCCTACAACAAAAACGCCCGCAGGGACGAAGCCGCCAACCTCGCGGCCGTGTTCGAGCTGTTCCCCCGGCTCAAGGAACGGAAAAAACAACCGGCATCCACTTTGAGCGGCGGGGAGGCCAGAATGCTGGCTTTTGCCAGGGGGCTGATGTCCAATGCCCGGTTTCTGGCTATCGACGAACCCTCCCTGGGACTCGCCCCCAATTTGCGGATGAATGTCTTCAACGCCATCCGCGAGGTCCACAAGCGGGAACTGACCATTCTCCTGGTCGAACAGAATATTCCCAAAATCGCCGAACTGGCGGACAGGATCCATTTGCTGGAGGAAGGGGAGATGACCTTTTCCGGAGATCGGGAAACAGCGCTGGCCCAGGATACGATCAAGCAAGCCTTCCTGGGCATGTAACACAAGCGTGGGGGCAGGATGTACGAATTGATCGATGTGATTATCAGCGGTGTGACCAACGGCTCTGTGTATGCCATGATGGCCGTCGGTCTCAGCCTGGTTTACGGGGTGACCAAGGTCTTCAACTTCGCCTATGGCTCGCTGTACACCCTGGGGGGCTATCTGGCCTTCACCTTTTTCGGATGCGGCTTCGGCTACCCCCTGGTCATCCTGTTGACGCTTGTGTCGCTCTACCTCGCCGGCCTGCTCATCGAACGGGTCATCATCCGACCCTTACGCCGGAGGGAGGACTGGGAAATGCTGGCCATGATGGTCACCCTGGGGCTGGCCATCTTTTTGGACAACCTCTACCAGGTCGTCTACGGCCCGTATGTCAAGTCCCTGCCGATCATGTTCTCCGGCAATCTCCAGCTGGCCGGATTCATGCTCAGCATCCAGGACCTGGTCATTTTCGGCATCGCCGTCCTGGTGATGGGCGGGTTCATGATTTTTCTGAATACCCACCGCCTGGGTATGGCGATTGAAGCCGTGGCCCAGGACATGACCGGAGCGCAGATTGTGGGCATTCCCAAGGATCGGGTCTTCGGCTTCACCTTCGCCATTTCCACGGTCCTGGCAGGGTTCGGGGGCATACTCCTGGCCCCGAAATACTTCATCACACCCTTTGGCGGCTGGGACATTCTGGTCAAAGCCTGGGTGATCACCGCTCTGG
The DNA here is from genome assembly GCA_011389765.1 of Desulfohalobiaceae bacterium S24. Classification (GTDB taxonomy): domain Bacteria; phylum Desulfobacterota; class Desulfovibrionia; order Desulfovibrionales; family Desulfothermaceae; genus JAABTT01. The sequence continues at coordinate 52,269 of JAABTT010000015.1, read as the reverse complement.
GTGGCATGGGCAGCGTCCGGGGCAGCCTGTACGCCGCCTTTCTGCTCGGGATCATCGAAGCCCTGATCGGATGGCAGTTCGGCTTGACCTGGATACTTTTCGCCTGGTTCGCCGTCCTGCTGGGAACTTTAATCGTCAGGCCGCAAGGCCTGTTCGGAACCTGGGGATGATCATGAAACTCACCAAAGATTTGAAGGTGCTCCTGCTGATATACCTCATCCTGCTGCTTGTTCCGATTTTTGTGCACACCGATCTCTACCTCATGAACATCCTGATCATGTGCCTCATCTGGTCGGTGGTCGCCGCCTCCTGGGATCTGATCATGGGATTTTCCGGGATCTTCACCTTCGGGCAGATCGCCTTCTTCGTAATCGGGGCCTACAGTTCGGCCATCCTGACACAGACCTTCGACCTGTCCCCCTGGCTGGGCATGCCTTTCGGCGGAGTGGTCGCCGGCCTGACCGGCCTGCTGGTCGGCCTTCCCTGTCTGCGGCTCAAAGGAGCCTATGTGGCCCTGGTCACTTTTGCCGTACACATGATCCTCGCCCCTTTATTGAAGAGCGATCTGGGACGGGCCCTGGGCACAGGCGGCTCCCAGGGGATTCTGACCATCAAACCTATGCATTTCTGGGGATACAGTTTTTCCAGCATGGAACCGCTGCCCTGGTTTTATACCGCCCTGTTCATCTCCCTGCTCTGCCTGCTGGCCGTCTACCGGATCATCCACTCCAACTGGGGACTGGCATTCACCGCGATCCGCGATGCCGAACCATTCGCCAAAAGCCTCGGCATCAATGGATTCAAGTACAAGCTGGTCGTCTTCGGGATCACCTCGTTCCTGACCGGCATAATAGGCGGCTTCTACGCCCATTATGTGGGGGTGCTCTCCACCAGGATCCTCGGCCTGAATCTCTTCCTCATCCTGATGGTCATGCTGGTCATCGGGGGCCTGGGCCGCTTTCCCGGAGCGGTGATTGGCGCCTATCTGGCAACGTTCCTCAGTGAATGGCTCCGACCGATGGGAAATTACCGCATGCTCATCTTCGGCGGACTGGTGGTGCTGCTGGTGGTCTATATGCCCCAGGGGATCGCCGAGATCCTGTTTCCACAGGACAAACCCGGACCCTTGGAGCGGATCAGGCGCCGCGTTTTTCCCAAAGAGCGCAGAGCGTCCTTGTCCAATGATTCCTGATTCGAGCCTGAACGAAACCCCGATATTTCAGATCATGAGGAGGATGCATGAACGTTAGATCCAGTTTTACCGGCTGCAGTCCCTTTGATTTTTCCCTGCCCACGCGCATCCATTTCGGCGCCGGAGCCAGGCACCAGTTGCCTGGTGCGCTGTTGGACTGCCAGGCCAGAAGGATCCTGGTGGTCACCGACAAGGGGATCATGAACACCGGCCTGGTCAACCCGTTCCTTGAGCAGATGAGCCAACTCGGCCTGTCCGTCACTGTTTTCGATGACGTCAAGGCCAACCCCACTGAACAGACCGTCAACCGGGCGGCCATGCTGGCCCGTCACCAGGAAGTGGACACCGTCCTGGCCATCGGCGGGGGCAGCAGCCTGGACACGGGCAAGGGGGTCGCCGCCGTTCTGTTGAACAATTGCAATATCCTGGATTTCGAAGGCCAGGACATGGTCAAGCCGCCCGTCCCCCCTGTGCTGGCCATTCCGACCACCGCCGGAACCGGAAGCGAAGTCACCTCCTGGGCAGTGATCACCGACACGAAAAACCGGTTCAAGGCCGGAATCGGCAGCCGGCACCTGGCCCCGGCCGTGGCTCTGCTCGATCCTGAACTGACCCTGTCCCTGCCCCGCTCACTGACCGCGTCCACGGGTATCGACGCCCTGACCCATGCCATCGAAGGCTTTACCGCCCGCTGCGCCAACCCCATCAGCGACGCCCTGGCTCTGCAGGCCATGGAGCTCATCGCCCAAAACCTGGAACAGGCCGTCGCCAACGGTCAAGACCTCCAGGCGAGAGAGGCCATGCTCCTGGGCAGCCTTCTGGCGGGCATCGCCTTCGGCAACGCGGATACCGCCGGGGTCCATTCCATGGCCGAAGCCCTGGGCGCCATGTTCGATGTCCCCCATGGCGAGGCCAACGCCATATTTTTGCCCTATGTCCTGGCCTACAATCTCCCCGAGATCCCGGAACGGATCGAACGGATCGGCCGGGCCATGGGATTTTCGTCCAGGGATGACCGGGCACCTGCCGAGTACGGAAGCCTGACCGTTCAGAAACTCCACGGCCTCATCACCAGACTGGGGATCCCGAATCTGGAGGCCACCGGCATCACCAGGCAGGATCTACCCGCCCTGGCCGAAAAGGCCTTCCAAAACCTCGGCACTCCGGACAACGCCAGGGTGATAGACGCCCAAGGCTATCTCGAACTCTTCACCAGGGCCTTTGATCGGAGCGATCCGCTCCAAAAAGCTTAACAGCCGGCTTCATTGCGCTCACAGACGCAGTTGTTACTGCATGGTAAACCGCCCTGTACACCATTTCCGGCGCTCCAGCTTTCCCATACCCTCTTTTTCATGAAAAAGCAGGCCATACGGCGGTACCGCGGCGATTGACAGCTGAGGGACTTCCTGCTAAAAGGGTTTGTGCGTGAGAGCAGCTCGTCTTTTTCTGTGTTGTACATAGAAGGCCGGAATTGACTTCGCGCAAAACAGGAGAGGTGGCCGAGCTGGCTGAAGGCGCGCGCCTGCTAAGCGCGTAAGGGGCTAACACTCCTTCGAGGGTTCAAATCCCTCCCTCTCCGCCACAGACAAGGAAAACCGGCTCTTCGGAGCCGGTTTTTATTTAGAGACCAGCAGGACCTTCCCCGCGATCTGCTCCAAAAAAAGGGCGCCTGAGGCGCCCTTTTTTTTTCAGATGAGTCCGAGACAGCGTCTGTACATCCAGGTATAGCCGCTTTCGTCAATATCTCTGGGGTTGCCGGGAGTTTGCGGGTCATTGGCCGCTTCTTTGGCCAGCAAAGGGATCTCCTCCTCTTTGATCCCCAGGTCACTGAGTGAGGGAATTTCCACGTCCTCGGCCAGATCATAGACCGCCTCAGCTCCCAACATACAGGCATCCCGGTCGGAAAGACCGCTGATTTCGACACCCAGGGCCTGGGCCACCCGCCTGAATTTTTTGGGCCGGCCGATCCAGTTGTATTCCATAAAGGCCCCTAAGGTAGCGCCCACTGCCGGGCCATGATGGATCTCCGGTTTGATGCCTCCCAGGGTCTGGGTCAGGGCATGCACTGCCCCGGCGCTCTCCGTACCGTAGGAGATGCCGGCCAGATGCGCGGACATGGCCATATAATACCTGGCCTCCATGTCCTGTCCATTGCCCACGGCCCGCCTGAGATAGGCGGCACAGTGTTCAATGGCCAGCAGGGCTGCGGCATCGGTGTGGGGCTGGGAGAAATGGCAGGTATAGCATTCAATGGCGTGACACAGGGCGTCCATGCCGGTCCCGGCGGTCACATGCGGCGGCATGCTGACATGCAGCTCAGGATCGACAATCGCGATATGCGGCGACAGCAGGGGGCCTCCGACATTGAATTTGAACTTTCTGGCCGGATCGGTGATCACCGCCCAGACCGTGATCTCGCTCCCGGTCCCGGCTGTTGTCGGAATGGTGATCAAGGGAGCGATCCGTCGTTCCAGATCCCGCTCAGCCGCTTCCCATTTCAAGACATTGCCCTCATGGGTCGCCTCAACTCCGACTCCCTTGGCCGTATCCATGGAGCTTCCGCCGCCGAGGCCGATCAAACAGTCGCAGGCCTTGTCCAGATAAACCTGGGTGGCCTGCCCCACAGTTTCGATATAGGGATTGGGAACAACCTGATCATAAACAGCGCATTCGATGCCGGCTTCCTTGAGGACCTGGGTTACTTTTTCAAGAATCCCGGCCTTCACGACGCCGGGATCGGTCACAATAAGCGGTTTTTTTGCGCCCAACTCCCTTATGGAATCCGGCAGGGACTTCAAGGCACCCACGCCATGCTTGGCCTTGGTTGTGCACTGAAACTCTCTGATTTTGTAGTAATTATCCATTTTACCTCCAAAACGTTAAAATACGGAAGATTTTCCGTCAGACCTTTCTATGGCCTGACTTTCTGTTCTACAGGCCAGATCCCGCATTTCCCCGGTTCAGACGAGGCCCAGCCGATACTTCAGGGAAAGCAGGGTATTGCGCATGAGCATGGTGATGGTCATGGGGCCGACGCCGCCCGGGACCGGGGTGATGGAGCCGGCGATCTCCTTGGCCGCATCAAAGTCCACGTCCCCCTTGAGAATGGCCACCATCTTGTTGGGATCCTTCTTGCTCGGCTTTTCCCCGACCCGGTTCACCCCCACATCAATAACACAGGCCCCCGGCTTGATCCATTCCGGCTTGACCAGTCCGGGGACACCGGCAGCAACGATCAGAATATCGGCCCGCTTGCAGTGGCTTTCCATATCCTTCGTTCTGGTGTGCACCACCGTGACCGTGGAATTCGCTCCGGGGCCTTTCTGGAGCATCATGTTGGCTATGGGCTTGCCCACGATATTGGAGCGCCCCACCACCACGGTTTCCGCACCGCTGGTCTCCACGCCGGCCCGGACGATCATCTCCTGGATCCCGGCCGGAGTACAGGGCGGAAATTTGACCTCATCCCCCCCGATCATCAAACGCCCCACATTGACCGGATGAAAACCGTCCACATCCTTGTCCGGATCAATGGCGTTCAAGATCTTTTTTTCGTCGATATGCTTGGGCAGGGGCAACTGCACCAGGATGCCGTGAATGGAGTCGTCTTGATTATACTGATCAATGAGGCTTAAAAGTTCCTGTTCACTGATATCTTCCGACCTGGTGTCCTGAACTTCCTTAAAGCCCACCCGGTGTGCAGTCTTGATCTTCAGGGTCACATAAGACTGTGAGGCCGGATTCTCACCGACCAGGATGGTGACCAGACCGGGAACCTTGCCCTGTTTTTCCTTGATTTCAGCAACTTCCCCGGTGATTTCCTCTAAAATCTCTTCCCGGATCTCGGTCCCTTTAATAAGTTTCGCCGTCATACGTTCTCTCCTTGCCTAGCTTGTGGATAATGACTGAATACTCGTGTCTTTCTAAAATGTTCACCAGCCCTGGAAGTCCTAAACCTGAAAGCTTTTCTTTGTCAACTGCCTCGAAACCGAAGTTGAATCTTTTGATCCAGGGCAGTAACCTCTCAACACACCTTCCTTCCTGGGCATCCGGTCCGGCATCATTTTTTGATCCAGCCCCGGCTTTTGGCCAGTACGGGTCCGTGGTACACAGCCGAATCCCCGAGCTGCTCTTCGATGCGCAGCAGCTGGTTGTATTTGGCCAGCCTGTCGCTCCGGCTCAGGGAACCGGTCTTGATCTGACCCCCGTTTACAGCCACCACCAGATCCGCAATAAAGGCGTCCTCGGTTTCGCCTGAGCGGTGGGAGACCACATTGGTAAAACCGTTAGTCTTGGCCAGTTCGATGGTGGTCAAGGTTTCGGACAGGGTTCCGATCTGATTGAGCTTGATCAGGATGGAATTCGCAACCCCGGCGGCAATTCCCTGGGCCAGAATCCTGGGATTGGTCACAAAGATATCGTCCCCCACGATCTGAATACTTGCCCCGAGCCTGTCGGTCAATATCTTCCAGCCCTCCCAGTCCTGTTCCGCCAGGCCGTCTTCAATGGAGACAATGGGAAAGGCGGAACAAAAATCCTGATAATAGTCCACCAGGCCTTGGGCGTCCAGGCGCTTTTCTTCCCCGGAAAGCAGGTAGGCGCCCTCCTGGAAAAATTCAGAGGCTGCGGCGTCGATCCCCAGGGAAATCTCGGCGCCCGGCTCATAACCGGCCTTTTCAATGGCCCGGACAATATAGGCAAAGGCCTCTTCATGGCTCTTGAGATTCGGAGCGAATCCGCCCTCGTCTCCCACAGAGGTGATGTGTCCGTCCTTGCTCAATAGTGTTTTCAAGGCATGAAAGGTTTCCGCGCCCATGCGCAGGGCTTCGGAAAAGCCGGACGCTCCGTGGGGCATAATCAAAAATTCCTGGATATCCAGGTTGTTCGGGGCATGGGCCCCGCCATTGATCACATTCATCATGGGCAGAGGCAGAACCCGGGCTCCGACGCCGCCAAGATACTGATACAGAGGCTGATCCAGATAGGCAGCCCCCGCCCTGGCCACGGCCATGGAGACCCCCAGCAAGGCATTGGCCCCGAGTTCTTCCTTGTTGTCCGTCCCGTCCAGCTCCAGGAGCAAGGCGTCGACATCGAGCTGAGACAGGGCGTCCAGACCGATCACTTCCGGCGCAATACGCTCTTGGACATTGGCCACCGCCCGGGTGACGCCTTTGCCGTTATAGCGGTCCGGGTCTTTGTCCCGCAATTCCAGGGCTTCCCGCGTTCCTGTGGAGGCCCCGGAAGGGACTGCGGCCCGCCCGATCACCCCGGACTCAAGCTCCACTTCAACCTCAACCGTCGGATTGCCCCGGGAGTCGAGGATTTCCCGGCTCAACACATCAATAATCGCGCTCATACCTACCTCCTTTGTGTGCGGATTGCAAAGCGTTCGTTTCTTTCTTCAAGGCCAAAAGCAGCCCCATCAAAAGCAAATCTTCCCGTACCGCCTGAAGGCAGGGACAGACCGGCTGTATCTTTTTGGCAAATCCCCCGGTAGCCACCACCGTAACCTCGCCTTCCAGGTTCTCCTTGAGTCTCTCGCAGGTCCCTTCTATCATTGCGGCAAACCCGAAAACAAAGCCCTGGGTCAGACTCTGCACAGTGCTGACCCCGATCCGGATGTCCGTGGATTCAAGATCAAGACTGATCCGGGGCAGCTTGGCGGTCTTGCCCCCCAGGGCATGGAGGGAGGACAGCACGCCCGGACAGATCAAGCCTCCCAGATATCCCCTGTCCTGCACACATTCCACCGTGGTTGCCGTCCCAAAATCCACTACCATCAAGCCGGGAGTGTCAAACAGCTCCCTGGCTGCATAGGCGGTCACCAGCCGATCAGCTCCCACCTCTGCGGGCAGGGTGTAATGATTGACCAGGGGCAGAGGAATATCCTCGGGGACAAAATAGACAGGGCATTCGGAATAGGACTTTCCCGCCTGCCGGATGAGCGTATTCAGCTGGGGCACCACCGAAGAGACCATCCAGGCCTTGAGATCCCGAACCGAGAGCTGCAGGTAATTGCAGAGAGCCACGATCTTCAGGCCAAAGGTATCTCCGGTCTCCTGATAATTGGTGGGCAGGACAAATGATTGCCGAATGGCATCGGCATCAGCCAGGCCGACCTTGATATTGGTATTGCCGACATCGATCAGCAGAAACAGATCCTGTTCCGCGGCCATCGAAATCTCCTTTCAGTGAAAAAAACAGGGAATAAGGCTGTCACTGACCAGCATGCCCTGTGGGGTCAAACGCAGCCGCTCCTGATCCACAGCAATCAAATTCCTCGCTTCAAGCCCTGCAATCAGATCCTCGTGTCCGGCAAGCAGATCCTCGCCGCTCAACCCTGTATAGGCCGCGAGGGACACGCCCTGCACCGTTCGCAATCCGAGCATGATCAATTCATTGGCTTGTTCCCGGAGGCTTAAGCCGGCACTGTACAAAAAACGGGCCTCCTGTACAGGTGATGCACAATAGGCCAGAATATCGGACGGATTTTTCCAACGGCGCGATCCAATACAGGATACGGCGGACGGGCCGACTCCCAAATAGTCCCGCCCCTGCCAATAGCCGATATTATGGGCGCATGCATATCCGGGACCGGCGAAATTGGAGATTTCATACTGGGCCAATCCCATTGCCTGGAGGCATTCCAGACCCTGCAGGTACATCCGGGCCTGATCATCCTCTCCCGGCCAGTTGATCCTGCCGGATTCATCCAGTTTTTCCAAATCGGTCCCGGGCTCGATACTCAGGGCATAGGCGGAGACATGCCGGACGCCGAGACCTTTGAGCGCCCGGAGCTCGGACCTCCACTTCGCCTCGTCCTGACCGGGAAGGGCCCAGAGGATATCCACGCTCAAATTGTCAAACCCGGCTTTCCGAGCCAGTCTGCAGGCCTCTTGACCTTGTTCGGCCGTATGCCGGCGCCTCAGAAAAGCAAGGTCTGCATCGTCCAGACTCTGCAGCCCCAGGCTCAGCCGATTGATCCCCAGCCCGGGAAGCTGCTCAAGATACCCGGCTGCGCAACAGGAGTCGGGATTGGCTTCCAGGCTGCATTCAGCCTCAGGACTCACTGCAAAATGGTCCCGGACAGTTCGAAGAATCGATTCCAGATCAGCAAGCCCCAGCAGACTCGGAGTGCCGCCGCCGAAATACACGGTGGCGGTCTCGGGGCGTCCCAGGGCCTGCCCCCAATAGCGGATCTCCTCACAGACGGCCGGGACATAGGCGGACACGAGATCCGGATCATACCCCCAGGACAGAAAAGCGCAGTACAGGCATTTGCTCCGGCAAAAAGGGACATGGATATACAGGTGCATCCCAGATCAGGTTTCGGGTTTCAGGTTTCAGGTTTCGGGTTTCAGGTTTCAGGTTGCGTATTTTGGCCTTCCTCGTATGAAACTTCAGATTTTTCCCATCGCTATCGCTATCGGAATCGGTATCGAGAAATGATATGATGAGGATAAAGACTTCGATTCCCATAGCGATAGCGATACCGACCGCGATTTCTTCCCAAAGTTTCTTTTTCGATCAAACTGGACGTCTGCGGCCAGCGGCCGGCGCTGACACCCGACACCTGACACCAAATGAATGTCCAATTTTGAAGTCAAAAAACTATATGCTGTTATTTTAAGCTGTTAAACAGCACCATACAAATGAGGTATGAAGTCTGAAAATAGGCCTGAAATGCACAAGTCGAAAACCATCCCTGCCGGAACAGACGCGCTTTACTAGGACTGAGATTCTGGGCGCCGCTTTTCAGTCGCTTGTTGAAGACATCCCCGGAAGCGTTCGAACTCACTGTACAGGCAGCCGCAATAGTCCTGGCGGTAAAGACTCCACTCCAGGCTCTGCCGAATGCCCTCCTGCCATCCGACCCGGAAATCCTGATACACAAAAACGACCTTGCCCTCCCCGGCCAGATCATATCCAAGCTTGGCTATCGATTTGTGCTGCTGCTGCTTGCTGTACAAAAGCGTGGAGCTGAACCCCTCGAATTTTCCCCGTCTGGCAATGGACAGGGTCCGTTCCAGCCGGAGCTGATAGCAGAGCAGGCAGCGGGAATTCTCCCGGAAGGCCAGCTGCCGCATATAGACCTGTGGATCGTATTCCTGATCCAGAAAAATCATCTTGAGCCCGAAACGCTCGGCCGTCTCCCGGACCCCGTCCCGCCGCCTCAGGTATTCCTGGAGCGGATGGATGTTCGGGTTGTAAAACACCCCCGTCAGGTCATGTCCCTGGTCCCGGAGTACACGCAGGGGGAAAATCGCACAGGGCCCGCAGCAGATATGAAGCAGGATTTTCATGAACAGTCACTGCCCTTGAATCAGCACTTGTTTGCCGAACTGGGCTTCGAATTCCTCGATCTTTTTCCTTTTCTGGTTCAGCAGATAAAAAGCCAAACCGGTATCCGTGACATATTCCACCACATCAGGGCTTTTTTTACTGCGCATCTGCCGGAATATTTCCTTCATGGCCTGCAAGGCCCGCCATTCCAGACTACGCACCGAACCGGTCCCTTGACAGACCGGGCAGTCCTCTATGGACAAAGACAAGGCCGAGGAGCCCATGCGCTGGCGCACCATTTCCAGCAGTCCGAACTGAGAAATCCGGCCAACGGTGGTTCGCGCCTTGTCGGATTTCAAAGCGGCCCGCAGGGTCTTCTCTACCTCCCGCTTGTGCTTGTGGTCTTTCATTTCGATAAAATCGATCACAATCTGCCCGCCCACATCTCTGAGCTGCAGCTGCTGCGGAATACATTCGGCCGCCTCCAGGTTCACGTTCAGGGCCAGGTCCTTGAATCCGGAATCGCTGCTCATCTTCCCGGAATTGATATCCACGGCCATCAAGGCCTCGGTCTGATCAAAAACCACTTCCCCCCCGCCGGGCAGAGCCACCTTCCGTTCAAAGACCGTTTCCAGCTGCGGAAGAAGATTGAAGCGGTCAAAGAGCATCTTGTCCGTGTCCAAATGCTTTTTGACCATGCGGTTACGCCGCGGGTAGGCCAACCTGACAAAGTCCAGGACCTGTTTCGCTGTTTCGGCATGGTCCACCCAGATCTCACTGACCTCCGGGGTCAGATAGTCCCGGACCGCCCGAAAGGCCAGATCTTTTTCCTCATAGATCAGGCAGGGGGCTTTGCCGGAAACGCCTTTCTTCCGGACTTCCTCCCAGAGACGCTTCAAAAACTGCAAATCTCTCGAAAGGCTCGTTTTATTCTGATCGGAACTCACAGTTCGCAAAATCACCCCGATGCCCTCATCCAGCTTCAGCTCGCTCATCAGGCTTTTGAGCCGAGCCCGCTCTTTTTCATCTTCAATCTTGCGGGATACCCCGAGCTGCTCGCGTCCCGGGGTCAAAACAAAGTAGCGGCCGGGCAAGGACAAATAGGTGGTCAAAAAAGCGCCTTTGTTTCCAGTAGGTTCCTTACCTACCTGAACCAGCAGCTCCTGTCCGGGTTTGAGGGCCTTCTGCAGAAGAGGGTATTTATAGCCTTTGGCCGCCTTCACTTCAGGCTGATAATATTCAGGATGGACTTCGTCCACCTGCAGAAAACCATTCCGCTCTTCGCCGTAATCAATAAACGCCGCCTGCAGAGAGGCATCGATATTCTTGACGATCCCCTTGTAGATGTTTCGTTTGGTTTTGGCCTGCTGCAGCATTTCAACATAATATTCCTGCACCTGACCGTCCTTGGTCAAGACCATTTCAATTTGTTCACCAGGCAGGACGCTTATGAACATTTTTCTTTTCTTGCTCGTGCTCATACCTTCCCCATATTTTCAAAATCTTATACAAATTTTGAAAATCAATTCTCTTGCTTAAAAGCCGTCTCTTAAAAAATGCGAATTTAATTTTCAATACCCTGAACGGAAGTCTATCAGTTCCTCAGCGATTTGCAAGGGATCCGGACCAGACCCGGATAATCCGGAGCAGATCCAAAGGCCCGAAACCTCATGTAAAACGCAGCTGTACAAAGTCTGAATTCGGACCGCAGAACAAACAATTGACTCCAACCCCGCCACCGGGTATGTACAGGTCTTGCCAGATATACTGGTCCAACTCTGCTTCTATATAAAAATAGCCCTTGAACCTTTGGGTCGGCAGTCTCTGATGCCGAAAACAAAAATTGGATCAGTCTCGTCTCTGAAGGACAACAGATCAGTTTTCCGGCAACCTTATCTTCTGCTGCAAAGACAAGTCCAATGATCCATTCAGGAGAACTCATACAACTCGTTAGTCCCAAGGGCAAGCGATATTTGCGGGTTTTTGATCCGGACCAAGAACTGCATACCCATGACGGCAAATTGATCCTCAGGGAAATCTGCGAGTTAAACTACGGGGACTGCATCACATCGCATCTGGGAAAAAGCTACACCATATTGAAACCGAGCCTTTACGACCTGCTCAAAAATATCAAGCGGAAAACTCAGGTCATCTATCCCAAAGACATCGGGTATATTCTGCTTAAACTGAGCATCGGACCCGGAGCAACGGTTATCGAGGCCGGCTGCGGCTCCGGTGCCCTGACCATGGCCCTGGCCTGGTTTGTGGGCCAAGAGGGGCGAGTCCACAGTTTTGAACGCAGACCTGAATTTCAGGCCTTATGCGCCGACAACCTGGCCCGGGTCAAGCTTCTGGAACGGGTGGTCTTCCATGTCCGGGATATCGAGGACGGCTTTGCCGTTGGAGAGGCGGATGCGGTCTTCATTGACGTCAGAACGCCCTGGGAGTATCTTGATCAGATACTGGACGGCATCAAAAACGGGCATCCTGTGGGCTTTCTTCTGCCAACCATGAATCAGGTCTCGCTTTTGCTCGCCGGACTCGAACAGAAACCCTTCGCCGAACTTGAAGTCCTGGAAATATTTCTCAGAAAATACAAGCCCGTACCGGAGAGACTCCGTCCGGAAGACCGTATGGTGGCTCACACCGGGTATTTGGTCTTTGCCAGGGCCCGGAAAGAAAGGAGAAGAGTGCCGGTTGCAGTTTAGACATTCCCGCTCTTTTCCCCTTGCCGAATCAAATATCATGTTTATTTTTATTTGAGATCTTTTTTGAAGGAGTGAATAATTATGACCCGAAAAGACCGGACCGAGGGCATTTACAGCCGGCTCGAAGTGCTCGACGCCTCTGAGCGGAACCAGTTCTACCGCATTCAGCTCAAGGACATGCTCAAATATGCCTACCGGTATTCAGAAGAAGTCAAAAAACGGTTTGATCGAGCCCAATTTGATGTCAATAAATTCCGAGATCTCAGTGACATCAAACACATCCCCATTCTCAAGAAAAAAGAACTGATCTTTCTGCAGTCCATGGGACCCCGTTTGGGCGGATTGCTGACCAAGGACCTGGGAAAGATGAACCGAGTCTTTTTATCGCCCGGACCGATCTTTGATCCCGAAGACCGGATACCCGACTATTGGGGCTGGACCGAAGGATTCTATGCCTCGGGATTCAGATCCGGAGACGTGGTCCAGAACTGCTTCAACTACCATTTCAATCCGGCCGGGCTGATGTTTGAAGACCCCCTGCGGAATCTGGAATGCGCCGTCATTCCGGCCGGGCCCGGGAACACCAACACCCAGTTGGAAATCATGCAGAAACTGAGGATCACCGGGTATGTGGGCACCGCCAGCTACCTCATGCATCTGGGCCAGAAAGCCGAGGAAGCCGGCTTAAACCTCCGCAAGGATCTTTTTCTGGAAGTGGCCTTTGTAACCGCTGAAAAAGTCCCGGAAAAAGTAAGAAACACCCTGGAGAAAAAATACGATCTCATCATGCGGCAGGGCTATGGGACCGCGGATGTCGGATGCATCGGCTATGAGTGCTACCACCGCAACGGCCTGCATATGGCCAACCGATCCTTTATCGAGATCTGTCACCCTGATACCGGCATTCCCCTGAAAGACGGCGAAGTCGGAGAAGTGGTGGTCACCGCCTTCAACAAGACCTACCCCCTGATCCGCCTGGCCACCGGAGATTTGTCCTTTATCGAGCGCTCCCCCTGCCCCTGCGGCCGGACCTCACCCAGACTGGGCGGAATCATTGGCCGAGTTGACACCACGGCCCGCATCAAAGGCCTGTTTGTCTACCCCCACCAGATCGAACAGGTCATTGCCAGGTTCGATGAAATCAAGCGCTGGCAGCTTGAAGTAACCAATCCCGGAGGCATTGATGAGGCCACCTTGTATGTCGAGGTGTCCAATTTTCGGCGCAAAGAGGATCTGATGCACACCTTCAGGGAAAAAATCAAAATCAGGCCGGACTTGCAAATCCTGGAGCCCGGCACCATGCCGCCCCAGATCAGGCCCATTGAAGACAAGCGCAGCTGGGATTAATTTTTTTGGCCTGAGCAAAAAGACCGCTCAGGCCAAAAAAATTAATATATTCAGAGGTTCATTATTCAATTTCTTTTTACACCGACGCTTAAAAAATAGATCAGGCTTTCTTCCTGGCCGTCCAATCGGAACAGAGTATTGGCGTCTTCGTCGAAAAAAGCGCCCACCGGACATTGGGCAAGGCCCAGGGCCTCAGCCGCAAGGACCACGTTCTGACAGATGTGCCCGGCATCCAGGAAGACATAGCGCAGTCCCCTGTGGCCATACTTGGCCATATTCCGCCGGAGAACCGCCGACCAGCAAAGAGTGACCGCAGCCCGGGCCATGAACTGCTGACCCAGAGCAGCCCGGGCCAGATACGGACCAAGGTCCCCTTCCTCCAACAGTTCCAGAATAAAATCCTGCACATTGAGGTGATAGAGGCCCGGTTTGAGTCCGGCAACCCGGTTGACATTCAGATAGGTTTCAATGGGATACAGGGCGCCGGCCGAGGGGGAAGTCCTCAATTCATGCCCCATGGCCTGCGCACTCAGGCCCTGACCGGCCCACAGCAGGCTGGAGAGCTGCTCCAAGCTGATCGGCTCCCGACGGAAATTGCGCACTGAGCGCCGACCTTGAAGCAAGACCCCCAAATCCGACTCCGCGAGAACCGGCTTCGGCAAATCAACGCGCTGCGCATCCTGATACACCTTATACAGCGGCGCCGGGGCGATTTTTGGCCCGGGCCGGCTGCTCAGGGTCTCCCGATCGAACTTGGTCTGTTCCAGATACTTAGCCCCCAGTGTCTTTTTCAAATCCGGCATGCCGCCTCCCCCTGAATATTTCCGATATTCGATTTTCGATTGTCGATTTTCGAAGATTCATATTGCTCAGACATATCCTGATCCAGCGACCGGCATTGAACAACGTCAGTAAATCAACAGACTCTTCTCATACCACCGTTAGAGAGACCTGTGGATCAGGATCAGGATAAGAAATAAAAATAAACTGACTGCGCCGTACCCGCCATCAAGCCTAACACTCCGCCAAGCACCTCAATAAATCGAAACTCCCGCTTCATCAGGTGAAAGAGGACCCCTTCCAATTTTTCAATGGAGAAACTCTCGATTTTGTCCCGGACGATGGCGCTGAATTCGAAACGGGACTCCAGTTCATGGGCCGCTTTCTCCAGCATGTCCGGAATAAAACGTTCCACTTCGTCCACCACCAGATCTTTGATCTTCTCCATCACCCTCCGGCCCTGGAGCAGCGAGGCCAGGAGGGGATGGACGGAAGACAGTTTTTTCTGGAGAAACCCGGAGACATAGGTATCCACCAGCATCCGGATCCGTCGCTGAAAAGCCGGATCCTGGATGACCCGCCGGATATCCTCATGATTGACCAGTTCTCTTTCTACGATATCTCCGAGCAGATCGGCCAGTTCCGCCTGCCGCTTGGGGAAAAGGCCCTGCAGGGTCCAGCCCAGAATCCGCTTGGGTTTTCTGGGACGAAACAACATTTTGATGGCCAGATAGTTGGTAGACCAGCCGATAAACGAACATAACAAGGGGCCGAGAATATACTTCAAATATCACCCCTTCTTCTGCCGGAAGGCTTGTGAAATGGGACAGGGTTTATCCGGCAGGACTGCAGATTCGGTTTGTACATGTGGATGAGGATAGCAAAAGACCGAGCCGGACTCAAGGATCAGTTCAGTTTGCAGAACCATGATTTTTTGATTAGACTGATTCCGGAAAATTTCTCAATTTTGCATATCAATCATTTGACCGAACAGCTATCAGCAAAATCAGCAATCGGAACCTCCCGTATGCCCAATATCCTCTTGATTGAAGATGATCCGACCCTGGCGGAAAGCCTGATTGAATTTCTGGAACTCAATGCTTTTTCCGTGAACTGGCTCAGCGATGAGCGGAAAATCACGGATTGCAGTCTGAATGCCTTTGACCTGCTGATCCTGGACCTGATCCTCAAGCACACCCCTGGCGAACAAATCCTTGAAAAAATCCGGGCCAGAGGCCTGGACATCCCGGTGCTGATCATCACAGCCAAACAGAAAATCAGGGACAAGGAAACCTGTTTTGATTTTGGAGCGGACGATTACCTGACCAAACCCTTTGATCCACGAGAGCTGATCATCAGGCTCAAGGCCCTGCTGAAGCGCTCTCCTCCGAACCAAAATTTTTGTATCGGGGATCTGGAATTCGACTTGTACACCGACAGAGTGCACAAAGCCGGGGAGGAGATCAATTTGACCAGGCGGACCAGGGACTTGTTCAAACTGCTGATCAAAGAACGGGGCAAACTGGTCGAAAAACAGACCATCATGGACACGGTCTGGTCGGACGCCGTGGTCGGCGAGGATGTCCTGAGGACGTACATCAAAGAACTCAGGAAAATACTGCCCCGGAACAGCATTGAGACCCTCAAAGGACAGGGCTACCGCTTGAAATGAAACAAGACCAGAAAATCGTTCTCAATTTTGCCCTGCTTTTTTTCCTCTATCTGTGCGTCCTGGATATCGCAATCCTCTATCTGCACCATACCTATTGCTCCCCTCCAGGTCTCAAAGATCTGGAGCAGCTGAAACATTTTTTCTATTATATAGTGCTCTGGGAATGCATCCTGGTCATTGTGGTCTCCTATGTTTTTTATCAACTCTTCAAGCGATACAAACGGCACAAAAGGGAGGTGACCGAATTTCAGGATATCCTGGTGGAAGCTGTTTCGCACAGATTGGGCAATTTTCTGGCCGTACAGAAGATCAATCTCGAACTTTTGCGCGGACAGCACAACCCAAAGGCCCTGGCCCGGATTGAAGAAGCCACCTCGCGATTTGAAAATGATTTTCAACAACTCATCAAAATCATGAGCGAGTTTGATCTTGAAGAGCGAAAACACGAAGAGATCGACCTCAAGACCCTCACCAAAGACATGCTGCCCCGTTTTGAGGCCGTGCAAAGAGTCCGGGTCCACAAGAGTCTGCAGTCCGGCAAGCTGCTGGGCAACACCCTGGAGATCCAGACCCTGCTCTTTATCCTGCTGGAAAACTCCGTCAAATATTCCGATTCCTGTATCAAGATCAAAACAGGCACGAGCAGTGGACGCTCCTACTTCTTCCTGCTCAACGACATCAACCCCAGGGTGAGCAAGGGCTCCGGCATCGGCCAGAACATCGCCCGGCGGCTCTGCGCACGCAATGGACTTGTTTTGCGGCAAAAAGAGCGCTCGGGCTGGTATCGAATCCTGGTGCTGGGGATGCGCCAAAAGGCCTGAGTGCTCCAGCCTTTCAGAAAAAGGTATTGGTTTTATCTCAGATAAGCAGCTCCTATTCTTTGTCTGAACAACCGCAAATCCAAAATCTTAGAGACACAGCCCATCCCATCGGTTGCCTGTCACGAATAATCGGCGACTGCCGATGGCCGGCCATCTGAACCTATTCCATGGGCAGCTCTCGGGCGTAGCCGGACAATTCCGGCAGGTCCCGGATCATCCCCTGCCGTTGCATAAACCGGGCAAAGCGCATGTACCTGGCTTTGTCCAAGGCCCCGGGCCGCAAAGCGAATCTGGAAAGGGTATCCTTCCAGGCCATCCGGTTCAGGGCATCGTCCAGCTCCGGATCAAAGGCGACAAAATGCTCCCAGGCCTTTTGGGGGTGGTTGATCAGGAATTGAACCCCTGCCTCCACGGCTTCCACGAAGCGTCTGAAGCGGGGGTCATCCGTTTTGTCCTGATGGCAGACAAGAATGAGTTCATCATAAGGCGGAACGCCGTATTCCTCCACATAAAAGGCCCGGCCGGGCCGGCCCTCCAGTTCCATCTGGTTCGGCTCGAAATTGCGGAAGGGACCGATGACCGCGTCTGTTTTTCCGGTGATGAGCGAGGGGGACAGGGAAAAGTTGACATTGACCAGTTGGACATCCTCCAAATCCAGACCGGCAGTCTGCAGCATGACTTTGAGCAGAACAGTCTCGAAACCGCCCACGGAGTAGCCCACGGTGGCGCCCTTGAGATCGGCGATGGTTTCAATGTCGCTGTCTGCTAAAACCAGAAGGGAATTCAAGGGAGTGGCCACCAGGGTGGCCATGCGGACCAGAGGGAGGCCCCGGCTCACCTGGAGCATGTGCTGGTGCTGATAGGAAACCGCCAGATCGGCCTTGCCGGCAGCCACCAGCTTGGGGGGATCGTTTGGATTGGACGGGGTGACAAAGCGCACCTCCAGACCCCGCTCCCCAAAGAAGCCTTTTTCTTTGGCCACAATAAGCGGGGCGTGATCCGGGTTGACGAACCAGTCCAGCATGAGCGTTATTTTTTCCCCGGCCCGGGCCGGCGTCGTCCCGGACATCACACTGCAGACCATGAACAGAGCCAACAGCAATCGCAGACCTTTCATTGTTCCACCTCCTGTATCTCGGTTTGCTGCCAGTACACCACCCGACGCATACTCCAATCAACGAAAAAATAAAGACTCAAAGCCATCACCACCAGCAGGGCCAGGGCCGCAAACATGAGATCGGTCTGCATCCGGGCATTGGCATGCAGCATGTAAAAGCCGAGGCCGCTGCTGGAGCCGACCCATTCGCCCACAACAGCCCCGATAGGCGCCACGGCAGCCGCGACCCGCAGCCCCGAGGCAAAGGCCGGCAGAGCGGCCGGGATCCGGATATGATACAACACGGCCCGGGGCCGGGCGTCCATCACCCGGGCCAGATCCAGCCACTCCGGATCCGTGCTCCGCAGGCCGTCGTAAAATGCGGCCGTGACCGGAAAAAAAATAATGAGCACAGCCATAGCGATCTTGGAGGCCGGGCCATAGCCCAGCCAGAGGACCAGCAGCGGAGCCAGTGCAAAAACGGGCACAGCCTGGCTCATGACCAGAACCGGCAGCAGCCAGCGCTTCAGGGTGCCGGAAGCGGTCATGATCAAGGCGCTGAAAGCGCCGAAAACAGCCCCCAGCACCAGACCGGCTGAGATCTCCAGCAGAGTGATCCCGGCATGATGCACCAGCAGGGGCCCTTTCCTCCACAGGGCCAGGACGGTCTCTGCTGGACCGGGCAGGATAAAGGCCGGAACCGAAGTCAGCCAGACCACCGCCTGCCAGACCAGGATAAGACCCAGGCAGATCAGGACAAAACGAACGGCGGGCACCTCAGCCCTCCCCGCTTTTCAAATTTTCAAAAAGCCTGGTGTGCAGGGCGGCTACCTCGCTCTCATCCAGACGTCGGGGGGGACTACCTGGGGGGGTGAGCGGGGGGCGTATCCGAGCCGGCCGGCCGGCCATAACCTGAATGCGATGCCCCAAACGCAAAGCCTCGTAAGGATCGTGGGTCACCAGCAGGACCGTGGCTCCCTGGAGCAGTTCCAGGGCCAGATCCTGGAGTTTCAGACGGGTCAGGGCATCCAGGGCGGAAAAAGGCTCGTCCATGAGTATCACCGGCCTGTCTTCCATCAAGGTCCGCACCAGGGCCACCCGCTGCCGCATGCCCCCGGACAGGGCAGCCGGATAGGCATCCAGGTACCCCTTAAGACCCGCTGCTTCAAGGAGCGCTGCGGCCCGCTGCCTCCGCTCCTCCGTGGCCTCACCTCGAAGCCTGGCCCCGAGCATGGCGTTGCTTTGAACCGTGAGCCAGGGCAAAAGCAGGTCTTTCTGAGACATCCAGGCGGTCAGGTTTTTTCGGGAAAAGCCCCGGTCAAATCGGATGCTGCCGGAGAAATTCGAACCCAGACTCCCGGAAATCAGGCGCAGCAGGGTCGATTTTCCGCAGCCGCTGGGTCCCAGGAGACAGGTCCACTGCCCGCCGGGGATCACAAAATCCAACCCGGAGAACAGGGCTGTCCCCCCAAATTCAAACCCAACATTATCCAGCAGTATGCCCGGCGGATCCTGGAAATGTGTCATATACTGCTCCAACTTACCTTTTTCAGGATTCTGTCGTTGAAATCAAAGGACAATCAGTCTTTGATTCAGAAACCAACATTGGATCAGTATACCTGCAAACACGGACATTCCATAAATTTTTTGAAAAAATATGTAAATTCAGCATTCTTATGCTGAATTTACCAGAGCTCAAAAAAATGATGCACCGGCCCGTGCCCCTGCCCCAGCCGGTATTCGGCTCCGGCCCGGATGGCCCCGCTGATGTAGTCCTTGGCCCGGTTCACAGCTGAATGAAGATCCATCCCCCGGGCCAGACAGGCGGCCACGGCTGAGGACAGGGTGCAGCCGGTACCATGGTTGTTGCTGGTTCTGATAAAAGCCGCACTCAAGCTCACAAAGCGGTCTTCGTCTTCAAGGTACAAAAGATCCGTGCTTTGATCTCCCTGGAGATGACCGCCTTTGAGCAGCACGGCCCGGCAGCCGAAGCCAGCCAGGTCCCTGGCCGCGGCCTGCATGTCATCCAGGCTTTCGACCGGCCGGCCCAAGAGGACTGCCGCTTCCGGCAGATTGGGGGTTATAAGGTCCGCCAGGGGCATGAGCTCGGTCTTGACGGCCTGGACAGCCTCGTCCCTTAGAAGTTTGTCCCCGCTCTGGGCCACCATGACCGGATCCAGAACGATCCTCTGCACGCCCTGCTCCTTGAGAACGCCGGCCACGGTCCGGATGCATTCCGCTGAAAAGAGCATGCCGATTTTGACCGCGTCCGCCCCCAGATCCAAAAGCACCGAGTGCAGCTGTTCCCGGACAAAAGACGGCGGCGCCGGATGGATGTCCTGGACCCCGACGCTGTTCTGGGCGGTCAGAGCGGTAATGACCGACATGCCGTAACAGCCCAGTGCAGCAAAGGTCTTGAGATCCGCCTGGATGCCGGCTCCGCCCCCGCTATCCGAACCTGCAATGCTCAAGGCCCGAAAATATCGGAATTTTCCCTTTTGTTCCATTTTATTCCGATCCATGCTGTTTTTGAAGTTGAAAATGATTCCAGCCCGAAGGCCTCAGGGATCTGGTCCCGGAAGGGCTCACCAGTTCCATCTCCCCGCTCTCGGTGATCTCCCCGAAAATCGAAAACCCTTGCCCAAACTCCTGCTGATAGGCCTTTTGCACGCGCTCTGCCCGGTCGGCTCCAAGCGTAAAGAGCAAGGCATAGTCTTCGCCTCCGGCCAGGGCGAATTCGATTGGATCGCAGCCGAACCGCCTCCCAAACCACTCCAGCTCCGGCGAGACCGGCAGCTGGTCCGCCTGGAGCCTGGCCCCGGTCCGGCCGGAGTCAATCAGATGCTGCAGATCCGAACTCAGCCCGTCGCTGACGTCAATGGCCGCGCTCACTCCCCCCTGCCGGGCCAGAAACCGCCCTTCCCGGAGATGCGGTCTGGGCCGGACATGCTCCTGATACAATTTTTCCAACTCCGGTGTATCCCGTAAAATCCCGTGCAGAATAAGATGCAGACCGGCCCGGCTGTCACCCAGACACCCGGTGGAGCAGATCAGGTCACCGGACCGGGCCCCGTCCCGGCAGAGGATCTCTGCTTCGGGCACGGAACCGGTCAAAGCGATATTGATGATCAGATCCTGATGTGAAGCGGTAGTGTCCCCGCCCAGGATGTTCACCCCGAATTCCCCGGCCAAATGCCGCAGCCCAAGGTAGATGGCATCCAGATACTCCAGGGCGCAGTCTTCAGGAATCGCGATGCTCACAAAGGCCTCCCGAGCGGTTCCGCCCATGGCCGCGATGTCACTCAAATTGACCGCCAGGGCCTTGTAGCCGAGATCGAAGCCGCTGACCGCGCTGCGCTGAAAATGGACCCGTTCCACGAGCAGATCCGTGGTCACCAGGGTCAGACGCTTTGGATCGGACCAAAAGGCGGCGGCGTCGTCGCCGATAGCCTTGTACACCCGCTCCCGGTTGATGCAGCACTGTGGACTGATCCTGTCGATGAATCCGAATTCGCCGATATCCTTCAACCCCATGTGAACTTCTCCCTGTGCTTCCCAGCCTCCTGAATTTCCACAAGGGATCGATCCGGGACAAGGCTCCGATCCGTGACCAGATAGAGCGAAGAGTCCACTGGCCCCCTGGCCGCTTCCCTCTCCCGCCTTTCATGTTCGTCGTTCCCTGCTCCGGGTCTCCGGTTTCCCTCATCCATCCTGCTTTCCGCCCTGCGCGTTCCACGCTCCCCGTTCCGCATTCCCCGTTCCGCACTCCCCGTTCCGCGTTCCCCGTTCCACACTCCCCGTTCCCTAAGCTTCTTCAATCCTGACCCCGGCTGCCAGTTCTTCCGGAGTGATCCTGTAGAGTTCATCGATGAGGGCCACCTGAAAGCTCCCCGGGGCTGAAGCGTTTTCCCCGGCCCGCTCCCCGGCCAGCCCGAAAAAGGCCAGAGCCGAAGCCGCCGCCTCCACCGGCTCTGCGTCCGGGGCCAGAAAAGCCGCGCTGATGACGGTTGCGGCGCAGCCGGTCCCGGTAATTCGTCCCATCAAGGGATGGCCGTTCAAGATTCGCAGCGTGCGCCGGCCGTCGGTCACCAGGTCAACAGGACCGGTAATCGCCAGGGCAACTCCCAGTTCTCCGGCCAGTAATTCCGCGCTTTCGACTGCCTCCTCCACCGAATGCAGGCTGTCGACCCCTTTTGTCTGAGAATCTTCACCGCGCAAGGAGAGAATTTCCGAAGCATTGCCCCGGATTAGCGTAATCCGGCGCTGCTCTAAAAGCTCCCGGGCCGTTTTCGTCCGGTAGGCCGTGGCGCCGGAGCCGACCGGATCCAGAACGATCGGGATCTTGCACTCCGCGGCTTTCTCCCCGGCCTTGTGCATGGAGCCGATCCAGGCTGCACTCAAGGTCCCGATATTCAAAACAAGGGCCCCGGCCAGGGAGGTCATCTCCTCGACCTCCTCTCCGGCGTGGGCCATGACCGGCGAAGCCCCCATGGCCAATAAAACATTGGCCGTGAAATTCATGACTACATAATTGGTAATGCTGTGCACAAGGGGCGTCTGTTCCCTGATGCGGGCCAGCCTGTCGCCGGCCTGTGTTCTCGACCCGGACATGGGCATCCTCCTTGTCCCATAAAAAAAGCCGTTTCCGGGGAAACGGCCTGGTTGTCTCAAATTGGATGGTCTGCTCGTATCTCCCTGCGCCGGCATTATCCGGATCAGGTTCAACGGGTATCATCTCAGGCTGTGCGCCACCCCGGAAAAGCGTGTCTTACAAAAAGGCTACGAGGCTTCTTATTCTTTGTCAAGTTCGAGTCAGCACTTTCTCAGCCCCCGAAATTAGGATTGATGAACTCGAGTCTGTCGCCGTCCTGCAGAACACGTTTCCCATATTCCGCCGGATAGACGAAGCAGCCGTTGTGCTCCACGATCAGATCACTGTCCTGCTCGTTGAAATCCCGAATCAAGGAGGCGATGGTAGCTTCTGAAACCACTGCTTCCTCAAAGCCGTTCAAGGTGATGTGGATGGTTGCAGTCATCATGCACTGAAGTTCTCCTGAGCTTCACGCTCTGTGGATCTCGATGTTGGGCTCCGGGCTTCTATGACTGCACTGCACGGACCTCGGTCACCCGCACTCCGGGCAGGCGGGATTCGGCTCCAGCCTGATCTTTCGAAAGGTCATGCTTCTGCCCTGGACGATGAGCAGTCTGCCGGTCAAGAGTTCAGCATGCATTCCCAAAAGATACTTGAGCGCCTCCAGGCTCTGCAGGGAGCCGACGATCCCGGCGGTTGCTCCGAGGACGGACGGACAACCCGAGCCTCCCCCGAACTCTGAAAACAGACACTCAAAGCAGGGGGTCCGTCCCGGAATGAACGTGGAAAGCATCCCGTTGAACCCGTTGATGCCACCGTGGATAAAGGGAAGTCCGGTTTTCAGCGAAGCCCGGTTCAAAACCCGTCTGCTTTCCAGATTGTCGGTCCCGTCGACAATGATCTGACAGTCCCGGAGGAGTTCCTGGACAGTGTCCTCGGCAATTGCGATCTGACGGGGTTCAAGAACAACCTCCGGGTTGAAGGCCGCCAGCTTCTCCCCGGCGGACACCGTTTTCTCACGTCCGATATCTGCTGTCCAATGCAGAATCTGGCGGTTCAAATTGCTCAGCTCCACCCGATCCCTGTCCGCGATGCGCAGAAAACCGACTCCGGCGGCACACAGAGAGGCGGCAAGTACGGATCCCAAGCCACCCAGACCCGCCAGCAAGACGCGGGACCGGCCGAGCCGCTTTTGTCCCTGCTCTCCGATTTCCGGCAATCCGATCTGCCGCTGATACCGCTCCCGGTCCTTCTGCCTGAGCATCGACTTTCCGTCCGTTTTCCCTTTGTCCGAGTCCGTGTCAACGGTCCTGACGGACTTTGGCCCTGGATGCGGGCTTGTCATTGCCTGGCCTCAACAAGCCTGGGGTGCTTCCTGGTAATAGACGCTCTTCTTCCAGTCCCGGGTACGCTCCTGGTCTATTTTTAAAAAGGAACGCCCCTTTTTGTTCCGCAGGGCCGCCAGGGCGTGTCTGAGGATGGTCACCGGGGTTCCCCCTTTAAGATGCAGACTGATCTCATAGCGGTTGAAGCCGCTGATGATGCCCCGCAGGATTTCGCCTTCCAGAAGGGTCACAAACACCACCTCCCGGTCCAGCATCAGAGGAAACAGGGACTTGTTCTTCACAAAAAATCGGTCCTTGGTGTAGTAATAGGGCCCCAGGCCTTTGGATCGCATCTTTTTATCCGCCTTAACAGAGCTTTGCACCGCTGCTTCGTGCTCCGCCGGATAGAAGAACTTGAGTTCGGTCTTGTGCACGGTTTCCGGATCCTGTCCCGGATTTTCAAAGATCAGTTCGTATCGCTCGTTTTGAAAGAATGCGCTTCTGACAATCCGATCGCCGTGCAGGTGAAAGACCCATTCCTTCCCTGAGGTTCGGGCCTCTTCCAGGATCGCCTCTTCGTAACAGGCTGCAAGATATTCTTTCAATCCTTTGAGATGTTTCATACAATCCCTTTACTCCAAATACTCCCTCCGGTCAATTCGACAAAGGGATGAATTTTTGATACACAGACCTTCGCTGATCGGAGTTCTTTTTCACTAATCTACTTCCTGGAGAAAACCCTTCATGTTTGCTTTTGACCAGGAGCACATCCGCGCCCAGGTGGCGGATTCAGAGATTATTTTTTCCAGGGGCCGGAAAATTTATGAATACGGTTCCTATATGTGCCAAGATGCCGACCTTGAGCAGTACCGCTTTGTGTATGACGTGGACGGAAACTACGGGGATTACGTCACCCGAATCAGCGTGGGGTCTGATGCCCTTGAATACAGTTGTGACTGCCCCTATCCGGGCCGGGGCTGCAAGCATGTTGTGGCGGTCATGCTGGACGCCCTGGACAGGATGGAAGGCTGGAAAGCGGAGCCTCCCCAACAAGAAGGCCCGGCTGAACGTTTCTTAAGCCCTGAAGAGATTCGGCAGAAGGCCCTGGAGGACCGGAAATACAGGGCCCGCCAGGAAGACTTCAGGATCACCCTGGGGGAGATGTACAAGGGCGAGCATCTTCTGGAAACAGACAAAGGCCGCCAATACGTGGTCACACTCCACGATCCGGAACAGGGACAGGGGCATTGCACCTGCCCGGACTTCAACTCCAACTGCCTGAATACCTGCAAGCATATCCTGCACCTCACGGAGCACATCAAAAAGCGCAAAGATTTCAAAACACGAATCGCCTCGGAACAATTTCCCTTTGTGGACATCTTTTGGGATTCTGCAGCCAAAAGGCCCAGACTCTTTTATGAAACATCCGAATCCAAGGATGATGCCCTGCTGCAAACCCTGAAGACTTTTTTTGGAGAAGACGGACTGTTTCATTCCGAGGATCTGCAGGCCTTCCCCGCTCTGCTCCACACGATCCAGGAGGAGAAACGGGTCCGTGTTTCAGAGGAGACCCTGCGCCGGGTGGAGTCGCGATTTCTGGAACTGGAGGTCCGGGAGCTGGAAAGCCGGGAGCTGCCTCCGCTTCCATCCCTCAAGACCGAACTCTATCCCTATCAGCTGGAAGGAGTCCGCTTCGGCCTCTATAAAAAAGCAGCCCTGATCGGCGATGAAATGGGACTGGGGAAAACCCTCCAGGCCATTGCCCTGTCCTTGTTGAAAAAAGAGCTCCTGGGTTTCAGCAAGGTCCTGGTGATCACCCTGGCTTCCCTCAAGGAACAGTGGAAAAGGGAAATTGATAAATTCACCTCGGAACAGGCTGTGGTCGTGGCCGGCAGCCCCAAGCAGAGGCGGGAGACCTATGAACAGGACCCCGCTTTTTTTAAAATCACCAATTATGAGGCCGTGCTCAGGGACGTGACCATCCTTTCCCGCTTCAAGCCCGACCTGATCATCCTGGATGAGGCCCAGCGCATTAAAAATTTCGCCACGAAAACCGCAGACGCGGTCAAAAGCATCTCCAGAAAACACGCCCTGGTCTTGACCGGCACCCCCCTGGAAAACAAACTCGAAGACGTCTACTCCATTGTCCAGTTCCTGGATCCTGAAATGCTCGCCCCCTTGTGGCGCTTCGCCGCCGAGCACTTCATGCTCAGCCGGGACAAAAAGGACAAGATCATCGGCTATCGCAATCTTGAGAGCCTGCATGAAAAGCTCAAATCCATCGTTATCCGCAGGCGGAAGGAAGAGGTCCTCTCCGACCTGCCCGAAGAACTGGTCAACACCTACTACCTGGACCTGACCCATGAACAGGCCAAGATCCACAACGGTTTTCTGCAGTCCCTGCTCCCCCTTCTGAACAAAAAATTTTTGACCCCGATGGACGTTCGCCGCATCCAGGAGCTTTTGGTGCAGATGCGCCGGGTCTGCGATTCCTCCTTCCTCATCGACCGGCAGACCAATCATTCCCCAAAGCTGCAGGAACTGGAAAACATCCTGGAGGAGATGGTCCTGCAAAACCGGCGCAAAGTCGTCATCTTCAGCGAATGGACCACCATGACCTTTCTGATCGGGAAGCAACTGTCCCGGGCCGGCATTCCTTTTGTGGAATTGAGCGGCAAAATTCCGGTACACAAACGGCAGGCCCTGATCGACGAATTTTCCAACAATCCGGAGTGCAAGGTCTTTCTGTCCACTGATTCCGGGGGCACGGGGCTGAATCTGCAGGCAGCCGACTGTGTAATCAACTTTGAACTCCCCTGGAATCCGGCCCGAATGAACCAGCGCATCGGTCGGGTGAACCGCATCGGCCAGAGCAGCAAAACCGTCAACGTCATCAATCTCGTGAGCAAGGACAGCATTGAGGAAAAGATCCTGGCCGGAATTCACTTGAAGACCGAACTGTTTCAAGGGGTGTTTGACGGCACGGCTGATGTGGTGGAGTTCTCCAGAGAAAAACGCAATGAAATGCTCAATCGCCTCCGGGCCATGATGGGACAGGAAGCAGAAGAGGCGCCCGGCTTTGAACAGAGACCCGGCGAGGAAATCCCGGACGACACCCCGCACTACTTGAACCCCCGGGCCCTCCAGGAAGAAAGCCCGGACCTGGATGTCGCCGCCGAAGAAAGCGATTTTCCGCACATGGAGGAGCAGGCCCCTGGGACATCCCTGCGCGAAGCCCAGCCTGCAGCCGGGGAACAGGCTGCAGGCGGACCGTCGCAGACCCCGGAAAAAATGGAAGAGGTCCTGAACACCGGGATGTCGTTCATCAGCGGCCTTCTGGAAATGGCCACCGGACAAAAACTGACGCCGGGAGACGATCAGGAGCGCCTGCTAACCCTGGACCAACAAACCGGGGAAGTGACCATGAAATTCAAGCTCCCTGGTTTTTAAGGCCAGGCAGAGATTTTTCGATTCCGATTGTTCAGACTGAAAGCGGGCTTCGCCCCCAACCCCAAAGGACCAAGCCGATGAGTGATGAACCAAGCTATCGTTATTGCGGGCGGGATTTCACCCAGCAGGAGATCGACCGTATCCAGAGCTTGGCCTTTGAAAACCCGGCCCGATCCAGAACCGAATTCTCCAGGCTGGTCTGTGAACTTCTCAAGTGGTACAAGCCGGACGGCGGACTCAAGGACATGAGCTGCCGGGTGGCCCTGTCCAGGATGTATGACGATGGGCGTATCCTGCTGCCGGTGTCCAGGTACCGGCCCGGAAAAAAGAAGACCTATACCAGCGAAGCATCCAAAGCCACTGATCCGGCCGAGCCCATCACCGAATCGGTGGACCGCCTGCAGGACCTCACCTTCCGCAAGGTGGACTCAGCCAAGGATTCCAAGCTCTGGAACGAATTCATCAACCGCTACCATTATCTGGGGTACAAGCCCCTGGCCGGGGCGCAGATCCGCTATTTCGTCAGCAGCCAGGACCGGGTGCTGGCCCTTTTAGGCTTTGGGGCCGCGGCCTGGACCGTGGCGGACCGGGATCGCTTTATCGGGTGGACTTCAAAGCAGC
This sequence comes from Desulfohalobiaceae bacterium S24, assembly GCA_011389765.1. Lineage (GTDB taxonomy): Bacteria > Desulfobacterota > Desulfovibrionia > Desulfovibrionales > Desulfothermaceae > JAABTT01. The sequence goes on along the minus strand of JAABTT010000015.1, from coordinate 24,383 downwards.
GGGAGGCGAACCTGCACCTGGTGGTCAACAATGCCCGCTTTCTCGTCCTGCCCTGGGTGCACTCCAAGAATCTCGCTTCAAAAGTCCTGTCTCAGGCCATCACCCGGCTCCCCCGCGACTGGCTGGAACGATACAAGTATCAGCCCGTTCTTCTGGAGACCTTTGTCCAGCAGGATCGCTACCAGGGGATCAGCTACAAGGCCTCAAACTGGATTCGAGTCGGGCAGACCAAAGGCCGGGGCAAACTCGACCAGACCAACACCAACCGGCTGCCGATCAAGGACATCTGGCTGTATCCCCTGGACAAACATTTCAAGAACCGGCTCGCCGCCGACAACTCCCATGAATCCAAGCGTTAAGCAGCTCATTGCCGAAGCAGGCGCCGTGATTCTGGGCAAAGAACAGCAGATCAAACTGGCTCTGGCCTGTTTTCTGGCCAAAGGGCACCTTCTTATTGAAGACATGCCCGGTATCGGCAAAACCACCCTGGCCCAGGTTCTGGCCAAACTCATAGGCCTCGAGTTCCAGAGGATTCAGTGCACCAACGATCTCCTGCCGGGAGACATCCTCGGGGTTTCGGTCTATGAAAAAAATACGGCTCGCTTCGCCTTCCATCCCGGGCCCATTTTTGCCCAGGCCGTCCTGGTGGACGAAATCAACAGGGCCGCCCCCAAGACCCAGAGCGGCCTCCTGGAAGCCATGGCCGAAGGGCAGGTCTCCCTGGACCGGGAGCGCTATCCTTTGCCGATCCCTTTTTTTGTCATCGCCACCCAGAACCGGCAAGAACAGATCGGGACCTACCCGCTGCCTGAATCGCAGCTGGACCGCTTTCTAATGTCCATTCAACTGGGATATCCCGACCGCGAAGCCGAAATGACTCTTCTCCAGGGTGAAGACCGGGGCAAGCTGCTGCAGGATTTGTCTGCCCTGCTGACCCCGGCTGCCGCCCTCAAGATGCAGCAACAGGTCCTGGATACCCATACCTCCGGTCCCCTCATTCAGTACACCCGGGACATCCTGGATTTCACCCGGCACAGCCCTGAAATCAACCTGGGACTCTCCCCCAGAGCCGGCCTGGCTCTGCTGCACTGCGCCAAAAGCTGGGCCTATATTGATCAGCGAAACTATGTGCTGCCGGAAGACATCCAAACCGTTTTTTCTCCGGTGGCCGGCCATCGACTGCAATTCAGAACCAATCTTTCTGAAACAGAAAAACATGAGGCCCTCAGCTCTCTGTTGGAGAATATCCCTGTTCCATGAACCTGTTTCAATGCAAGGCCTTCAAATCAATCTTTCGGGGTCAGGAAGCGGCCTCCGGGCCGATCCATTTGACCCGGAAAAACGTCTATCTTTTGCCTTCCAAATTTGGCTGCATCTATCTGCTCATCTTCTTTGGAATGCTCCTGGGAGCCGTAAATTACGCGAACAACCTCGCCTATGCCATGGCCTTCATGATCGCCTCGCTTGGACTCGTGTCCATCCTGCACACCTTCCGCAACCTCACCGGACTGATTATTGCACCGGCCTACACCCAGCCTGTCTTTGCAGGGCAGAACATTCACTTTCAAATACGCATCCGGGAATCCAGGGCGCGAAACAGGTCGAGCCTCTGGCTGCAAAAAAATAAGGAATGGTTCCCGCTTCCCCGCCTCAATCCACTGAAAACAGCCGACGGACAGATTGTCCTGCCCGCCAAGCACAGAGGGATCATACAACTCGGCAGATTCAGCCTGGCAACGTATTATCCGCTGGGTTTGTTCAAGGCCTGGTCAAAGTTCAATATGCAAACATCCGCCCTGGTCTACCCCAAACCGGCTGCGGGCCGGCCCTGGCCCCGGACGGCCCGGCAGCATTCAGGATCGGATTCGGATCCTGCTGTTCAAACCCCCGGACTGGAGGATTTCCAGGATCTCAAAGACTATCAGCCCGGTGAATCCTACAAAAGAATCCATTGGAAATCCTATGCCAGAGAACAGGGGCTGCTGGTCAAGCGCTTCACCGGCGGATCGAACCGGACGCTCTGGTTCGACTTCGAAACGCTTCCGGCTCCGGATACGGAAAGCAAACTGTCCATCCTCTGCACACTGATCCTTGAGGCGCACAACAGGCAAAGCCTTTACGGGCTAAATTTGCCGGGGGGGACCATCCAACCGGACACGGGCCTGGAACACAGAAACGCCTGCCTCAAGGCCCTGGCCCTGTTCGAGGCGCCATGAGACGCCCCACCGCACTGCAATTCGTGCTCATCGTCCTGATGCTGTCCTATCTGCCGCACGTCCTCTGGCTGCCCGCCTGGGTCTCTGTTTTCTGCTTCAGCCTCTGGATAATCCGCTTCCTTGCAGCCGTCAAACACTGGCAGCCCCCCGGTCGATGCTACCTGTACGGCCTGACCCTGCTGGCCCTGGCCGGAGTGGCCGTCTTCGGAGGCGGCGGCTTTTACGGCCGGGAAGCCGGCGCGAGTCTTTTGGCCTTGATGCTGGCCGTCAAACCTTTTGAAATCAGGACCTATCGTGATCGGATGATCACTGTTTTTCTGGCCCTCTTTTTGCTTTTCACGACGCTCCTCTTCACCCAAAGCCTCTTTCTCGGGCTCTACCTTTTCCCCTGTTTAATTCTGATCGTCACGGCCCAAATTACGGTGAATCAAGAACAGCCCCGGATCCTCGCGGCATGGTCCCGGGCGGCCCTGCTTTGCCTTCAGGCCCTGCCCCTGGCCGCGATCTTTTTTTTCCTGTTTCCCAGACTGCCCGGAGCGCTCATTGGACTCCGCAGCACCGACGCTCCCGGCATCAGCGGTCTCAGCGACACACTGACCCCGGGCAGTCTGTCTGAACTGGCTCAGTCGAAAAACATTGCCTTCAGGGCCGAATTCGCAGGGAAACCGCCGGAAAATCCTCAACTTTACTGGCGGGCGGCCGTTCTCTGGGATTTTAACGGAACGGCCTGGACCAGAGGAACGCCTGCCGAACAAAGGACTTTGATTTTGCTTTCAGGAAAAGATCAAAAAGCCTATACCGTGACCTTGGAGCCCTCCGGAAACAGGATGCTGCCGGCCCTGGACATCCCCCTTGAGGCGCCGCCTTTGGCCGTGATGCTTTCTGATTGGACCCTCAAGGCCCACAACAAAATCCAGGAAAAAACCAGCTACCGACTTCGATCAAGCCTGAAAGGCACCATGCCGCCGCCCGATCCGGAGCTCAGGCAACGAGGGCTCGCCCTGGATACCTCCCTCAACCCGAGGACCCAGGAACTCCTCCAAGGTATTGCTAAAAACAACCCGAAGCCTGAACAGCTGGTGCAGCAGGTCCTGCAGTATTTCCGGCGGCAAAAATTCTCCTATACCCTCAGTCCCCCGCCGCTGCATTCCCCTGATTCCGTTGATGAATTCCTCTTTCGAACCCAAAGCGGGTACTGCTCCCATTTTGCCCAGGCCTTTGCCTGGATGATGCGCAGCGCCGGAATTCCTTCCAGAATCGTGGTGGGATATCAGGGCGGTGAACGAAATCCCATGGGTGACTATCTCATTATTCGGCAGTCAGATGCCCATGCCTGGGTGGAGCTTGCCCTGCCCGGCAAAGGCTGGACCCGGATCGATCCGACTCAGGCGGTGGCTCCGGACAGGATTGCCTCCGGCATGCAGCAGCTCCTGGCCGGAGACGGAGACAACTCTCTGTTTATGATTGACGACGACCACTGGCTCATGCGCATCGGGCACAGCCTGCGACTCAGCTGGGACGCCCTGAACTATCATTGGTACACCTGGGTCGTGGACTATACCCTCGCCAAACAAAACAGGCTGTTGTCCCGGCTGCGTCTCGGCGAAAATATCTGGCGCTCCCTGGATGCGGTGATCCTGATTTTCACCGCATCATCCCTAATATTTATATTCTTCTCAGCCCTTTTGATCCTCCCGGCCCGATCCACGGGCCCTGATTCGGTCAAAAAAATCTACACCCGCTTTCTCAAAACGCTTCAAAAATCCGGCTTCGCCGTATCCCCTCACCAAGGGCCCAGAGATCAGGCCTCCCGAATCGCCGAGCAGTTTCCCAAGCGGCGGCAGGACATCGCGAAGATCTGCGAACTGTACATTCAACTCCGCTATGCCGGTTTTCAGGACAAAAAACTTGTGCAGCAGCTCAAAAAACGAATCAAAGCTTTCCACATCTGAAGAGTGCTCGATTCCGTTCGAGTTTGACAAACACAGGAAGATCCGTTTATGCTTACAATTCACCAAGTGTATTTGTGGCCCCCACAATGGAAAAAGGCAAAACAGCACAACCTGAAATGAATAACAGGAGGCGGGAATGAAGGTTCTGGTGAGTGACAACCTGCATCAAGCAGGCATTGAAATATTTGAAAAGGAATCAGACATCGCAGTCGATGTCAAAACAGGCCTTGACCCGGAAGGCCTGAAGGGAATCATCGGCCAATACCACGGGCTGGTCATCAGGAGCGCCACCAAGGTCACCAAAGACCTGCTGCAGGCCGCGGACGCACTCAAAGTCATCGGCCGGGCCGGAATCGGTCTGGACAACGTGGATATCCCGGCGGCCACGGAAAAAGACATTGTAGTCATGAACACACCCGGCGGCAACACGGTCAGCGCGGCTGAACACGCCATCGCCATGATGCTGTCCCTGACCAGGAACATCCCCAGGGGAACAGCCACCTTGAAACAGGGCTTGTGGGAGAAAAAACAACTCCAGGGCCGGGAAGTCTTCAAAAAAACCCTGGGAGTCATCGGCTGCGGCAATATCGGCTCCATTGTGGCCGACCGGGCCAGGGGGTTGAAAATGAAGGTCATTGTTCACGACCCCTGCTTCACCTCCGAACTCATTGAAGAACTGGGGCATGAGAGCGTTCCCCTGGAAGAATTGTATACCCGATCGGATTACATCACGATCCACGTCCCCAAGGATGAAAGCACCAGCAATATGATCGATGCAAAGGCCTTTTCCCTGATGAAGGACGGGGTCATGCTCATCAACTGCTCCAGGGGTGGGATTGTCGAGGAAAACGATCTGTATGAGGCCTTGATCTCCGGGAAAGTCTCCGGAGCCGCCATGGATGTCTTCAAGGAAGAACCTCCGGGAGATCATCCCCTGCTCAAACTGGACCAATTCATTGCCACACCGCATCTCGGAGCCTCCACCAAGGAAGCCCAGATCAATGTCGCGGTGGCGGTGGCCAAGCAGATGATCGCCTATCTCAAAGATGGAGAAGTGATCAATGCCGTGAATCAGGACTCCGTCTGCGCCTGCAGGACCTAGTTTCGTGTCTTATAAGTTTTGTCCCATATAGTGGCAATTTGTAATGTTGACTTTCTTTTCAAAAAGAAACTTTGAGTCACCTCCTCCGTCATTCCGGCGGAGGCCGGAATCCAGACTGAAAAAGCTGGACCCCGGCCTCCGCCGGGGTGACGGAGAAAGAAAAGTCAAGTTTCATACCAACCGCAATGCTCAGACGGAAACAAATAAAACAAGAATCAATACAATAAAGATCATTTTGGCTTGTCAAAATGATCTTGGGGGAAAACGATGAGTGAACGTGTCTATAATTTTGGGGCCGGCCCCTGCACACTGCCTTTGCAGGTGCTTGAGGAAGCCCAGAAGGAGTTTGTGGATTTTCAGAACGCCGGCATGTCGCTTTTGGAAATGAGTCATCGCGGCCGGGAATACGACGCCGTGCATCACGAAGCCATGGCTCTGGCCCTGGAGGTGTTTCAAGCCCCAAAGGATTTCAGCGTTCTTTTTATTCAGGGCGGGGCCACCCTGCAGTTCGCCATGGTCCCCATGAATCTGCTGGACAGCGGCCAAAAGGGGGCTTACACCCTCACCGGTCACTGGGCCAAAGGGGCCTACACCGATGCCCAGACCGCGGGCGAGGCCTATTGCGCCTGGGACGGGGCTGACTGCAGCTACACCCGCATGCCTGCAGACAATGAAATCAGCCTGGAATCCGGAACCCGATATGTCCATATCACGTCCAACGAGACCATCGGCGGCATCCGCTGGAAGCAGTGGCCGGATTGCAGTGCTCCCCTGGTGGCGGACATGTCCTCGGATTTCATGTCCAGACCAGTGCAATGGGAGAAGTTCGACATTGTCTACGGCGGCACTCAGAAAAACCTGGGACCGGCCGGCATGGCGGTCGTCTTTCTCCGGACATCGATCCTGGAGAAGACCAATCGTCATATCCCCCGTTATCTGCGTTTCGACCTCCATCAGGCCAAGGACTCCATGTTCAACACCCCGCCGGTCTTTTCAGTGTACATGCTGGGCAAGGTCCTGAAATGGATGAAGGCTGAAGGCGGATTGCAGGCCATGCAGGAACGGGCTGCGCAAAAATCGCAGCTGGTCTATGATACCATCGACAGCAGCGCCGGCTTTTACCGCTCACCGGTGGATCCGGACTCCCGATCCCAGATGAATATTGTGTTTCGGCTCCCCAGTGAAGCATTGGAGGCCCGATTCCTGCAAGAAGCCACGCAGAAGGGCCTGATGCAGCTCAAGGGACATCGCAGCGTCGGCGGGTGCCGGGCCAGCCTGTACAACGCCATGCCACTGGCAGGAGTCCAGGCTTTGTGCGCCTTTATGCAGAACTTTCAAAAGCAGCATGCTCTATAGCCGCGCTGCGTCAAAACAGGCCTGAACCCTGACCTTACAGAAGTTGCTGCTTCCGGAAGCGGTGTTGAAAAAGCAGAGAAACCGTTCCGTAGTAGACGGGATAGGCAAGGGTCGCCAAGGCAAAGGGTTCAGCCCAGGGAGCCTCGGAAAATAGGCAGAGTATCCCGGTGGAGATCCCGTAAAAAAAGGCGAGGGTGACATTTGTCTTTCGAAGCCAGAGCGTTCTGGATGGGTAGATATAATGCAGGGGGATGAAGATCAGAATGGAGAGGACGCAGAGGAACCCGACAAGGACCGCGGGCGCCGGGGAAAAGACATAGGCATAGAGAAAAAAAACATTCCAGTATGAAGGAAAGCCGACAAAAGACTCTTCTGTCTTGGCATCGCCCTGTGAAAAGCCATAGGTGCTGGCCAGCATGGGCACAAGGGCCCACCAGGCTAAGGCCTGGGGCAGAAATTCAAATCTGACCAAAGCCAGGCAGGGCAGGAATACATAGGTCACATAATCAATGATATCATCCAGCCGTCCGCCGTCAAAGCCGGGCAGGACTTCTTTGACCTGGAGCCGGCGGGCCAGAACCCCGTCGGTGGCGTCAATAATAACCGCCACCCACAACGAAAGCAAAAAGCCCCGGCCATTGCCGCTGAACAGGCATAAGGAAGCAACGAAAGCCGGTACAACCCCCAGGCTTGTATACACGTGAACGCCCATGGCCAGTATTTTCTTTATGTTCAATCTAAGACTCCTTCAGGATTAAAAAATGCATACACCGGATTTCGGAGTGTCTAAGGAGGGAGTTCCCTTTATCCTCTTTGCCGCCTTTGCCACCTTGGTACTGGCCGTCCTGGACTGGGATCTTCCGGCCTTTGTGCTGCTCGTGGCAAGCTTCTTCATTCTCCATTTTTTCCGTGATCCTGAACGGGTCATTCCCTCTGGATCCGGTCTCGCGGTTGCACCGGCTGACGGGAAAATCATTAAAATAGAGCAATGCCCGGATCCTGTATCCGGAGCCCCAACAAATAGGGTATGCATATTTATGAACATTTTTAACGTCCATGTCAACCGTTCACCTGTACAGGGCCAGGTTGAGGGCATCAGCTATCACCCCGGAAAATTCTTCAACGCCTCTCTGGATAAATCATCGGAGCAAAACGAACGGAACACCCTCAGCCTCATTGACGAGCAGGGACGGCGGGTGACCATGGTCCAGATTTCCGGATTCATCGCCCGGCGCATCGTCTGTTGGGCCGAGCCGGATGATCCTCTCCAGGCCGGACAAAGACTGGGCTTGATCAAGTTCGGCTCAAGGGTTGACCTTTATCTGCCGAATGAATATATTCTGGATGTGCAAACAGGAGCCTCCGTCTTTGCCGGCCAGACAATTGTGGCCCACAGTTGAATTGCTTCCAGAAAAATCATGAAACACGAATCTCCCCATAAATCCATCTACATTTTGCCGAATCTGTTCACCACTGCCAGTTTGTTCACCGGCTTTCTCTCCCTGCTCTGGGCCATAGACGGGAAGTTCCACTGGTCGGCCACCGGTATCGTGGTGAGCTGCATTCTTGACGGCCTGGACGGAAAGGTGGCCCGACTGACCGGGTCCAGTTCAAAATTCGGCGTTCAATTGGACTCCCTGGCGGATCTGGTCTCCTTTGGGGTCCTTCCCGCGCTTTTGATCTACCTCTGGCAAACATCGATTTTTGGACGTCTGGGCATGGCCTGCTCTTTTCTGTTTTTGGCCTGCGGCGCTCTGCGACTGGCCAGATTCAATATCCAGACCGAGTCTCCCATCCAGGAATCGAAAAAATTTTTTGTAGGTTTGCCCATTCCGGCCGCAGCCTGCTTTTTAGGCTTGCTGGTTTTGTTTTCATCCTACCTCCCCACGGGCAGCGACACCCCCATACTCCCTTTTTTCGCCTTGAGCATGCTCATTGCCCTCGCCCTGCTCATGGTCAGCAAAGTGGCCTATGCTTCCTTTAAAGAGGTCGAAGCGATACGGGCCCACCCCTTCACCACCACCTTGAGTATTGTTTTATTGTTTGTCCTGGTGGCCTCGGAACCTCGACTGCTCGGCTTCCTTTTCATATCAGCCTATCTGATCTCAGGGTTGATCTATACCTACCTTGTGCGGCCGCTCCGCAACAAAACCTTCCTAGGCGGTCCTATCCGCCGTAAATCATAAAAACACCCCATCCAGCAGCGTCGCGTCGTGCGTACAAGCAAACTCCGACAGAAAGGAACCGCCCCCTGCGTCTGAAACAGGCCTGATCTTGAATGTTCAGGTTTCAGGTTTTACAATTGGAGGATGCCTGTCTTGAATTTTCAGTCCACGAGGAACTTAGGAGGATACACCATGTCCGAACGAGTCTATATTTTCGATACCACCTTGCGGGACGGCGAACAGTCCCCTGGAGCAAGCATGAATCAGCAGGAAAAAAGACGCCTGGCCAGACAGCTGGACAGACTGGGCGTTGATGTCATAGAAGCCGGATTTCCGGCTTCGAGTGAGGGAGATTTTGAATCCGTCCAGATCATCAGCTCTGTTGTGGAACATTCCCAGGTGGCGGCCCTCAGCCGTTGCTCCGTCCCGGACATCGACCGGGCCTGGGCGGCCATTAAAGATGCCGCGCATCCGCGGATCCATGTTTTTTTGGCGACATCCGATATCCATATGGAATACAAATTGAAAATGAGCCGGGAGCAAGTGCTGCAGGCGGTGCAAGAGTCGGTGGCCCGGGCTGCGGCTTCCACCCGGAATGTGGAATTCTCAGCCGAAGACGCCTCCAGATCAAACCGGGAATTTCTGGGCACCGTGGTACAGACTGCCATCGAGGCCGGGGCCACCACCGTGAATATTCCGGACACGGTGGGCTACACCCAGCCCCAGGAATTTGCCGCCCTGATCACCTATCTCAAGAAAAATGTTCCCAATATCGAGCAGGCGGTGATCAGCGTCCATTGTCACAACGATTTAGGCATGGGTGTAGCCAACACCATTGCCGCCCTGGATGCCGGAGCCAGACAGGCCGAAGTCACCCTGAACGGCATTGGAGAACGGGCCGGCAACGCCGCTCTGGAGGAAGTGATCATGGCCCTCAAGGTCAGGGAGGATATCCACGGACTGAGCACTAACATCGATATCCTGCAAATCTATCCGGCCTGCAGGCTGCTGTCCATGATTACCGGTCAGCCGATCCCGCCCTACAAAGCCATTGTCGGGGGCAATGCCTTTGCCCATGAAGCCGGGATCCACCAGCACGGCATGCTGCAAAACAGGCAGACCTACGAGATCATGACCCCGGAAAGTATCGGGCGGCCGGCCTCGGAAATGGTTCTGGGCAAACATTCAGGCCGGCATGCCTGCCGGCAGCGCCTGGAGCAGCTCGGATACCGCCTGGATGCCGAACAAATGGACCTTGTATTCAATGCCGTGAAAAAATTGGCGGACATCAAAAAGCAGATCTTTGTAGAGGATCTCGAGGCCCTGGTTTTGGAAGAGGTTTTCCGTATTCCGGACAAATACAAGCTCTTGTATTTAAGTTCACTTTCGGGCAATATGGCTATTCCAACAGCGACTCTGAAGATGGTCGTAGACGGCCGGGAAGAACAGCTTTCTGAATTCGGTGTCGGACCGATTGACGCTGTTTTTAACGGCATCTGCAAAATTGTGGACAAGTCCCCTGAACTGCTTCATTTTTCCATTACTTCCATCACCGGAGGCACCGATGCCCAGGGCGAAGTAACCGTTAAGTTGGAAAATGCAGGCAGAACCGCTGTCGGCCGCGGTTCTGATCCGGATATCATTGTCGCCAGCGCCAAGGCCTATATCAACGCCTTGAACAGACTGGCCAAAAGAGAAGAAGAGAAAGCCAAAGCCTGAAGAATTAAAAAGGATATACCATGGAACTGAATATCACTCTCCTCCCCGGAGACGGCATCGGCCCGGAAATCATCGATCAGACTGAAAAGATCCTCCTGACTGTCGCCGGGAAATTCGGACATACGCTTTTCCTGGAAAGGGGCTTGATCGGCGGAGCAGCCATAGACGCTTTTGAGGACCCCCTCCCCCTGGAAACCATCGAACGCTGCCGTCAAAGCAAGGCTGTTTGCCTGGGTTCTGTGGGAGGTCCAAAGTGGGACGACCTCCCCTCGGAGAAGCGTCCGGAAAAGGGGCTGCTCAAGCTGCGGGAATCCCTTGGCCTTTATGCCAATCTGCGTCCGGCCATCATCTATGAAGCGCTGAAAGAGGCCTCGTTTCTCAAACCGGAAATTATCGGCCGGGGCATCGATATCATGGTCATCCGTGAACTGACCGGCGGCATATATTTCGGCAGACCCAGAGGAATTGAATACAGACAGGGCGAACAGGTGGCCTTGAACACCATGATCTACTCTGAGTCGGAAATCAGAAGGATCGCTCAAACAGCCTTCGGCATCGCTCAAAAACGAAAGAAACGGGTCTGTTCCGTGGACAAGGCCAATGTTTTGGAAGTCTCCAGACTATGGCGGACCATTGTAGAGCAGACAGCCAAAGACTTCCCGGACTGCAAACTGGAACATATGTACGTGGACAATGCAGCCATGCAGTTGGTCAAAGATCCCGGTCAGTTTGACGTTCTGCTGACCTCCAATCTCTTTGGAGACATCCTGTCCGACGAAGCAGCCACCATCACCGGCTCCATCGGCCTGCTTCCCTCGGCTTCCCTGTGCCGATCAGGACCCGGGGTCTTTGAACCTGTTCATGGTTCGGCTCCGGATATTGCCGGCCAGGACAAAGCCAATCCTCTGGGTGCCATTCTGTCTCTGGCCTTGATGTTCCGCTATGCCTTTTCATTAGAGACCGAAGCCCGATTGATCGAAGAAGGCGTTCAAGAGGTCCTGGGCAGGGGCTATCGGACTGTTGACCTGACTGGAAATCCCGAACATCTGGTGAGCTGTTCCGGTATGGGCGATTTGATTGCCGCCGAATTGAATACTTGAGTTTCCACGATCATGTCCAGACTCCAGCTTCAGGCCCTGTCCAAGTCATACGGAAGCCGTGAACTGTTCAAAGACGTCTCCCTGGAACTCGGCCCGGGGGACCGACTGGCCCTCATCGGCTCCAACGGCTGTGGAAAATCCACCCTGCTCAAGATCGTCGCCCAGGAATCCCAGGCGGATACCGGACGAGTCCTCTTCTTTCCCAAGGAGTCCGACCTTGGATACGGAGCCCAGGACCTGAATACGGACCAACTCCAGATCCCGCTTTTAAACTGGATTCTTGAAGTTCTCCCCTCCTGGAGTCAACTCTGGAAGCGCTGGACCCTGGCTGCCGAGACCCAGAACAGCCTCCTGCTCGAAAAGCTGGCCGAAGAACAGAACCGTCTGGAACAAATCTTTGGCTACAATCCCGAACACAAGGCCAAATCTGTTTTAACCGGACTGGGCTTTACACCCGCTTCGTTCCAGAACCCGCTGCAAACCTTCAGCGGCGGCTGGCAGGAACGGGCCAAACTGGCCAGGGTCCTGGTCCAGGGATCGGACATCCTGCTCCTGGATGAACCCACCAACCACTTAGACCTGGAAGCAGTCCGCTGGTTGGAGAGCTTTCTGAGCAGCTTTCAGGGAGTGCTTGTCTTCGTGGCTCACGATCGTTTTTTCCTGGACCGGGTGGCCAACCGGGTTCTGTACATGGATACCCCCAAACCGATTTTTTTTGAAGGCAATTTCAGCCGCTTTTTGACTTGGCAGCAGGAAAGAGAAACGGCCTTAAGCCGGCAGCGGACAAAGCTGCAACAGGCCATTGAGCATAAACAGAGCTTTGTGAACCGCTTTCGCTACAAGGCCAGAAAAGCCGGTCAAGCCCAGAGCAGACTGAAACAGATCGAACGCCTGGAACAGGAGAAACAGACCCTGGCCCAGCCGCAGAGCAAAAAAACCCTGGACTTTTCCTGGCCCACGCCCCCCCGGAGCAACGCAGTACTGGTCAGCGGGGTCGACCTCACGGCCCCCTACCCCGAGAAAGCCCCCTTGTTTACAGGACTCAATTTTCAGCTGGGGCGAGGGCAGAAAGTTGCCCTGGCCGGACCCAACGGCTGCGGAAAAACAACGCTTTTAAAAACCATCACCGGGGCGCTTCGACCTGGGTCCGGAACCATCAAGCTCGGCTCCATGGTCAGGATAGCAAGCTTCAGTCAACAGGCCGCCGAAATCCTGGATCCGGAGAAGACCGTGCTCTCCCAAATCAGAACCCTGACCGGTTCAGATCTCAAAGAGCAGGAACTTGCTTCGGTCTTGGGACTTTTCCTGCTCGGGCAGGAATACTGGGATCAAAAGATTGCCCGGCTCAGCGGTGGCGAAAAGAGCCGCCTGATTCTGGCCGGACTGTTTGTCTCCAAAGCCAATCTGCTCATTCTCGACGAACCGACCAACCATTTGGATATCGAAAGCCGGGAGGCCTTGATCCAGGCTTTGAAGCTTTACAGCGGTACCCTACTGTTTGTGGCTCACGACCGGGCTCTGCTCTCGGAAGTTACGCAAGAAATCTGGTACCTCGGACCACAGGGCTTGGAAATCCTGCACGGAGGGTATCGGGAATACGAACAAAAAATGACGGCGAATCTTTCGGCCTCGCCATCTCCGCAAAAACCCCCTGAACAGGTGCCACGCGGCAAACAGCAAAAACGTTTGGAAGCCAGGACCCGGAATGAACGATTTCGACTTCTCAAACCCTTAAAAAACGAGTATTCTGGTTTGGAAACACGCTTTGACGCCCTGCTCCAAAAAATGGAAGCTGTGGAACAGGCCCTGGCTGCAAGAGAGACGTACGCGGATGGAGAACTCGTCAAAAGACTGAACCAGGAGTACCACGGCCATCAAATGGAGAGTGAGTCCCTTTTATCCAAAATGGAAAATCTTGAACGCCGAATTGACCTGATTGAAAAGGAGCAGGAAAACCATCGCCCGGATGAAACGTGATAGACATTTTCGATGTGCGATTTCCGGTTGGCAGGAACTGGAATCGTTCCGCTCGCGCTTCCATAAGTCCGTGATTTATGCCAACCGGGACTTGGAGGCAACACTTCTGGGTGCCCTGCATCAGGCGGGTGTTCAAAATTTTGAGGAACGAAGTGCAGCCAGGCGCAAACAGATGCAGGCCTTTGCCAAGCATGAGGTTTAACACGTGGCCTCCGATTTCAAAGTGTTGCGCCGGGACATGGTCCGCCGGCTTCAGACCAAGGGAATTGACGAGCCGGCCGTCCTGGAGGCCATGCTCAAGGTGAAGCGGCACGACTTTGTCGATGAAGCCCTTCAGGCCCAGGCCTACGGCGACAATGCTCTGCCCATCGGGTATGGCCAGACCATCTCCAGGCCATTAAGCGTCGCCAAAATGACGGCCGCTCTTCAGGTGCAACCCGGGTTGCGCATTTTGGAGATCGGCACCGGGTCCGGCTACCAAGCCGCCGTGCTGGCGGCCATGGGGGCTGAAGTCTACACAGTGGAGCGCATCAAGCCCCTCTATTTTTTGGCTCTTGATCGCCTGGTCCGTTTGCGCTATTTTCAGGTCAAGGTAAAATTGAGCGACGGTACACTGGGCTGGCCTGAAGAAGGTCCTTTCGAGAGAATCCTGGTTACTGCCGGAGGACCTGATATTCCAGTGCCCCTCCTGCGTCAGCTTGCAGAGGACGGCATCTTGATCATTCCCATCGGTGGCAAAAAGCGGGAACAGTCCCTGACCCGGATACGCAGGAATACCGGAAAATGGTATAAACAAGACTTGGGCTCCGCAACCTTTGTCGATCTCATCGGCACCCATGGCTGGACCCACAAAAAACTCGAAGCAAGCCCGGATCTTCAATCCGTCATCCGAAGCAAACTCCCATGATCAAGCCGGTGTAGCCTGAAGTTATGACGAGCCTCAGTATCGCCATACAGCGGATGTTCAGACGATTTTATATCGATTGGACCTTACCGCTCTTTCCCAAACCCGAGGATTCCACCCCCTCCCGGTCCCGCAGGGCGGTTTTCCTGACCTTTGCAATATCGACCGCACTCTTGCTCTCGGCCGGTCCATCCACAATGCGGGCGGGAACCATCTATTACTTCAAAGACAAAAACGGAGTGATGCATTTTACAGATATGCCTGACATCGATCAATACAAGCCTTTCTTGACTTTTGGCCCGGAGAACACTACAGACCGAAAAGAGATCATGGTCCTTATCCGAAAGTACAGTCAGCGCTATTCCCTGGATCCGAAGCTTGTTCAGGCTGTACTTGCAGTGGAATCAAACTATGACCCGCAGGCTTTATCGGAAAAAGGGGCCGAAGGGCTCATGCAGATTATGCCCGAGACCCAGAAAGACCTTGGTCTGTACACCCCATTTGACCCTGAAGCCAATATTGAAGCCGGGGTACGCTACCTCAAACAAATGATCGAGTCGCAGCCCAGTCTCGAGCTGGCCTTGGCCGCCTACAATGCCGGTCCGGCACGAGTGAAGCAATACCAGGGAGTGCCCCCTTTTCCGGAAACCAGGCGGTACATACAAAAAGTGCTTCGCTTGTACAACATCAGCCGCCAATAAGGGGTCCCATGCTCAACATTGCCAATAATCTGACTTTGGCCCGCATCTTAGCTGTTCCTTTTCTCATACTGCTCCTCTACTTTCCAGGCAGACTGACCTGTCTGCTGGCCATGCTTCTGTTTATTCTGGCCTCGCTTACAGATCTTTTTGACGGTTTTTTCGCCAGAAAATACAACCTGGTGACAAGCCTTGGAAAATTCCTCGACCCTCTTGCCGACAAACTCCTTATTATTTCCGTGTTGATCATGCTGGTTCAGACCGGCTGGCTCGAAGCCTGGATCGTAATCATTATCGTCGGCCGGGAGACAACTGTCACCGGACTTCGAGCCATTGCCGCCGAAAAGGGACAGGTGATCGCAGCCGACAGATACGGCAAACTCAAAACAATTTTCCAGGTGCTGGCCATCTGCCCGTTGATCCTGCATTATAACTGGTGGGGATTCAATCCGGCTCCTCTCGGCAACTTGCTGATTTTGGTAGCTCTGATCCTGACGGTCTTTTCCGGCGGAAACTATTTATTCAGATTCTTTTCCCAAATCAACCCTTAATTCGGAAAAAACCGGAAAACTCCAGGATTTTGGATTCGGGTTTCGTACAATAACTCTGTTCAAACAATTACGCGGCAATCGAAACGAACAGACACATCAGGAGTGAGCATGGCCCAAATTGATGCTTTTTTCAAAATGATGCATGACCTAGGTGCCTCTGACCTCCATCTGAGTTCCGGCTCGCAGCCGGTGATCAGGCTGCACGGCGATATGCAGCGGGTCAAGTTCAAGTCGCTGGAAAGCGAGGATCTCAAGAAAATGCTCTATGAGATAACCCCGAGCCAAAAAGCCAAGGACTTTGAAGAAACCGGGGATGTGGACTTTTCCTATGAAATTCCGGGTCTGGCCAGATACCGGGTGAATTTTTTCCAGCAACGCCGGGGCGTGGCAGCTGTTTTCCGGGAAATCCCCCAAAAGATATTGACCATTGAAGACCTCAAACTCCCGAATATCCTGAAAAATATGGCCATGCTCCCCAAAGGGCTTGTCCTGATCACCGGACCGACGGGCAGCGGCAAATCCACCACTCTGGCCGCGATTATTGATTACGCCAACAAACACCGCAAAGATCATATTTTAACCATTGAAGACCCCATCGAGTTTGTGCATGAAGCGAGCAGCTGTCTCATCAACCAGCGGGAAGTCGGACGCGACACCAAAAGCTTCAAGGCTGCTCTCCGGGGGGCCTTGCGGGAAGACCCGGATATCATTCTGGTGGGAGAGATGCGGGACCTGGAAACCATCGAGCTGGCTCTGGAGGCAGCTGAAACCGGCCATCTTGTCTTCGGGACCCTGCACACGATCTCCGCTTCCAAAACCATAGACCGGATCATCGAGGTCTTTCCCGGTGAGCTTCAAGGGCAAATCCGTTCGGGTCTCGCTGATTCGCTTCGTTCCGTCGTAGCCCAGAACCTTTTCAAGCGCATTGATCAGAAAGGACGAGTCGCCGCCCTGGAAATCCTGATCGCCACGCCTGCAGTCCGCAATCTGATCCGCGAACAAAAGATATATCAGATCAACTCGATTATTGAGACCGGGAAAAAATTCGGAATGCAGTCTCTGGACGGCGGCATTATGAATCTCTTACAACAAGAAATCATTGATGCCGAACAGGCCTACAACAAAGCCGCCAACAAGTCGAGTTTTCGGGATTATTTAGCTGAACCTCCCAAAGATTTTACCGAGGTGTGATCATGCTTCGAGCTCAATTCGACGACCTCATCGGACAAATCCTGGACCAATCCCCCGGGCTTTCAGATATCGTCTGCACGGTCGGCAAGCCGGTCCAGGCGGAAGTGCATGGGGAATTGCAGGACACCAGGCTCGACCCGGACCCCGGCCCTCTCGTCCCCTGGCATGTGGAGTGTATGGCCAACTGCTTGCTCTCCGGAAACATGAGGCTGTACAATGATCTGCTCAAAAGCGGTTCTTGTGATCTTTCCTACGAACTCCGCGGCCGGGCCAGATTCCGGGTGAACATCTTTCAGCAGAAGGGTTCGCTGGCTCTGGTCATGCGGCAGCTTCCCTCAAGCATTCCTTCTCTGGACGATCTGAAACTTCCGGTCGTATTTCAAGACATGGCCCGGGAAAAATACGGAATGATCCTGGTTACCGGCGGGACCGGGACCGGGAAATCGACCTCCCTGGCCGCCTTGGTGGATGCGATCAATGCCTGGAGCAGCAAACACATCCTGACCCTTGAAGACCCCATCGAGTTTGTGCACGCCCATAAAAAGGGCGTTATCAATCAACGTGAATTCGGGATCGATTTCGACTCCTTTGCATCCGGTCTCCGGGCGGCCCTGCGTCAGGCGCCGAAGGTCATCCTGGTCGGCGAGATCCGGGATAAAGAGACCGTCGGCATTGCGCTGGAAGCCGCTGAAACCGGGCATCTGGTTCTGGGGACCCTGCACACCTCTGATACGGCTCAAACCATCAACCGCATCATCGGCATGTTTGAACTAAGCGAAGAACGGCTTATCCGGGGAAGACTTGCTGAAAGCCTGAAATACGTCGTCTCCCAAAGGCTCATGCCCAAAAGCGGAGGCGGCCGGGTGGCTGCCTTTGAAGTGCTGGTCAACACCATTCGCATCCGTGAACTCATTGTCAATGGAGAGGACCAGGAAAAGACCTTTGCCTCCGTACTCCAAGCCGGAGCCACCTATGGAATGATCAGTTTTGATCAATATTTGGCCGACCTGTTTGAAAAGGAACGTATTTCTGAAGACATCGCCATGCTCAACGGATCCGACAAAGCCTCCCTGGCCCAGATGATCGATAAAATCAAGGCGCAGCGGGGAGAAAAAGTCACCGACATCGAAGGGCTTGAACTGGATGTGGAGTATGGAAGCGAACAATGATCTGGAAGAGGAGGGCTGAACCATGCGCCTTCAATGTCAAGACTGCGGCAAGCAATTCAAACTCCCGCAGGAAAAGATTCCCGAATCCGGACACTTTGTTTTTACCTGTCCGAACTGCAAAAAGAAGAACAGGATCGATATCGGCCCGGCGCCGGAAAACAGCCCCCTGACTGCAGAGCGCTACGAATCCGGCTCCCTGCCCCCACCCGAAGCAAGAGTGGAGCCGGATCTGTTTCCACCTGGCTCCAAGGCCGGCTTTCTGTATATTCAGGATGAATCCTGGTCTCTTAAAATACAGGACTGTCTGGCGGCAAAAGGCTATTATCTGAGTCAAGCCAACACCACTCAGGAAGGGATTTTAAAGCTGCGCCTGAACCTTTACGATATGGTCTGCATCGAAGAATCTCCAGACACCGAGGCCCTCCTTCACGAAATATCTCTCTGGCCGGGACGGAGGCGCCGGGAAGTGAATTGCCTGCTCCTCGGTGATTACCAGCGGTCCTTCGACCCCGCTATAGCTTTTTTGCGAGCCGTGAACAGCGCCATTTCCAAACAAGATTTTGAAACGGCCGAGCATATCCTCGAACAGGCGGACGAACAATTTGATAAATGTACTGAACCCTGGCATGCTGTCTAAGGGGTTCCCGAATCTGATGCATCCAAGATGCAGGAAAGCGGTTTGAATCTAAAAATATTTGTATTCATCATCCTGCTCCTCGTGAATATCGGACTGATTCTCCACCTGATCTGGGGCGACCATGCTTTGTTGACCTATCTGGAACACAGGGCTATCCACCGGAACCTTCAGGAACGGCTGCATCAGGTTCAACAGGACAATCGTGATCTCAGCCGCAGGATCCGCCTGTTAAAAACCGACAAGGACTACCAGCAGCAGGCAATACGGCAGGAATTCCATGTTGTCGGCGAAAATGAAATCCTCTATATGATCGAACCATAGCCTTTGCGGTATTAGGAGGCTCTATGCAGGATAAAATTCAATGGTATGAAGAGGTGATGACGCAAGATCCGGGCTCGAACCTCTTTCTGGCTTTGGCGCGTCTGTACGTTGAAAGCGCTGCATTTGAAAAAGCCATCCAGACACTCCGAAACGGTCTGCAAAAAAACCCCTGGCATCTTGAAGCGCAGCTGCTTTTGAATGACCTCCTGCACAGGATGGACCGCCAGGCTGAATCCATGGAAATGACGAGTCAGATCGGCCGACTCCTCAGAAAACATCCTGTGTTTTGGCTTACTTGGGCCGATGAGCTTGAAAACGAGCAGCAGAATCTCGCCCTGGCAGCCCGGATGCTGGGACTGGCTTTCTCAGGTACTCCGCCGGATCTGAACTCCCTGTGCAGCCAGGGCCTGCTCAAGATGCTCAAGGAGGCCAAGCCCTCGGAGCAGCCGCAGGCATCTTTGGATCGATCCGGACCTGAAGTGCCCTATCCAGAAACAGCCCCTGTTTGTGAAAGGAACTCTCAGGAGCAGCCTGCTGTCGATCCGGGACAAGAGGCTCCCCAAGGCCTCGAGGACGAATCATTGGGCGGGGCATTCGAGGTTTCTCCTGAAGATCCTGCCCGCGGACCGTCTGCAGAGAGCGAAGTCTATCGGACCAAGACCATGGCCGAGATACTCACGGCTCAAGGCGACTACAGCGCAGCCCGGAAAATTTATGAACATCTTCTTTGCAAGGCACAATCACAAGACGATAGAGCTAAACTGGAAGACCGTCTGAAAAGCGTTCAAAAGCTGCAACAGGATCAGGACCCCCCGCCGGGAGAACCCGGCCAAGGGCCTGATCCTGCTTCAAACAAGCAGCAGCTCATCAATCAACTTGAAAAACTGGCATCCAGATTGGATCAAATGTAGACGGCCATTCTGGCAAGGACTGAACAAAAACAAACTGGAGAGAGGGACTTTTGCTCAAAATACTGACATCCGCCGTACTCGCTTTGCTGATTTTCTCTGGATGCAATCCCTGGGAAACCACGAAAAAATTGTATCAGAACCGAGGTTTTCCTGTGCACATCGATCTTCAAAAAAAAAGCGGCCTGGATGAGGTCGAAAAAAAAATGGCCAAAGCCCTGCTCGAGACGGATCGGCGGATCGAACAGCTCCGTCGGGCCATGGATCGCTTGACGCACCCGCCCACAGTGGACTGGATGCAGTATCAGCTGCGGGCCATGCCCTGGATCAATGGACTGCAGTCTCTCAGCCCCGGCGGGGACCCCCTGGAAAGATTTCCTGAAAATCCGGTCAAAAAAGTGGATCTTGAAAAAATCCATCAGCTCGTCCTCAACCCGGATTCGACCAAGATGCGCCTCACTTCCCAGAAAACGGAATTCGGCCCGGAGGTCTGCCTGGTCAAGCCTTTTTTCGACCGGGAGACCTTTCTCGGATGTCTTTTGGTCCATTTCGACCTTCGAAGTCTGCTTTCAGAACAGACAGCAGCAGAGGATATCATCGTGTTTGTCCCGGAGGAACTGCTTTGGAAAGGAAACAATGAACGGCTCGCTCGTGATTTGCTGGACCAAAACTGGAATTTGCTCCTGCAGAACGATTATCAGGGTGAAATCAAGCTCCAGGGGAAAAACATCTATTGGCTGGTGCGTTTCATCGACGCTGATCCGTTGATTTATGCGGTGGAAGCCGAGTAATATTTTGAAACTTCGGATCCCGCAAAGCCACAAGGAGACTCGCAATGCGACAAATTTCAGTTACTGAACACCTGCAGCTGCATCAAAAAAATATCCCCGAGGCTACCGGACGCTTCACCAGCCTCTTCAATGAACTGATCCTTTCCGCCAAGATCATCAACAGGGCTGTGAACAAAGCAGGCCTCGTGGACGTTTTAGGGGATACCGGCGAGACGAACATCCAGGGTGAACATGTTCAAAAACTGGATGAATACGCGAATAAGATCCTGATTCACCGTTTGCAGCGCTGCGGGGTGCTCTGCGCTATGAGCTCCGAGGAACAGGCAGATTTGATTCAAATTCCCAGAAATTTTCCTAAGGGTGACTATTTTCTTGTTTTTGATCCTTTGGACGGTTCCAGTAATATCGAAGCCAATGTCAGCATCGGGACCATTTTCTCTATTTATCGCCGAAAACACGGCAACCTGGAATCCGTGGAACTGCATGACGTTCTGCAAAAGGGAAGTGAACAGGTCGCAGCCGGTTACTTTCTGTACGGCTCCTCCACGGTCCTGATCTTTACCACCGGAGACGGGGTCCACGGCTTCACGCTGGATCCGAGTGTGGGGGAGTTCCTCTTGTCCCACCCCGACATCAGAGTCCCGGAACAGGGGAAACTATACTCCGTGAATGAAGCCTATTGGCATTATTGGGACAAAAAGACCCAGGAAGCGGTGGCTGTTTTCAAGGACCCCAACAGTGACTTGGGACAGCTTTACAGTCTGCGATATATTGGCTCCCTGGTTTCTGATTTCCACCGCAATCTCCTGTATGGGGGTATTTTCATGTACCCGGCCGATTTTCGAGACCCGAAAAAACCGCACGGCAAACTGCGGCTGCTCTGCGAGGCGGCGCCCCTGGCCATGTTGGCGGAACAGGCCGGCGGGATGGCCACTGACGGGTTGAATCCCATCCTGGAGATCGAACCCCAGGAACTCCATCAGCGAACGCCTCTGGTCATCGGTTCACGAAAAGACGTTCAAAAAGTCCAGGATATATTCGCGGCTGAGTGATAAGAAACCGCTTGGACATGGATGGAGCTTTCGAAATTTTCCTCAACTGGGGATAAACACACGAGAACCCGAACCCCATGCTCTGTCTTGGAATAGAAACAACCTGTGACGAATCAGCCTTGGCTTTGCTTGAAGACGGACGCCTGCTTGCGGAGGAACTGACCTCGCAGATGGACATGCATGCCCCTTTTGGAGGTGTGGTCCCCGAGCTGGCCTCCAGAGAGCATCTCCGCGTTCTGCCTCCCCTGCTGGATCGGCTTTTGGCCGGATCCAAGGTCAGACCTCAAGACCTCGATGCCATTGCCGTCGCCCGGGGACCGGGCCTCTTGGGGAGCATCCTCATCGGCATGGGGCTTGCCAAGGGGCTGACTCTGAGCACAGAGGCCGTTCTGGTGGGAGTCAACCACCTGCAGGCCCATCTCTTGGCGCCCGGACTGCACCAAGAATTGATCTATCCGGCCCTGGGCCTGCTCATATCCGGAGGGCACACCAGACTGTATCTGATCCAATCCCCGCTGGACTTTCAACTTCTGGGCCGCACCCTGGACGACGCCGTCGGCGAAGCCTTTGATAAGACTGCAAAGCTTTTGAACTTTCCATATCCGGGCGGCAAACATATCGATCTCTTAGCTGCCCAGACTTCCCCGGATACATCCCTCTTCTCCTGTCCCTATCTGGAGAATGACAACCTTGATTTCAGCTTCAGCGGCTTGAAGACCGCCGTGGCGCAATTTGTGCGAAACCGCCCCGATCTGAAATTGCCCGGACTCCTCCTGGAACCGGACCATCAGGCCATCGCCCGTGAAAAACCCGATTTGGCCGCAACTTGCGCATCCCTGAACTGGAGTATCGCCCGCACCCTGTCCATAAAGACCAGGCGCGCCTTGAACCGGCAAAAACATATTCGCTCCTTGATTGTCGCCGGCGGCGTGGCCGCCAACCACATGATCAGATTGTCCATGCAGGAATTGGCCGAAGAACAGGGACTCCCCCTTTTTCTGCCCGATCCTGATCTGTGTACGGACAACGGAACCATGATCGCTCACTGCGGTTCAATACTCATTGCTGCCGGGCATTGTCACGATTTGTCTCTTGATGCGATTCCTCGCGGAAAATCAGTCCCCTGGGATTATCTGCCCCTGCATCAAGACAGAAACTGAGCCGAGGTCTCGCCTGCGTCTTGACAAGCAGGTTTCGAAAACTTATATCTGCACATTCACAAACATCTCTCTCAGCAACAAGGAGTTTTTATGCCGAATCAAATCACTGACAGCAATTTTGAAGCCGAAGCACTCCAAAGCGAGATCCCGGTTCTGGTTGATTTCTGGGCCCCCTGGTGTGGTCCGTGCAAAGCCATTGCCCCTGTCTTGGAAGAAGTGGCCAAAGAATTTGGCGATAAAATCAGCATCCTGAAAATGAATGTTGATGAAAATCCGGCCACGCCGAGCAAATACGGCATTCGGGCCATCCCGACCCTGATCCTCTTTAAGGGTGGGGAAGTGGCCGGCCAGGTCACCGGCGCTGTTTCCAAAAGCAATTTAAAAGAATTGATCAATGAAAAAGGCTTATCTTGATCAGACCCGAAAAGCCGAATGATCGGGGCGGTACCTCTATGAGACCGGCAATGAACAGCCTTTATGCCCTGATGCTCGCCTGCCTGGTATTCGTCTTCGGCTTGAGCGGCTGCGGCATGATTGAATCCTTCCTCATGAACACCTCGCAAATGACTGCCGAGGAATTGCTCATGGAAGGCAACGCAGCCATGCGGAACAAAGAATACGTCAGGGCAAGCAAGTATTATAAAAAACTCAAAGAAAACCACCCCTTTAGTGAACATACTGAACTCGCCGAAATCGGACTGGCCGACGCCTCTTTTTTCGCGGGCGAGTATTCACAGGCTGAAGCGGCTTATAAGGAATTTGAATCCCTCCACCCCGGTCATACCCATATCAATTATATCCTGCTGCAGATCGGCGTCAGCAACCTCAAGCAGTTTCAATCCATTGATCTGCCGCAAGACAATATTGCAGAAGCTCTGGAATATTTCCACCGGGTCCGGGATCTGTTTCCTGAATCCCCATACGCCGAAAAGGCAAAACAATACATTCGACAATGCCATCGTTATCAGGCGGAGCATGAAATATTTGTGGCTGATTTTTATCAGCGCAGGAATAAATTCCTCTCGGCCTGGGAACGCTACCAGTTTGTCCTGGATGAATATCCTGAATTCAATGATATTCAGGAATATGCAGCACAACAAGCCCGGGCCGCTTATTTCAAATATCAGCAGAGTCGTTCGGAGCAGGAACACATCGAGCGTTATGGCAGCTGGAAGCAATGGTTCGACTGGCTTTGAGAGCCAGAATCAGCTCTTCATCATTACACAAATCCTCTCCTCAACCTGAAATTTCTGAATGCCGGGACCCTTTGCTCCAGCTTCTCGACGCACCTGCCGGAGGGCTTAGCATATGCAGGAAACCCTTCTCCCCGACTGGGCTCAACAGTTTATCGTCTCAGAAGAACTGTTCACAAGCGCCTATGCTCAAATCAGCCTTCAGGAAAAAACTCGTTTGA
>JAABTT010000137.1 GCA_011389765.1 Desulfohalobiaceae bacterium S24 | reverse complement strand
TGAAGATAGGCTTGCCCAGGTGTCAGCTTTGCCTCTGGCAAAGCTGACACCTGGCTCTTTAATATTTATCTGAATACATGAAACAATCGTATGCTTATGCTAGCGAAGAAATAAAATCCCAACCCGTCATTGCTGAGGCCTGAAACCACCCGAGGCGACAAGCGCTTTCCCGCTGTTTGCTTGTGAACAGTCACACGCTTTAGACTTTTCCAGCAGTCTTCTCTGCCTGAATTTTCTTCAATTCCCGCCAGATCCGCTCCACTTGATCCTGCGTCTCCTCCGGGGAACCGTCATTTCTGACCACATAGTCGGCAAAGGGAATTTTTGCCTCGACTGAGAGCTGCGAAGCCACCATATGAGTAGCGGCCTCTTCTGAAACACCGTCCCGGGCCGCCAAGCGCCGGACCTGCTCTTCAGGGGAAAGAGCAACGACGATGATCCGCTCGAATAAAAACTGCAGCTTCAACTCGATCAGCAAAGGCACGGCGACCTGGACAATGGCTCCTGGATTCCTGCGGGCGATCTCCCGGACCTGACGGAAAAAGCTCTCAAAGATCGGCGGATGGGTGATACGTTCCAGTTTCTTGCGTTTTTCCCTGTCCCCAAAAATGATCCTGGAAAGCGTTTTCCGGTCCAGACTGCCGTCTTTGTCCAAGACCCGACTGCCAAAGCAATCCACAATCGCTTCCAGCCCCCGGGTGCCCGGTTTCACCACCTCCCGGGCGATGCGGTCAAAATCGATCAGAAGCGCGCCCTTCTCCTCCAGCATCGCGGTCACCGTGGATTTGCCGCAGGCGATACTGCCGGTCACTCCCACCAGCAGCAGGCTTGCCTTCCCTCTGGCCTGAGCCAGCCGTTGTTCCAATTTCCCGGTTTGCTCCTGAAGAGTTGCCTTCATGCCGTACCTGCCGCTCCGACTCAGGATTCTGTGAGGGTGAAGCGCCAGGCGCAGAACCATTCCGCGGGATGCTCATCCGGGGGGCAGCCCACGCACTCCGTTTGAATCCGATCGTCAATAGCCCGGGCAAAATAAGGATATTCCACCAGCCCCGCCGTCTTGCAGGGATAGTCCTCCAGCCCCTTGCGTTTTCGAGCTGCCTGCACCCGGCATTCGTTCATCTGAAACTGAAAACAATTCGGCCCTTCATCCAGAATGGTCTGGGTGTTCAGCTGCGCATACATCCGGTATTTCAAGGCCTGTTTCAAACCCTGGAGTCCGGGATGTGCCGGAAGCCCCAGAAATCGCTTGATGGACCAGGCTTCGAACGGCGAATACCTGGCCCAGCAGGAATCATTGCAGCGCTTGGCATCATTCATGCCGTGGGTCTCTTCCATGGACAAAAACCAGACCCCGTCATTGGCCAGCCAGTTCTTGGCCATGGCCTCCATCAGGCTGAATAGCTTCTCCCGGGGCAGATCCAGAAGAGGTTTGGGCAGGCCGTCCTGCACTTCAAAATGAAACTCCTTGGACAGGCGCTTGATCTGAATGCCGAAGCTGTTTGTAGAGGCCTCCTCCATGACCTTGAGCGCCTGTTCAAAACCGATCTGATGCTCGACTTCCCGGAACCACAGGGTATAATGCACCATAATCCGGTGGAACATATCCAGAACCAATCTCGAGAGCTCTTCCTGATTCAAGTCTTGGGGCTGTTCAGCTGTAATTTTTCCCATAGTCCCTCCTCTTCAGGTCCCTCAGAATCCTTACTGATCTCCACTTTGCCCTTTTTCAAGCCGGCGGCTGACAGGCAAGATGCACAGTCTTTGTCGGCCCGTCTCGCAGTGTTTATATTCAAGAACTCGTATCTCTGTTTGTCCGTACGATCCTATTCATGGGTGTTGCATTCGGCCTGAGCCGATACATTCAACCGGGATGGGCAGCCTCTGTATTTTTCCGGTTTCACGATCTCGAGTACAGCTGAACTGCGGCCAGACTTTCGATTTCTTCGCTCAGGGCCAGGGCCCTGGACAGACTGTCCTCCCAGCAGACCAGACCGTGGCCCTGCAGAAAAATCGCCTTGAAACCCCGGGCCGCTGCAGCCACAGCCTCGGCCAGCTGCTGACTGCCCGGCTCGAGCGGTTCGACTTGGGTCAACATGTCCCGAATCAGGCCGGCTTCGAACAAGGGCAGATCCAAAAGGGCCTCCGGTCCACGCAGAGACAGGGCCAGCAGTTTGACCGGATGGGTGTGCACAATGGCCTTGGCTTCAGGCTGCCGACGATACAAGGCCAGATGCATGGGAC
>JAABTT010000136.1 GCA_011389765.1 Desulfohalobiaceae bacterium S24 | reverse complement strand
AAGATCCGGGACGACCAGGGCTACTGGAATCAGCTCGAGTCCTATCTGCGCAGGCATTCCGAGGCTGAATTTTCCCACGGCATCTGCCCGGAGTGCGAGAAGGAGCTGTATCCGGAGTTGGAGGATTGAAGAAGTGCCTAAAGTGGAGAAGAAGTGCCTAAAGTTGATAAGTGAGCTAAAGTGGAGAAGAAGTGACTAAAGTTGATAAGTGAGCTAAAGTGCCTAAAGTTGGGGGAGGGGGGAAGTGCCTAAAGTTTATAAGTGACTAAAGTGCCTAAAGTTGGCGGAGGGGGAAGCGTGGTATGGATTTAAAAAAATTGGGAGACGTACTTCGGGTATTCAGAAGAGTCTATTCAAGTTTCCAACATAATTCTACTTTCAGCATAATGATCCGACCACGGGCTCGCCCAGCAATTTCAGGCATTATCGCCTATGAGGTATGAATATGCGCGATGAAGATAAATCTAAAGCCCAACTCATCTCGGAGTTGTGCGAGTTACGTCGACAACTGAAGGCTCAGCAGGCCACCGTTTATTCAGACAGGGTGGCTTCTGCCAACAAGCACGACAAGTTGACCTCGGCTTTCAGCCAGTCGCGGAAAGAACTGTCAAATTCCCATGCCGAGACGGAAGCCAGCAACAAGGCACTATCCGAGTCCCGAGAAACCCTGCGCACTAGCGAACAAAATCTCGCCGACGACCATGAAGGATACAACATCTTGGGTGATCTGATTCCCTTCGGCGTTTGGACTGCCGACCACAGGGGGGGCATCACCTCTCTCAGTGACGCCTTCTTGGAAATGAGCGGAATCTCGTCGGAAGAAACCGCACGACTTGAATGGATCGACCAACTGGCCCGTCCAGCGGTGTTGAAAGCCATCTCCGACTGGGGCAACTCTCTAAATGAGCGCGACATTTGGGAGGGCGAAGTTACAGTTACCAGTCAAGAGGGCTGGCAATACGACATTCTGATCCGCGGCGTGCCTTTGCTGAATAAGGAAGGAGAGACCCTCTCCTGGCTCGGGATCAATCTCGATATCAGCAAGCGTAAACGGACTGAGGAGGCGTTACGCAAGAGTGAGAACCGTTACAGAACTTTTATAAATAGTACCTCAGACTTTATTTTCCTTAAGGATGACCAGTTCAAACATATTGTGGTAAATAATGCTTTTGCTAAATATTATGGCAAAAAACCTGAAGAAGTGATTGGTCTTTCCGATTTTGATCTTATGTCGGAAGAAGCGGCCAAATCTTGTCGAAATTCTGATACTAACGCTATTGTAACCGGAAAAGCTTGTGTTACCGAGGAGTCTGTCGGGGATCGTGTCTTTGAGAACCTCAAGTTTCCAATATTGCTGGAAAACAACGAAATTGGTGTGGGCGGTTATATTCGAGACATTACGGAACGTAAACAAGCTGAGGCAGATCGTGACAATTTTCAGATGCAACTGATCGAGTCTCAGAAAATGGAATCCGTGGGACGTCTAGCCGGCGGCGTGGCCCACGATTTCAATAACATGCTCAGCGTGATTCTCGGCACTACAGAGATGGCTATGGAAGGAGTGGACTCGAACCAGCCGCTGCATGACGACCTCCTGGAAATTCATAAGGCGGCACAGCGTTCGACCACTGTCGTTCGCCAATTGCTGGCTTTTGCCCGCAAGCAGATCATCTCGCCCCGGGTTTTGGATCTCAACGAAACAGTGGAAGAGATGCTCAAGATGCTGCGCCAGCTCATTGGCGAGGATATTGATCTCTCCTGGCAGCCAGGCCATGACATTTGGCCTGTCAAAATGGACCCGGGCCAGATCGATCAGATCCTGGCCAATCTGAGCGTCAACGCCCGGGACGCGATCGCCGGGGTGGGCAGGCTGACCATAGAAACTGCTAAGGTGAGCTTTGATGAAGCCTATTCTACGAAGCATCCAGGTTTTATACCCGGTGACTTCGTTCTGCTGGCGGTCAGTGATGACGGGTGCGGCATGGATGCAGGGACCCGGAAAAAACTGTTTGAACCGTTTTTCACCACCAAGGAGGTCGGGAAGGGGACCGGCCTCGGACTGCCAACAGTCTACGGTATTGTCAAACAAAACAATGGATTCATCAATCTTTACAGTGAGCCGGGACAAGGGACGACAATGAGAATATACCTGCCGCGCCATGCCGGAGAGGCCGCTGCTTTGGACATAGAAGGCCGGGAGCAATACCCGCTTGGCAATGGCGAGACGATACTGGTCCTGGAGGACGAGATTTCTGTTTTGAATTTAGCCAAAACCATGCTTGAAAGACTGGAATACAAGGTGCTGGCCTCAAATTCAGTCCATGAGGCTTTGGAACTGATCAAATCCCGCGGCGGCGCAATCGATCTGCTTATCACCGATGTGATCATGCCGGAGACGAACGGCCGTGATTTTTCCACCCGGGTCAACGATCTTTATCCGGAGATTAAAACGCTTTTCATGTCCGGATATACATCCGATGTCATCGTTCGTCACGGGATTTTGGAAGAAGG
>JAABTT010000014.1 GCA_011389765.1 Desulfohalobiaceae bacterium S24 | reverse complement strand
AATTTCTTTCTGCGTTATGTATCAAGCGCAATATGATTGTATTCCCTGATTTCATCCACCGTCAAGAAATGCTCGTTTGTACCGGAATTGTATTCAAATCTACTGAATGGTCTCTGAGACCGTTATCTTCCAGGTTTCCACACCCGGCAGCTGTTTGCGAAACGCTGCCAGCTGCGTTTCATCCCGGTCGCAGATCATGGCCAGGGCGCCGAGCCGGTCCAGATTGCGGAGCGGGCGGTTCAATGTACTCTTTATTTTGTATTGGGTTGCGGGTGTAGCCAGCTTTGGTTTTTGACACCTTATCAGTTCATCTTTTTGCAAACTGCATCGCGATGTATCCTGTCGGCAACAGCCTTGGGTACATTGGCCTTCATCAGATGAATGCGGGTATTTGTCTTTATAAAGGCGGATGCTATCGGGGAGGGTTGTTTTTTCTGATTGGAGATACGATTCAAATAATTGGACACTTGCTGTCACGCATTGATTTTTTTCCTTACGAACTTCACCAGTGTGGCCAGGGTTGCGGTCTTATAATGAACCGCCAGTAACATCAATGCCCCATGATCCAGTTGGTTGAACGCCGGCAGGTCCAGCCGCAGGTCCTCAAACAGCAGATGCTCAAGCCGCCCCAAGGACCGGACCCCTGAGGTTAGATACAGCTCGTCGCAAAGCGCCTTTTCAGCAGAAGCAATAAGAAAACGATGCTCACCTTCACCGGCAAACATGACCCCATGGGGATACACACCGGCCGGAACATCCTGGTACAAAAAAGACCCCACGGGCGTATCATACCTTTTGGATCGTTCCTTCTTATACGTCGCCGACGTTGCGTATTGTAGACTGGACGAAGTTTTTCTTTCCCGGTATAGGTCCAGACCTATTGCCGTCAAAACGTCGCTCAGCTTGTGATTGCTCCCGATGCGCTCAAATCTGACTAATGATCGTGTATCCCCGGACCCCATGCCGAAATGTTTATAGGATCGCATCCACTCGGCCCAGGCCTCATTATTGGTGGTGATCAGGCGGCCTTCGCCGGTGGTAATGAACTTTCGCGGATGCAGACTGAAAACCGATATGTCCGCCTGGGTGCCGACTTTCATGTCCTTGTATTCAGTCCCCAAGGAACAAGCCGCATCTTCAATAATATAAAATTGATACTTCTCTTTCAGCACATGCAGTCTTTTCCAGTCCAAGGGGTTGTCGAATAGAGAAGCCGGTATTATGGCTTTGGTCTTGCTGGTAATGGCTTTTTCAAGGGCTTCTCATAGTTGATGAGCATGGTCTCGGGGTCGATATCCACAAGCACCGGGGTGCCCCCAACGATTGAAACCACCGAAGCTGTCGCCGGATAGGTATAGTCTGGAACAACAACTTCATTCCCCGGTCCAATACCCAGAACCCGCAGGGCCATCTCTAAGCCGACCGTAAAATTGGAGACGGCGATAGCCTGACTGCAGCCGATATAATCCCGGCAGGCTGTTTCAAACTCCTTTGTCACCGCCCCTTCGGTCAAAAAGCCGCTGTCCAGAACTTTTAACACTTCGGTTTTGGCTTCGTCGGTTATGTAAGGCTTTATCAATGGGATCATTTTCATCCAAGAGCTTACAAGAGTTTACGAAATTCATCATTTGTCAAACCAGCATCCCGAACAATATTGCCCATAGTGATTGCATTTATTGGATTATGGCGAGGGATGGTCAGGATACGTATTTCGCCTGTCATTACAACATGCTTTCATTGTCGAGCTACCCTAAAGCCGGCTTTTTCCAAGGCACGGATAGCCTGAAGATGATGGATACCAGGCAATTTTGGCATAACTAAAGCGCAGCTATCTCAATCTCTTGACTCTTTTTTTCTTTGCTTAATTCCTCAACAACTTCGAGGTATTCTTGAATAGCAGTTCTAATATTTTCAATAGCCTCTTGTTCTGTAGCACCTTGCGAATGACATCCGGGTAAACCTGGAACTGACACGGCAATTCCTTCTTCGGAATCTTCTAATATGATCTTATATTTCATATTCACCTCTTTACATTTACAAAGTTCTCTGCGGTATCGAACTAATATGATGCAAATTATCAGTGAGATTCCTATTCATTCTGAATTCTCCTCTGTCTTATCTTTCGGGCTTTCAGCTTTGAGCTTTTTCCTCCTCTTCTCCACCTCCGCTTTGTGACTGTTCCGCCAGGCAATGAGTTGCTGTAAACCTTGCCGCAGCTGGACTTTTGCCCTGAATCCAATTTCATTTTCAGCTTTTTCAGTGGACCCGACCCGGTTCTTGACAAAAGTCAGCCCTCCGGGTCTGTACTCGATCTGCTGGTCTGAACCGGTGACCTCGACAATAAGTTCAGCCAGTTCGCTAATCGATGTTTTGAGGCCCATGCCAACATTGTAGAAGGCATCCGTAGCTTCTGATTTCATGGCCTGGATATTGGCCCTGGCACTATCACCCACGTATATAAAGTCGTAGGATTGGGAGCCGTCACCGTAGACAATTGGAGGCAGGTCGCTGTCCAGACGATCGAAAATTTTCATGATCACCGCGATGTAGGTTTCCTGATAATCCTGCCCGGGGCCGTAGACGTTCATGTAACGCAGGCCGGTGTAGTCGAAATGGTTTGCCTTGTCCTTGTAACGGTGATAGAGGGCTCGGCACATCTGTTCGCCGGCAATTTTGGTGGCTCCATAGAAATTGGTGTTGTTGTAGGGATGCTCCTCGGTCATGGGCACTTGAACCGCATCCCCGTAAACCGAAGCCGAAGAAGAGTAGACGAGTTTTTTATACCATTGTTGATCACACCTTCCAAGACATTGAACGTTCCGCCAATATTCACTTCAAAGGCGGATCTCGGGTAGTCGTAACAATGCAGCAGCCAGAGGGCGGCCAGATGGAAAATACCGTCGATTCCTTCCATGGCCGTATTCAAGATATCTTTGTATAAAAGCTCTCCGCCCAGATCGAAAACCTTAACACGTGGATCGTTGAGGGCACCTGCAAGATTTTCCTCGCTGCCCCGGGTAAAGTTGTCTTAAATCCGAATCTCCTGAACATCCTCCAAAATCAACTGATCCACCACATGAGAGCCGATGAACCCGGCCCCGCCAATGACCAAAAATTTTTTCCCTTGAATATCCATTCCACCACTCACTTCTTGAGCACGTGGGAGAAATGCCAGATCTTCGTGCCCTGTCCGATTTCTGCCGGTTGATCTATGACTGCCGTTTCGTGCACAAAGGCGCTGTTCGAGTGTGCATTGTCCTCTGACCTCCCTCCGGGGCCGCTTCCAGCCCTTATGGCTTCCAATCCGGAGGATTGGTCCCTCCTGTCCGAAGACTGCCCCCTGACCTCTAACTCCCTTATCTTTACGCTTCGCGTCAAACGCGGTTTGTTAATTTAATTTTTACGTCAAACGCGATGTGTAAACTTAATGCGCCCATTCCGCAATCACCAGCATTTCTCCCAACGCCCCACGGCCAGCTCCGAGACCTTGAGCAGGGGCAGGAGCACATTCCGCGTCAAGCGCTTTCTGTCAACTTAAATCCATTATCTT
The DNA here is from genome assembly GCA_011389765.1 of Desulfohalobiaceae bacterium S24. Classification (GTDB taxonomy): domain Bacteria; phylum Desulfobacterota; class Desulfovibrionia; order Desulfovibrionales; family Desulfothermaceae; genus JAABTT01. The sequence continues at coordinate 53,133 of JAABTT010000014.1, read as the reverse complement.
TACACTTCGCGTCAAACGCGTTTTGTACAAAGTGTCACCCTCAATCTGTTGTGTTTAAAATATTGTAGACGCTTGTCCGCGAAATCCCCAGGCGTGCCGCAATTTCCGTCTTTTTGAACCCCCTGGCCAGCAGCTGCTCTACTATGTATTTTTTGGCTTTTTTACTCTCGGGGGATCGAGATTTGGCAAAGCTCATCTCCTGCAACCGGCGCTCCAGCTCGGTCAATTCCAGAATAGCAGAAGAGTTTTTCCGGGCTTTTCCCGCCTTTTTCCCCAGTTTCCTGAATAATGAAGGAAACATCTCATACAGCCGCAGGCAAAATTTTTCAATGGCCCCTTCCTGCTCCAAAGCATTCTGAGATTCCGTTCCTTGGGCCTGTTGCAGAATCTGCCTGTATTTCTTTCGAGCAGTCCCCTCATCAGCATGCACCAACCGCAGGATAGGTCGGGGGTCGACAAATGACTCTTTGGAATCCTCTTGGCAATACAGCGAACAGGAAGTCCATTGATAGTCAGAGGCTGTATCGGACAGCCCGGCCCGAACAGGATTGAGATGGATGTACACCGAGGCAGTCAGCAGGTAAGTGCTGTCCAAACACACCGACTGTCGATACGGGCCGCCAAAGAGATGTCCCCGGCGCTGATATTTCAGGTTGAACTTCGCGGCATACCTCGAGAATATGGAACGCATGGCTTCAGCGAGGTTCTTTTCCTGCGGTTCGATGAGAATATGGATATGATTCGGCATCAAACACAGGGCGTAATAGGTGAGATTGAATTTTTCTGCACTTTCCTTTAGTAGCCCCAGCATGGACATGTAGTCACTGTCTTCCACAAAAAGAGGCTCTTTACCAGCAGCCCGCTGGGTGATGTGTGATATCAAACCAGGATCATTCACCTTATACCTGGCTCTAAATACCCGCTGCACATTGCCGGTTATCATTATCTCTCGCCTATACATCCCGCGTCCTTTCTACGGACCTGCGTAAGGTATTCACATATCGAGACAAAAATGTTAGGAAGCCTGTTTTCAGCCCCCGATGAAATCCCGCATTCGCAGGGGAGCTTTCAGCTCTATTTCATTGGGTAAACCCCGATGAAATCGAGTTATTCGCAGGTTCGCTTCCGCTCAATTTTGGGGTTTCAAATTGATCACTTTCTAAGAAGTTAGCCATTATTTCCCTTTTCCACGGCTTTCAACCGTTACTTCGTACCTCCCCATAGCAACTCAACATCATAGGCTTTCAATTGTCGATCCGCCGTCAAAATTGGCATACGAAAAATTTCGTTCTTGCTGTCGGAGATGCGATTCTTGACCCTTGGTGCCATTTTCTCTGGTGTCGTAATCCACCAAAGCCAACAATGAGTATCGAGCAATATTTTCATCTTTCAAAATCATCCAAAACATGGTCCGGTAATTGAGCATCAAAATCATCCGGAAATTGAAATGCACCTCTGTCCAGCCCTGGTATCCTCTTCAGCATGGGTTCCCCCCATGAAGTCAATCGTGCAATGGGCTTACCTGCCTTTGCAATAATAATTTCTTCTCCGGCTGAAACTCTGGCCAGCAGGCGTGAAAGATGGGTTTTTGCCTCATGAACATTCACTGTTTCCATGCCTGTCCTCCAATTCATCGTCATTGAGTCCTTCAGTCAAGAATAAACTAAGTCAAAATTTTCGAATCATAATCCAGTTTTTGAGTACTTTCAGTTCTTCAGATGCCTCATCCTCTTGTCCGTCATTCCGGCGGAATGACGGAATCGTACCCCCTCTCCTGGATCTCGGCTCCCGGATCGGGGTCCGGGACAAGCTATATTCTTCCTTATTCTCTTTCTTGCCGCTTGTACAGAAGCTTGCCGACTCGATCTATATGGTCGCGTAACTCTGAATTATCGATTCGCTCATATATGGAAACATCAATTGTATAGGGAATGGGCAACTCATCCAAATCAAGACTGATTTTATTCAGCACATGCAAATCAACAGCTTGGCCTTTCAGAGATATATCAATATCCGACCCGGGCTTAAAACTCCCTTTAGCCCGGGAGCCATAGATAATGGCTTCTTCAACCTCGGCATACTTGGACAATATATTGCTGATCCGTGCGACTGTCTCTTCTTTGAGACCAAATGGCATGTTATGTGTCCTGCTTCAGGCAATCTTGGCGTAAGCCGTTGAGTTTTTCCCGGAGAAGCTCAAAAAGTGGAAAATAGACGTCCTTAACCGCCCGGCATATCTCCTGAGCTGTCTCTTCATTGTACGTATGAGAGGTTTTATTTCTGCTTTCCAGCATATCCATCCAGCTCTGGCCATCGCTGATCAAATTGACTTCAAAAGCTCTCCGGATCGTGTCCCTGGATCCATAGATTTCGGTCTGACCTTGATACTCCAAGAAATCTTTGAGTGTGGTCCAGGCGAGTTCATACGTATATTCAAAGGCCTTGACCAAACCTTGTTCTTCAAGCTCCGACAGTTCGCCTTTGTCTATAAATTTGCGCAACTGGCTCAGGGCTTTCAGAAAATTTTGAAATCGCTGCTCCCAACGAATATCCTGATCTCTGGAATTCATGGTTCATTCCCCTCCAAAGCTGGCTACGCCCGCAACCCAAAGGTTCCAGGTTCACTTCGGATTTATAAATTCGAAATTTGATGAGGCTTTATCCAACACTCTGCATTTCTGCATTCTTTTCTTGCCAATTTCCAATTTCTTTCACAAAAACTGCAACTGATTCGGAGCCACACATTTCTTTTTATCTCTGCTAGAAATGTAGCGCTAAGCGCCTAAAGCATCCCCTCCCGCAGACACTCCAGCACCGTATTCTGCTCCTCTTCCCTCAGATAGGGATGCATGGGCACACTGAAAATCCGCTCGGCGCAGTCCTCACTCACCGGCATGTCGCCAGGCTGATAGCCCAGGGAGGCGAAGGCACTCTGGACATGCAAGGGCTTGGGATAGTAGATCGCGGAAGGAATATTCCGGGCCTGCAGCGCCTGTTGAAGCTTTTGTCTGTGTTCGCCGCTGCGGGCCAGCAGAGCGTATTGAGCCCAGACACTGCTCAGGCCCGGAGGGACACAGGGGGTCTGCAGCCCTGCCTTGAGAAGCTTTGAATACCGCTCGGCCGCCTCTTGCCGTCGTTTGATTTCCTGAGGAAAGATGTCCAGCTTGGCCAGAAGCACCGCCGCCTGCAGGGTGTCCATCCGGCCGTTGATCCCGATCCTGGCATTGTCGTATTTATCGCTCCCGGTGCCGTGCACCCTGATCGATTGCAGGTCCCTGGCCAGGGACTGGTCATCAGTGAACACCGCCCCGCCGTCTCCGTAGCCGCCCAAGGGCTTGGCCGGGAAAAAGGAGGTGCAGCCGATATGCCCCAAACTGCCTGCCTGGCGGCCGTGATACGTGGCCCCCAGGGACTGGGCCGCATCTTCAATGACCCACAGGGCGTGTTGCCCGGCGATGGTATTGATCCGGTCGTAGTCCGACGGAAGGCCGAAGAGGTCGACGGGGATGACGGCCTTGGCTCTAAGCTGCTGAGGTCTTGAGCTGTTCTGGTTTTGAGGCAGAGGATAAAGAGAGGCATCGCTCTTCAGTACTCCCTGAACGGCGGATTCAAGTTTATCCGGATCAAGATTGAAGGTGATCGGGTCGATGTCCACAAAAACCGGAGTTGCGCCAAGCAGGGCAATGACCTCTGCTGTGGCAAAAAAGGTGAACGGCGAGGTGAACACGGCGTCGCCCGGCCCGATGCCGCAGGCCATCAAAGCCATGAGCAGGGCATCGGTCCCTGAGGAACAGGTGATGCAGTGCCGGGTCCGGGTGAAGGCCTCCAGTCTCTGCTCCAGCTGCCCTACTTCCGGGCCCATGATGAAGCGGCCATGGTGCAGGACGGTGTGGATATTCGCCTCCAGCTCGGGACGGATGGCCTCCTGCTGCGCCCCCAGGTCTACGAATGGGATACTGGGGTCGGCTGCGGGCAGACGGCAAAACTCGTCCGGCGATATGGTCTGTTGCGGATAGGTCTTAAGGAGCCTCCGGTCCCGGGTCAGCAGCCTGGCGCTCTCAGCAGGGAAGCGGTCCAGAGCCCGGATCAGCTGCTCGCCTGCAGGATCCGGTGCGGAAAAGACATCCCCTTCAGCAGCCAGGGCCGCCAGCCAGTTTATCTCTGCAGCAAAGGACTGCAGCATTTTTCGGCTCTGCTCCAGAAGTTGGTCTCTGGAAACATCAGGATCTTCGGCTTTTTGCCGGGCCAGCTCTTGAAAGAGGCCAGTTTCCAGACCCTGAACACTGCCGGCATAGAGCCACAGCCGTCCCCCCTGCTTGCGGCAGTGCTGCAGGGCGGCAGCAGACGCTTCGGCATGCGGATGGCGCTCTGCACAGACATCGAGGACAATATCGATATTGATCAAAAGATCCATTTGCCGGTCCATCCTTTCAATCGTCTTTTTACAAATTTTTATAGGCCTGCGACATTTGGTGCCTCAAGAGCAGGGACTGCCTCTGGTTTTCCTCTTGCTGCAGACGAATCTTGCAAACAGTATAGCTGTCCGAAAAGCTGTACGTCAATCAAAATGCCTCTTCACAAGACCCTGTCCGGAAAGGCGTTTGCATTTTCTGCTCTTTTGGATACCATGGAGCACAGATAGACGAGTTTCGGGGCGGACACTGATGCCTCGAACCGTCTGGCCGGGAGGACGCCCATGCGCCGGCCAAGCACGCATACAATGGGAGCCCATTATGCAAGAGACCAAAGAAATCCGTGAGCTTATTCTCAAAGAACTGCCCAGGATCATAGAAAACGACCCTGAAGTCCAGGAACTGATCCTGCGTCTCTCTCGACGGCGCTTCGCAGACAAAGAAACGACTGATGAAAGATTCGACCGTATCCTGAATGAATTGCGCGAAACCCGGGAACAGCAGGATAAAAAATGGGCGGAGAATGATAAATGGTATCATGAACAGATCGAAAAATGGAAGGAAAACGATACATGGCACCGTGAACAGGTCGAAAAATGGAACGAAAATGACAGAAAATGGCATGAACAATTCAAAAAACTCGAACTGAATGATAAAAAATGGGATGAGCAGGTCGAGAAATGGAACGAAAATGACAGAAAATGGCATGAACAATTCAAAAAACTCGAACTGAATGACAAAAAATGGGACGAGCAGGTCGAGAAATGGAAGGAAAACGATACATGGCACCGTGAACAGGTCGAAAAATGGAAGGAAAATGACAGAAAATGGGAGGAAAATCAAAAAGTTATCCACGAGATGCTTGCTGACATCAAGGCTTTGTCTCGGAAGCACGACACAACCATCGGCGCTTTGGGCGCCCGTTGGGGTTTGAACACAGAGCAGGCCTTTCGAAATGCGTTAAAGGGCATCCTTGAAGATTTTGCCGGTGTCGAGGTCTTCCACGTCACGGAGTTTGATGACTCAGGCCAGGTCTTTGGCCGTCCGGACCAAGTTGAACTGGACCTGATCATTCAAAACGGCTTCCTGATTGTCGCAGAAATCAAATCATCCGTGAGCAAGGCGGAAATGTACATCCTGGAGCGCAAGGCTCGATTTTACGAGCAGTTGCATAAGCGGAAGATCTCCAGGGTCATGATCATCTCCCCCATGGTTGAAGCCAAGGCCCTTCCAGTGGCCAAAGAGCTTAATATTGAAGTCTACAACTCAGCAGAAGACGTTGAATTATACTGATCCAATTTTGGTTTTTGAAACAAAGACTGATTGTCCTCAGACTTTAATGACAGAATTCTGAAAAAGGTAAGTTGGAGCAGTATACATGAACAAAAAATCCTCCCCGGTCTATTCCACGGAAACAGGCAGCCTCTGCCCCGGCTGCGGGCAGCCGCTCAGCGGCTGCACCTGCAGCAGAAAGGCCAAAACAGTCCTGGGAGACGGGAATGTTCGAATTTCCCGGGAGACCAAAGGCCGGAAAGGCAAAGGCGTGACCGTGATCAGCGGCCTTCCCTTACATGGCGAACAACTGAAAGCCCTCGGGCAGCAGCTCAAGAAAAAATGCGGCTCCGGGGGTTCGGTCAAAAACGGCCGACTTGAAATCCAGGGCGACCACCGGGATCTGCTGCTGGATGAACTGAGGGATTGCGGATTTCAAGCCAAAAAGAGCGGGGGCTAATAGGATTTACCTGTTTCGGCTTCCATGCTCAGCTATTTTGGTTACGCTCCGTCAAAAAACCACACCTTTAGGCTGGAAGGCCGCCACGATGACAGATCCACGACTGCCTTATGCAAAAACTGTGCTTCAAGAGTGTTTCTGGGGTGATTACAGGCTCACCGCCGAAAACCTTCTTGACCGGCTGGATCGACAAGAACCAGGCTTTGAAATTTTCATTTTTTCAAAGATCATCAATAACAGCCGGCATCCATCACGATTTCTGCGAATCCTGTTTCCTGAATCGAGGCTTCAGCACTTTCTGCAGCAGGAACTGAAACGAAACAAAGACAGAAAACGCCTCCGCCTTGTGGCAGCAAATCTCTTGGGAAAATTTGATTTGGTTCCGGAGCATCAATGGCGGATATAAATTTTCAGACACTTTACGCACTTCAGGATACGGTGCTCTCACTAATTTTTGCAGAAGATACCCTATTTTATCTCACCGGCGGCACCTGCCTGCACCGTTTTTACTTTGGCAAGCGCTATTCTGATGATCTGGATTGTTTTACCAGCGCAAACAACCTGTTTCGCGATGAGGTGCGGGACTTGCTGGATCGATTCAGCTGTGAATCCCTTCAAGTTCAAATCCTGGCTGATACCCGCGATTTTGTTCGCCTGACAGTCCGGAATACCCTCAGCATCGACCTGGTAAATGACAGGGTCTTCAGGTACGGAAAGAATGTCCACAATGCACAGGGATTTCATCTCGACAACCTGGAAAACATTGCCGCCAATAAGATCTGTGCACTCTTTGGCAGGGACGAGCCAAAAGATGTCTTCGACGTGTTAACGATATATTCATCCAATAAAGTCGACTGGGAGATCGTTCTTGCTGCCGCATCCAAAAAATGTGTGTTTGACGGCGAACTCCTTGAGTATCGCTTACGATCTTTTCCGTTGGAGCTTTTGGATCTTTTGAACATCCCGGATCCGGAAGTCCTTATTGCCATGAAAACAGCCTACCCATCCATGCTCGAACATATCTGCACACTTGTATAAAACTTACCGATGAACAGCCCGTCGGCTTCTTTCAGCTTTCCCCGCGGCCGGGCACGATGCAGATGAATTCAAAGGGCTCCCTGCCGACATTGAAAAAATTATGGACTTCATTGTCCGGAACAAAGACAAAATCCCCGGCCTGGACCGGCGTCTGCTTCTTGTCCTTGTCCTGATGCACTCCGCTGCCGCGCTCCACCTTGACCAGATGGGGAAAGTCATGGCTGTGGTAGGGACTTGCCCCTCCGGGTTCCAGGGTGAAATAGCGCAGGACGATCTCTTTGGAACCGTCTTCGGGACCGAGGACCACCTGTTTGCTGACCTTTTCATAGCCCGTGGTATCGGCAAAAGGAACTTCGTGTAATTTTTTGACAATCATGTTGACCTCCCTTATCAGAAATGGCGCAGACGCCATTTCTTATATTATTCATAGAATTGAATTTTCTATCACCACTGACAATAACTGTGGACGTCCTTCAATAACTCAAGTCTGATTGCTGCCAATGCGATACTACGCGGCAATTCAGATGAAGTCCAGAGTTTGCGTCATTTTACATTTTTGCATAGGATGGAGATTTTTTGTCAACCTACAACTGGAAGGCGAGAGATACACAATGTGTCCCCTCATTCCTTCAAAACAAGTGACAGACATGAAGCGATCGAATCTAAGGATCAACGGCCGGCGGCTGCAGGAGAGCCTGGAAACCATGGCCGCAATCGGAGGCACTCCCGGCGGAGGGGTGCACCGCCTGGCCCTGAGCGATGAGGACAAAGCAGCCCGGGACCTTTTTCTGCGTTGGCTGGAAGACTTAAACCTGGAGATCAGCATCGATGAAATGGGCAGCATCTTCGGCAGGCGCGCCGGCAAAAACAACAGCCTGTCCCCGGTCATGAGCGGCTCCCACATCGATTCCCAGCCCAAAGGCGGCCGCTTCGACGGCATTCTCGGGGTGATGGGGCCCCTGGAAGTCCTGCGCACCCTCGATGAAAACGGCATTGAAACCGAACGTCCTCTAACCGTCGTCTCCTGGACCAACGAGGAAGGCTCCCGCTTTCCCCCGGCCATGATCGCCTCCGGCGTCTGGGCCGGGGCCCTGGACCGGGACTGGGCCTACCAGCGGACCGATATCCAGGGCAAGACCTTTGTCCAGGAACTGGAGCGCATCGGCTACCGGGGCCGCCTGCCGGCCAGAAAATTCCCGGTCCACGCCTATTATGAATATCATATCGAGCAGGGACCCATCCTGGAGCGGGAAGGCAAAACCATCGGCGCCCCAAAAGGCATCCAATGTCTGCACTGGTATGATATTTATCTGGAAGGCGAAGCCAATCAGGTGGGCCCCACCCCCATGGAAGGGCGGCACGACGCCCTGTGCGCGGCCTCTGAAATGATTCTCAAGGTCAACCAACTCCCCGCCAGAATGGGCGGCAATATGGTGGCCACGGTGGGGGAGATCCACAATCACCCCAACTCGCGGAACATCATCCCGGACAGGGTCCATTTCACCGTGGACGTCCGCTCCTGGGACGACGACCTGGCTTTGCGGGCCTGGGAGGACCTGCAGCAGGATTTTCATTCCATCGCCCGGGAACGGGGCTGTCCCATCAGGATCGAGGAGACCTGGCGCGTGGGCCGCTCCCCCTTTGAAGAACGGCTGGTGCGGCGCGTTCTGAACACGGCGGAGGCCCTGGGATACTCCGGTCTGCGCATGGTCAGCGGAGCCGGGCATGACGCGAGCTACATGAACCAAATCGCGCCCACGGCCATGATTTTCGTACCCAGCATCGGGGGTCGGAGCCATGTGGAAGTGGAAAAAACGACCTGGGCAGACTGCGAGGCCGGGGCCAATGTCCTGCTGCACTGCCTGTTGGCCTCTGCCGATGAAGGCTAGCCGCTCAGCTGTTTCCGTGATCGAATTCGCTCTCCAAGGGATCGCCGCCGATCTCTTCAAGCTGATGAACCAGCTGCTTCAAGACTTCGCTATTTGAAAGGTCCTGGACGTCATCCACCCGGGTGACGTCCCCCGGGGGCCGGGATGCAAGCTCGTCATAACTGTCTTCAATCTCATCAGCCATGTACTGCACCGTCAGGTTGATAAAATTGTCCAGGTCCTGATAATTGAAGAAATCCGGCTGCCTGGCCAGATATTTATTGACTGTTTCGCCGATCAGCATGAGCATGGCCTGGATTTCCCTGACAGCAAAGCCTTCGGCAAAGCGCCGGGAGGCGATCTGCTGGGCGTAATTCTGGATCATGGACCGGTCCTGATTGCGAATGGTCACCGCCAGAAGCTGATAATTGAGGGCGATGTACCAGCGGAGCAGTCGCTTTTCTTTTTGCTGATAGTTGGGGAAAATATGGCTTTTTTCCGGATGTATCGCCTCCGTGACGATTTCGTCTAAAATAACGGGGCGCAGGTCATGCAAGAGGTCATAGATGAGGATATTCTCCCGCACGGCCACCCGCTGCAGCATGGCCTCGTTGCGCATCTTCCAGTTGTTCGGATAATTGCTCATATTCTCAGTGAGAAACAAGAGGCGCCGCAGGACCTGCCGGCGGTGTTTCGGCTGCCAGCCCAGCTGCTGGTAGGTCGCCGAAGGATCAACATTCAATTGTTTGTCGATATAGGCCGCCATCCAGGGCTCCTCAAAGACGTCCCGGCCCAGGAGTCTTCCCAGGAAATAGCGGAGCGCCATGCCGAGCGCGGCCAGAGGCTTGGGGATTCGAATCGGATGGATCTCCCGGCTGTACAGATAATGAGTGGCGGTTTGAAACAGCTCCAAATGGGTGACGCTCCTGGGCGGAGCAGCCAGATAGACTCCAAAGCCGGGGAGTTTCTCGCTCTTCTCAATGATGCGGTTGAAAAGGCCGATCAGATCCTTGACATGGATATAGGGCAGAGCGGATTCGCCTTTTCCGGGCAGAACCCTGGACATCGGCCCCAGGGTAGACCACATTCTTAAGAGCGAATACAAAGGCGGATACTCGCACCAATCGCTGAAAACAGCGGCCAGGCGGACCACGGAACACGGGACCTCGCCGGAATACTCCCGAATGACGGCTTCGGCCATTTTTTTGCTTCGGCCGTAGGGGATGTCCGCATCAGGCAGACTGTTCTCAGTAAGATACGCACCCTCGGGCGTAAAACTGCAGGCCGCCAGAGAGCTCGAGAAGATGAACCGCCTGACCTGCAGGGCACGGGCCATCTTGAGCATGTTTTCCGTGCCCCGGACATTGGTGGCCTCATAGGCCGGGTGTTCCTGATTGTCAAAATCGTAGTAGCCCGCCAGGTGCAGGACATACCCGGCGCCCCCGTGCTGCAGAATATAATCCGTGACCTCCTGAACCCGATCCTGGTTGGAAATATCCACCGTGATCCAGGTGATGTTCGGATCAGCCGGGATGTTCGATTCCTGCCGGGACCGCCGGGCAATACAGAAAAGGGGCCGGTTTCTGTATTCCGCAAGCAGGACATGCTTGCCGATGAAGCCGGAGGCTCCGGTGATCACCAAAGGGAGAGAATTCGTGTTCATCTTTATTATGCTTCCGGGGGTGTTGCTGAGTTGATGCTGCGGCTCTGAAAAGACAGCCAAAGAGTCCTCAATCGACAGAGCTGATCCCCGGCAGTGGCAAGCTAAAGCCGGCTGTCACCAGGCAGAGCATACACGAGTGAGTCCATGCACGCAATCTTCACTTTCGTATCCATGATAAGCTTATTCGAGATTCAAGCTCACATCTTTTTTTTGCCGAAGGCGAGGAGAACCCTCTGAATTTTTACAGTGAACAGAACCCCCCTGATTCCCAATTAAAGGGAACTCTTGACTATCTCAAAACACTCCGGCCGGAAAATATCCATGCCTGCCACTGCACGGATCTCCCCTCAAAGATCGCCTTGTCCCGTGTCGCCAAGCTCAAGGAAGTGGGCGTCGGCCTTTCCATCAGCTATGTTGATGAAGAGGTTAAGAGGGTTCACAGTTCACGGTTCACGGTTGGGAAGGTAGAAGAGATTTAGAGGGATAGCTCCTTGCCCCTTCCGCCTTCCGATTTCCGCATTCCGCATTCCGCATTCCGCATTCCGAGTTCCGCATTCCGAGTTCCGCATTCCGCATTCCGAGTTCCGCGTTCCGCATTCCGCGTTCCGAGTTCCGCGTTCCGCGTTCCGAGTTCCGCGTTCCGCGTTTCAATAATCCCGTCTCATCCATCCGCTTTTTTTATCGATCTCCAGCCTTTCCACCAGAGAACCGTCTCTGGTGACAATGGTCGCCGCAAAAACATCGTCCTGTTCAGTGACTTCGCCGACTTTCAGGTTCGGGTTCCCGGCCGCATAGTTCTCGGCAAGATCCCGGGCCGTGTCTTTCTGCAGAGGATTTGTTGGCTGTTGTCCGTTGTATGAACCGGAACGGCCCTGGCTCCATCCTCTGTCCTTCATGCCGGAGCCCGTGCCGCGACCATCAAAGCCCTGCATCATACCGGCCCCCCTGCCCGAACCGCGATTACACCAGCCTTGGCGCAGGCCAGATCCTCTGGGGCAGTCTTGATTGTTCCAGTTGCGCATCTTTCCGCGGCCCAAGTCATAGCCGCCTTGGTCGGCTCTGGCCTGCTGCATCCTACCCGGCCCCCGACCATATTCGGAGCCGTCCCAGGGACAAAACCAGCCCTGCCCTTGAGGCGGCCCGTAAGGCTGCGCGGCACTTTGACCGACGCCTTGTGATTGCTGCTGGGCCACAACCAGTCCGGCCCCTGCAAACAGGACCGCAAAAATCGCGAGTATAAAAATTGTGCGTTTCATAAAAATCTCCATGAAGTAAAATGTTACAGATGGTCTCTTTCCCGGAATACCCCGGATGGCCGGCCTGGGGCTGTTCCTTGACAACCCTGATGCAAGCTTGGGGCCAAAAGCTGAGCAGACGAATGTTTTTTTCTGTAACATTTTAAAATAATAGCATTTAAAAACAAATTATTCTATGATAACGCCCTGAGTGCTCGGAAGGCAGAAAAAAATGTGATACAAAATGCCGCACTTTTGTCCTGGGCAACTCAGGACCTGGGGCGAAAATGGGCAATCGAAAATTCTATATGGGAAAAGCACAGCCCTTCAATCGATCCCGTAATCTTTCAATTTCTTGTGCAGGGTCTTGCGGTTGATGCCCAGCCTGCGAGCGGTTTCACTTTTATTGCCCCCGCAGTCTGCAAGTGTTGCCAGAATCGCCTCTTTTTCAACCTCCTCCAGGGGGCGGCCGCCTCCTGCCCCGTACGGCGGCAGGATCCACTCCTGTTTTTCGGCATAGGAATCCGTAATATTCGAGGGCAGTTCCTTCTCTGTGATGTGCTCGTCCGGCAGGAGTATCACGGCGCGTTCAATAGTGTTTTCCAGTTCTCTGACATTGCCTGGCCAGGGGTATTTGAGCAGCATATCCATGGCCAGGGGGGAAAAACCCTGCACCTTTTTGGAATTTTTAGCAGCGTACTTTTCCAGAAAATGCTGAGCCAGCATGGCAATATCTTCCTGGCGTTCCCGCAGGGAGGGGATGGAAAGCGTGACCACATTCAAACGATAAAAGAGGTCTTCGCGAAAGGTCCCTTTCTTGACCTCCTCCTCCAAGTTCCGATTGCTGGCGGACAGGATGCGGACATCCACCTGCATCGGCTCTTCACCGCCCACCCGCTGGATTTCCCTTTCCTGGATGACCCGCAGCAGTTTTGCCTGCATGGCCGGCGAGGTTTCACTGATCTCGTCAAGAAAGACAGTTCCGCTGTCCGCGAGCTTAAAACGCCCTTCCCGGCGTTTGTCCGCCCCGGTGAAGGCTCCTTTCTCGTGGCCGAAAAGCTCTGATTCCAAAAGGGTTTCACTCAGGGCCGCGCAATTGACCACCACAAAAGGGCGGTCCTTCCTCCGGCTGTGCTGATGAACGGCTTTGGCGATCAATTCTTTCCCGGTTCCGCTTTCCCCGACAATCAACACCGTTGCCTCGGAAGGCGCAATCATGGCCATCAGATCGAACAGTTCCCGCATGGGCCGGCTCCGGCCGATAATTGCATCAAAGGCATCCCCGGAATTCGTCTTGGAGGGCACTGCATCCTTGTTCTTCTTCAGGCCGCTTTGTTCCAGGGCCTGGTCCAGGCTGAGCTTGAGCGCTTCGAAGTCCAGCGGTTTGGTCAAATAGTCATAGGCCCCTGTTTTTAGAGCCTCAACCGCTGAATCAACCGATGAATAGGCCGTCATGATCAAAACAGGGATGGCCGGATTGTAGTGCTTGATGAGCCGCAGCGCCTCGAGGCCGCTCATGCCGGCCATCCGGACATCCATCAAAATCAGGGCGAAGGGCCGCTCTTTGACCTCTTCAACCGCCTTGGCGCCGTCATCAGCCACAAAGACGCGATAGCCCCAGCTCATGACGATGGTTTGCAGGGTTTTTAAGTGATTGAGGTCGTCATCCACAATCAAGATGTGCAGTGGAGTATTCATAAAGCTGCTTGAAAGTTGAAGCCTAAGGAAAAAACGGTCCCTTCCCCGGGAGTGCTGCGCACCGTGATCTCTCCCTGGTGGGCTTCGATGATCTTGTGCACGATGGCCAGTCCCAGACCGGCCCCTTTGGGTTTGGTGGTAAAATAGGGATCAAATATCTTGGTGAGGTTTTCCGGGGTGATCCCCGGTCCATTGTCCTGTATCTCAATCACAGCCCATTCCCTGTCCTTGACCGAACCGGCAATCGTCAACCTCCCCCCGGCTTCCATGGCCTGCAGGGCATTGAGGTAGAGGTTCAAAAAACACTGGGTCAGCCGATCCGGATCGACAAGCAGCTCCGGAAAATTCTCGCTGAGAAGCACTTCAATTTCGACCTGTTTTGCTGTGGCTTCCTGCTGCACCAATCGGATCGAATGCTCCAGGAGTTCCTGCATATTCGTCGGCTTCAGATCCAGCCTCGCCGGCCGGGCGAACTCCAGGAGTTCGCTGATGGCCCGGCTCAAGCGATCCACCTCCTCAATCATGACCCCGGCCATATCCCGATCCTCGCTATGCTCTGCGAATTTGCCTTTATAATACGTTGCAATGCCTTTGATGGAACTCAAGGGATTGCGAATTTCATGGGCCACACCCGCGGCCAGGCTGCCAATGGCCGCCAGCCTTTCCTTACGCCGGACTTCATCCTGCAGGCGGCGAACCTCCCCAAGATCGCGGAGAATGACCACCTGCCCGACAAACTGACCTTCTTCGTTCATAATGTTGGAGGCGCTGACACTCACGTGAACAGTATTGTCCCCGGCAAATCGACACTCCATCTCTTTTTCTACAATCGATTCCCCCCGGTCCAAGGAATCTTTCAATCCCAAAAACCGGCGCGGCAGAATACTGTCCGGCTCTTGACCCTTGGCCCGGGAAAAATCTAGCCCGGTGATGCGCTCGACAGCATTGTTGGAAAAGGCGATTTTCCCGTCTTTATCCGTGGCGACCAGGCCCACCGGCAGGCTCGTAACCACCTGGTCGGCAAAAGCGCTGGTGTCCTGCAGGGATCTGGCGGCGGCACGATAGCCCTGCAACCAGTACATGGAAATAAACCCGGCGACGCCCAACAAAACCAATACACCGGAAATAACCAAGGTGTTGCGGATATCCTCCCGCCGGCCTTCTTCAAAGGGTTTGGGATCCAAACCCACAACGATAATCCGCTCCTGATCCGCGCTCGAGGAGTTGATCCAATCCCGGCCCGAACCCAGCATCATACTGCTCCTGGGCTTCATCCGGCGCATGTGCTCTTGCATTCGACCACCGTGCTCGGCCATCGGTCTGAAAAATTTGTAGACTTCAAATGCCCGGGGCTGGTCCGACTGGTCTTGAAATCTCCACTTGACGGTTTCGGACGGGTGGAGGCCTTCCAGAAACCCAGGAGGCATCCGGGAGTTGATTATTTCACTCCGGCTGCCGGCCAGAACGCGGCCCTGGGGGTCGAGGATGCTCATATACAAAACATCGGGCAGCCGGGCGGTCTCTTCGATGAGTCGCTGCACCTGCCGCTCCCCCCACATCATGCCCATCATGCCGGTTCGGGCACCGGCCTCCACTGCCTTGATCAACACCGCCCCCTTCTCACTCAGAATGCGGGACATATACGTTTTTTCACGGCTGTAATTCTGTGCGGCCAGCACCACCACAACGATCAACAGGATGCCCGCCGATCCAATGAGGATCCATGGTGAAGCCTGTAAAGTCCGGCGCCTGCTGCGCAGAGGTTTTGGTATCATGAAACACCCTGGAATAAAATGATCAATCACCTGAGTACAGTATGTCTTGATCCGGAAGTCAAGAAAAATACGACTCTCCAAAAAGGGTCCTTCAGGAGTGCCGCCTGTCGCCAGGAGTGCTCAAAAAGCATCTTTTTTTTACGTCCAGTTTGACTTGCCGGGAATCGCCTGCTAACCTGAACACATGAAAGTAATGATCAAAAAAAACCGGGAACAGCTGGCCGCCGCCGGGGCTGAAATCTGCAGAACTGTTGCCCAGGATGCTATTCAGAAAAAACGCAGATTCACCCTGGCCGTTTCCGGAGGCTCCACACCGCGGGAAATGCACAGATACCTGGCCAGAGAGCCTTATATCCAGGATATCCCCTGGGAGAAAACCCACCTCTTCTGGGTTGACGAACGCTGTGTCCGGCCGGATGATCCGGCAAGCAATTATGGTGCGGCTCAAAAGGACTTCCTGACAAAAGTCCCTCTGCCTCCGGATCAGATCCATCCCATGCCCGCTTTGCTGTCTCCCGAGCAGGGGGCCCGCTTCTACCAGAAAACCATCACCGACTTTTTTGCTATCAAAAAAGGCCAATTTCCGGTTTTTGACCTTGTCTTTCTCGGACTGGGTCAAGACGGTCACACCGCCTCCCTGTTTCCGGGGCACAGAGGCGTCAATGAAAAAAGACGCTTGATCATTCCGGTGAAAGGCGGGGATCCGGATGTGCACCGTTTGACCATGACCCTGCCCCTTTTGAACAAGGCCAGACAAAGGGTCTTCCTGGTTTCCGGCCAGGAAAAAGCCAAGACCGTGAAATGTGTGGCTCAGGACCGCTTGCAGGATTTGCCGGCCGGACGCATCCTCCCGGAAAAAGGGGACTTGATCTGGGTTTTGGATCAGGAGGCTGCTTCGCTTCTGGAATGAGCCTATGGAAAATCGAAATTCAGGACAGAAGCGAAGCAGCATCTCCATCCTGCTTCTCTTCTTCACGCTTTTTTGCTTCCCGCTGCCGGCTTCCGCCTGGGAGGGCCGGGTTGTCGAGATCCCCGACTCCCGGACCCTTGTGCTGGAACAGGAGGGGAAACAGCGCAAGATCTCGCTCTACGGCCTTCGAACTCCGGATTTAAACGAACCATTCGGCGAGGCGGCTTATGAATTTTTCCTTGATCTCCTCAAGGAGCAGCAGGTCACGATCCAGAACGTCGGCAGCGGAACCAGGGGGTCCTTGGTCTTTCTCCCCGGTGATTCGGAAAGCGTCAATGCCAAGCTCTTGCGTGAGGGCTGGGCCTGGCTTCAGGAGGCCTATTGCGAAAAGGCCGCCTTGTGCGGGAGGCTCAATGCCGTCCAAACCCAAGCGGAGCGCTCCAAAAGCGGCATCTGGTCCAAAATTCCGGAAAATATGCCGCCCTGGCGATGGCTCAAAGAACACAAATAATGCCCGCTCAAACAGGCTTGACGAAGAATATATTTGCCCTTAGCTTCTCGAATGCAGGCAGTACGGAAATGTTGCAAAAGGCAGCTCATGAACAGATCACACGCCAAGACCCGAGCTCAAAAACTCGAAGCCGACCTGTTGGAACTGGTGGCCATGCCCAGCATCACCGGGACGGACCAGGAAGTCCGAATCGCCCGGCATATCCATGCCAAATTCCAACAATGGCCCTATTTCCAAAGCCATCCCGCCCATCTGCAGCTGATCACGAAAAAGCCCCCGGACATTCCCCATCCCCTGGAGGCGGTCTTCGCCCTGGTCAAGGCTGCGCGGCCCACCCGAAAGACCATCCTGCTCATCGCCCATTTCGATGTAGTGGCTGTGCACAATTACGGCGCTCTGAAAGAACTGGCCTTTGACCCCCCGGGACTGGCGGCGAAACTCGGGGCTGTCCAACTGCCTGACGCAGCCCGGCAGGACCTGGAAAGCGGGGAATATCTTTTCGGCCGGGGCGTGATGGATATGAAACTCGGGCTGGCTTTGGAGATGGATCTCCTGGGAGAATTTTCCCGGCAGACAGACCTGTACGAGGTCAACATCGCACTGCTGGCCGTGGGCGACGAAGAAAACAACAATGCGGGCATGCGCCAGGGTGTGGAGTTTCTCCACCAGGGCAGCCCGGAGCTGGATCTGGACATTGCCTGCGTCATCGACACCGAGCCTTCGGATGCCGGCAGTCCCGGGACCCGGGAGCAGATGGTCTTCCTGGGCACCACCGGGAAGCTGCTCCCGTTTTTTTATATCCTCGGTCTGGGATCCCACGCCGGAAACTACTACCAGGGTTTGAGCGCCTCTCTTCTGGCCGCCAATCTGCAGCGGCTCATCGAAGCCAATCCTGATTTATCGGATGCCGACCACGGCGAAGTCACGGCCCCGCCCCTCGGTCTGGGATTGGAACTCCGCCACCGGGAATACTCCGTGACCTTGCCCGACCGGGCGGCCACCTACTTCAATTACTTCGCCCTGGCCAAGACGCCAAGCACCGTCCTCAAGGAAATGACGGATCTGGCCCGGGAAGCGGTCACCAGAACCCAGGCCAGACTGAATGTGTCCTATCGAGAGATGCAAACCCTCGGCTACAGCGGCGCCCAGTCTTCGATCCAGGTTCGGGTGCTCCGCTATGAAGAACTGTATGCCGAAATCCAGGCTGCTTATGATGGCAATCTGGACCGGGTCATGGCCGATTATGCCAAGGATCTGCCCGAAGACGCGGATGTCCGGGAACGAGGCTTTCTTCTGGTGGAAAAGCTCCTGGAGTTCAGACAGGACGAGGACCCGATCGTGATCGCCGGGCTGCTGCCCCCTTTTTTGCCGCCCAGGACCAGCCTGGGAGACTCTCCCAAAGAGCGGGCCCTGCAGGAGGCGGTGGTCCGGCTCCAGGACTACGCCTTGACAGGCCATGGGACTCCGCTCAAAAAAGCGGTCTATTTCGGGGGGATCTGCGACCTGAGCTATGCAGGCTGTGATTTCAAAACCGAGGAGCTGGAACGGGTGGCCCGAAATATCCCGGGCTGGGGCGCGGTTTACGATATCCCCCTAAAGGCTGTCCAGGCCCTGGACGCGCCGGTGATCAACCTCGGTCCCAGGGGCCGCGACGCCCACAAAATGACCGAACGTCTGGAAAAGGATTATGCATTCCGTGTCTTACCTGATCTCATCCGCTTTTTGATCAGGAATCTCTCGTATGAAACTTGATTTTTCTTTCTCCGTCACCCCGGCGAAGGCCGGGGTCCAGCTTTTTCAGTCTGGATTCCGGCCTACGCCGGAATGACGGAGGGGGTGACCAAAAATTTTTAGAGCTCCTTGCGCACAAACGGGGCGCACTGCCGGGTAAAATCAATCACGATCCCGAGCTTTCTGCCGGCTTCTCCTGAATCGAGAACGGCTCCGGCCCGTTTGATCCCCTCTTGAAAAGTAGCCTCCATCCCGGCAATGACAAAGGCGGCCGCGGCGTTCACCGCCACCATGTCCCGCCTCGGCCCTTTTTCCCCCTCCAGAATCGACCGAATGATACCGGCGTTCTCCAGGGCGTTGCCTCCGGAGATATCCTGCAACCCCCTTGGCTGCAGACCAAAATCTTCAGGCGAGACGTCCTTCGTCTCGATGCTGCCCTTGGCCAGGCGGGTTATCCGGGTGCGGCCGCAGATGCTGATCTCATCCAGAGTCTTCTCCCCGCAGAACACATAGGCGCTTTTTCGGCCCAAAGCCTGCAGGACCTTGGCCATTTTTTCCGTGAGATCGGGACGGTACACGCCAAGGACCTGATATTGGCTGTTTGCAGGGTTGACCAGGGGGCTGATGAGATTGAAGATGCTTCGAATCCCGATCTCCCGTCTCGCACCGGCTACATGGCTCAGGCCCATATGAAACAGGGGGGCGTAGAGAAAACAGATCCCGGTCTCGCTCACGCAACGCTGGGCGTCGGATCGGGAAATATCCAGATTGACCCCCAGGGACTCCAGGACATCGGCGCTACCGCAAAAACCGGAATCCGTTCGATAGCCGTGCTTGACCACCTCCAGGCCGCCTCCGGCTACCACCAGGGCCGTGGCTGTGGAGACGTTAAAGGTATTGGTACAGTCTTCTCCCAATTTACAGGTGTTCATCAGGGTCTCATCTTCGATATTGATTTCCCCCCGGTCAATGTTCACCCCGCAGTCCTTGAGGTCGATGTGCAGAGATTCAGCCTGCACTTCCCTGGCCGCTCCCACAATTTCAGCCACGGACTCCCCTTTCATGCGCAGGCCGGTGATCAATGCCCCCAGTTGGGCCTGTGTCGCCTGGCCCTGGAGGATCTCGCGCAGGAGCGTCCGCATCTCTCCTTCATGTAAATCATCCCCCTGTGCAATCCGGACAATGGCCTCTTTGATCATTTTGCCTTCCTTTTTGGATTGATTTCAGAATATGAGTCTTTGTTCAGACCCAGTCTCAGACAAGGTATTCGAATATATCAGTTATTCAGCATTCAAAAAAATATGTTGACGATTTCGGCAACTTGGTCTAAGGTCAAATACTGAACAGATTTATAGCGTTCCGACTGATAAAATTTCTTAATCCAATTTTTGCCCGAGGGCAAACCCACAAGACATGATGCAGCCCATGGACCCTCACGAGAATAGCAGCCGGGATTTGACCATTGTCTGTGAAAACCTCTGGAAAATATTCGGCGAATTGCCCAAGGATCCGGACTCCCTTCTCGAAACCCTGGACACAGTCCACTTGAGCAAAGAGGAGATCCTGGAGAAATACGGCTTGACCGTCGGGGTGCACAAAGCCAATTTCCAAATCAAAAAGGGCGAAGTCTTTGTGATCATGGGGCTCTCGGGCAGCGGCAAATCGACCATTGTACGCTGTCTGAATCGATTGATCCGGCCCACGAGCGGCAGGGTCGTCATCCAGGGCAAAGACGTCACCCGGATGACAAGCAGGGACCTCCGGACCCTATGCCGGGAAAAAATGGGCATGGTCTTCCAGAATTTTGCTCTGGTTCCCACCAGAACCGTTTTGCAGAACGTGACGCTGGGCCTGGAAATACGTAAAATACCCAAGACACAACGGCTGCAAAAGGCCAGGGAAGCCATCCAACTGGTCGGTTTATCCGGATGGGAGGACAAATACTGTAAGCAGCTCTCCGGGGGCATGCAGCAGCGGGTGGGCCTGGCCAGAGCTCTGGCCGGCGATCCGGAAATCCTGCTCATGGATGAGGCCTTCAGTGCCCTGGATCCACTGATCCGCAAACAGATGCAGGACGAATTCCTCAAACTGGTGCGCATCGTGGACAAGACCATTGTTTTTATCACCCACGACCTGGACGAGGGCCTCAAACTCGGGGACCGCATCGCGGTCATGAAGGACGGACGGATTGTCCAGATCGGGACCCCGGAAGATATTGTCATGCATCCGGCCGATGCCTATGTGGCGGAGTTTGTCAGCGCCATATCCAGAACCAAGCGGGAAACCGCCCGGGATCTTGTATCCGATCCCGAGGAGTGGGTCTGCACCCTTGACGACGATCCCGTGTCTCTTTTGGAAAAAATGCGGGATCAGGATTATCTTGGCCTGCTGGTCATCGATGATCAGGACAACCCGCTGGGGGTCCTTTACCGGGACATGTTGCGCAGCGCCATCGACGACAAAGGCGAAGCAGTCGCCCTGCTCGACCTTGTAAGCAAGGATATGATCACGGTGAACCAGCACACCGGGGTGGATGAACTTGTGGCCCAAGCGGCCCGGACCAGCATTCCCCTGGCTGTTCTGGACAGGAAGAACCGCTTGGCCGGGGTCATACCCAGGAGCAGCTTATTGAAGGAACTGGCTGAAATGATCTAAATCCAAGAATGCGCAGACGCATTCTTGGATATACATTTCTGCGGCTCTGGTTTATAGCAAATAGCAATCCTAAACCTAAAAGGAGATTTTCCCATGAAAAAAATCATCAGCACCTTTATTATGATCACGTTTCTGATGTGTTCCGGGATCTTTGCCGGAAGTGCTCTGGCGGAGCAGGACAGCGTGAAGTTCGGCTCGGTCAACTGGCCGGGCGTGACCGTGAAATCCGAAGTCGCGGCCCAGATTCTCGAAGCCCTGGGTTATGAGGTCGAAATCACCCAGCTTCAGGTCCCGGCCATTTTCAAGGCCTTGTCCATGGGCCAGCTGGACGCCTTCCTCGGCACCTGGCTCCCCACCATGAATAATTATGTCGATCCCTACATGGAAAAAGAATCCATAACCCTCATGGCCACCAATCTCAATGAAACCAAATACAGCAACGCCGTTCCCCGGTATGTTTATGAGGCCGGGGTCACATCCCTGGAGGATCTGGACAAGCCGGAATTCCGGGACAAGTTTGACCTCAACGGCGACGGAACTCCGGAAGTATACGGAATCGAACCCGGCAATGACGGCAATAAAGTCATTATCGACGCCATTGACAACGACACTTACGGCCTTGGCGACTGGGACATGATTCCCAGCAGTACGGCCGGCATGCTCTCCCAGGTCAAAAAAGCAGCCAAGAATAATGACTGGATCGTGTTTCTGGGCTGGGAACCGCACTGGATGAACATCGCCTGGGATCTGGCCTATCCGGAGGACCCCAAACGGATCTGGGGCGATCCTGACGCATCCCATGTGGACACCGCCGCCCGGGCCGGCCTGGAAAAAGACTCCCCCAACCTGGCCCGATTTTTCAAGCAGTTCGTGATCCAGCCCGAATGGCAGAGCGAATGGATCATGGGCTATACCTATGAAGAGAATCCCCCGGAAGACGTCGCTCATGACTGGATCGCAAAGAATCTGGACAAGGTGAAGCCCTGGCTGGACGGGGTGCAGACCCTGAACGGCGAAGACGGTCTTGCAGCAGTCAAGGACCGGTTCTAACCCGGATTTTTCTTCGAAAAATCCGGGATTTTAAAGCCGGAATAACGCCATTCCTGAAAGGGTCCCTCTCAGGACGCCAAGACAAGAGCCGACCGGGGAAGCGACCTCTTTCCCCGGTCGGAGACACCCATTGAAACATCTCATTTGATTGAACATGCCGGAGGTTGAACGTGGCTTCTCCTGCAGAAATCTACACCTGGTTGACAACGGTCCTGCAGACCAAAATTCCCCTTGGAGACATGGTGGAAAAAGGCATTGACTTTTTCACGGAGAATTTTGCTCCTGTACTGAATTTTCTCTCCAAAATCATCCTGTTCATCGCCAACAATCTGAGCGCCTTGTTCATGAACATACCGGCCCTGTTGTTCATGCTCCTTGCCGGGGCACTCATGACCTGGATCCGGAACTGGAAATACGGTCTGATCACCGCCCTGGCCTTTCTGCTCATGTTCAACCTGGGACTCTGGGAAGAGACCATGCTCACCCTGGCCCTGGTCCTGACCGCGGCCGTCCTGGCCCTTCTCGTGGGGATTCCGGTGGGCATTCTCGCGGCTCACAACAATATAGTCTACCTCATTGTCCGTCCGATCCTGGATTTCATGCAGACCATTCCCCCCTTTGTCTATCTCATCCCGGCCATGATGTTCTTCGGGCTGGGCCGGGTTCCGGCCGTGGTGGCCACCTTTATTTTCGCGGCCCCGCCTGCGGTCAGGCTGACCTATCTGGGCTTCAAGGAAATCCCGGAAGAGCTCCTGGAGGCGGGATACGCCTTCGGAGCCAACTGGCGGCAGATGCTCTTCAAGATAGAACTGCCTGCGGCCATGCCGTCCCTGAAAATGGGGGTCAATCAAACCATTATGATGTCTTTGTCCATGATCGTGGTCGCGGCCATGATCGGGGCCAAGGGCCTGGGACAGACCGTGCTCAGATCCCTGTCCTGGATCGATCCCGGACTTGGTTTTGAAGCCGGCCTGGGAATCGTGATCATCGCCATCGTGGTCGACCGCCTGGTCTCCGAATAAAAAAGCGCCGGACGGCGCTTTTTTATTCGCTGTATGGGGAAAACGGCCCCTCATATCCACCTTCCCCTGAAGTCCCCTCCGAGGGACATATCCCGTTACCCCAAACCCCATATACAGATCCCTGTATCCATCTCACATCAATGCCGGAAAGTCGATCGACCTCAACGTTTTTTCGAACTCCTTCGTCATGGATGCCAAGGCATGCGCTCGTGTTTGGGTGAAAACGTGCCCAGATCCGAGGCGCAAAAAAATTTGAAACCGCAGTGTATTCCAATACATGAGGATTTCAAATTTTTGCAGCAACGACGGAGATGGGTGCGTTTCCGCCCAAACACCTATAAGATTTGGCTGAGGAAAAGTTTGGTCCGATCGTGGATGGGATCCTGGAAAAAATGCTCCGGACTGCCCACTTCCACGATGGCCCCTTCATCCATAAAGATCACCCGATTGGCCACTTCCCGGGCAAAGCCCATCTCATGGGTGACCACCACCATGGTCATGCCTTCTTTGGCCAGGGTCTTCATCACATCCAGGACCTCGCCGATCATCTCCGGATCCAAGGCTGAAGTCGGCTCATCAAAGAGCATGATCTTCGGATCCATTGCCAGGGCCCTGGCAATGGCCACCCGCTGCTGCTGTCCTCCGGAAAGCTGATCCGGGTAAACCCCGGCTTTATTGCCGATGCCCACCTTATTCAGCAGGCCTTCCGCTTTGTTCAAGGCCTCTTTTTTGGAGCGCTTTCTAACCACGGTCTGGGCCAGGGTCACATTTTCCAGAACCGTTTTGTGGGGGAAAAGGTTGAAGGCCTGAAAGACCATGCCCACTTCGGCCCGGACTTTATTGATATTGGTCTTGGGGTGCATGATGTCCGTGCCGTCGATAAATATATGACCGCTGGTGGCCACTTCGAGCTGGTTCAGGCAGCGCAGGAACGTGGATTTCCCCGAACCGGACGGCCCGATGACCACCACCACTTCACCGCGCTCTATCTCTGTGGAGACATCCACCAGGGCATGGATATCTTCGGCGCCGTAAAAAGTTTTATAGACGTTTTCGGTTTGAATAATCACGGGTGTCCCATCCTCCTTTTTAGATACTGCACAAACATGGGGAGGCCTCAATCTGGCCCCGGTGGATGGATTCGATCCCGGAAAGGAAAACTCATGCTTACTTTCTGACCCAAAACAGATTGTACAGATCCAGCCGCCTGTTGCTCATATTGCAGACGCTGCCCTGCTCCCGAAGCTCTTTGAGCAGATCGAGATCAAGATCCCCGATAAGGGTCATTTCCGTATTCGGTGTGGCTTCGGCCGCGATGCCATCGTGAGGGAAAGCAAAATCCGACGGGGTAAAAATCGCGGACTGGGAATATTGGATATCCATGTTTTCCACTCTGGGGATATTCCCCACACTGCCGGAGATGGCCACGTAGCATTCATTCTCAATGGCCCTGGCCTGGGCGCAGCGTCGGACCCGAAGATAGGCGTTCTTGGTGTCTGTCCAATAGGGCACCAGGAGAATGTTCATCCCTTGTTCCGTCAAAATTCGACTGAGTTCCGGGAATTCGATATCGTAACAGATCAAAATGCCCACCCTGCCCACATCAGTATCAAAGACCCTGAGTTCGCTTCCCCCCTTCAGCCCCCAGCTCTGGATTTCCTCAGGTGTGATGTGCAGTTTGTACTGCTTGTCCCAGGTCCCGTCCCGCCGGCAAAGAAAGGAAATATTATACAGCCGGTTGTCCACATATTCCGGGATGGACCCGGAAACGATATTGATGTTGTAAGACAGGGCCATATTGACAAGTTCCCGGCGCAGGGGTTCGGTGTATTCCGCCAGGGAACGCATGGCTTCCGGGGCATTCTTCTGATCGAACTTTGCTATAAGGGGGGCATTGAACAATTCCGGGAACAAAATGATATCCCCCTGATATCTGGCTACGGTGTCCACAAAAAACTCGATCTGCTGGCGAAAATCTTCAAAGGATGCAAAAAGCCGCATCTGCCATTGAACCACCCCCAGCCGGACATAGGTCTTTTTGGCCCCCATGAGTGGGACCCGGTCTTCATAATAAATATTGTTCCATTCCAGCAGCACGGCATAACCCAAAGATTCTCTGTCTTCAGGCATATAGCCCTTGATAAGCTTTTTGATGTGAAAATCATTGGCCAACTGAAAGGTCAAGACCGGATCATAGATTTCCTTGCTCTTGACCAGGCGCACATACTCCTGTGGAGTCAACTCCTGGGCCACTTTATGGTACCCCGGAATCCGGCCCCCGATCAGAATGCCCTTCAGATTCAGGTTTTCACAGATCTCTTTTCGGGCATCGTAAATCCTCCGTCCGAGGCGCATGCCCTGATAGTCCGGATTGACAAAAACTTCAATGCCATACAGATAATCCCCTTCCGGATCGTGCTTTTTTAAGTGGCCTTCCCCGATCACCTGATAATAGGTATGGTTCTCCCCGTATTTGGAAAAATCGATGATCAGGCTGAGAGCCGCGGCCACCACCTTGCCATGATCTTCAATACAGATCTGTCCCTGGGGGAAACGGGCCAGATGCGAAGCAAACTCCGACTCACTCCAGTATTCACCCATAACCCGATAGACTCGTTCCATAATCTCCAGGATATCCTGATAATCAGAAGAGCGAAGGTTCCGGAGTCTGAGTTTGTGATCCGACTGGTTGTCAGCATTCATGGTCAATCCTTCTCTCAAGCATGCGTCCGTTCCCTGTCACCTTTTTCCACAGTGCTGAACGCAGTGTTTTTTATGTGTGCAATACAAAACGGTAAACATCAAAAGAAAATCCGGGGCTGCCTTAACAGCCCCGGATTGTATGACGGCAGAACGCTGCCGATTTAGGATTTGAACCACCAGCGCTCGCTGTTTTTATGGCCGTCCATTTCCATGTGCGCGGAAACCGGCCCATGTCCCAAGTCGTCCGTATTGGCCTCCACGATCTGGTTGAAAAAGGGCACCACCACCCCGCCTTCATCTCTGATGATACGCTGCATTTCCGTATACAATTCCTCGCGCTTGTCAGAATCGAGCTCGGCCCGGGCTTCGACCAGCAGCTTGTTAAAGCGCTCATGCTTCCAGAGGGTGTCGTTCCAGGGGGCATCTGCGGCATAGGCCACGGAAAGGGTCATATCCTCAACCGGCCGGCCGCTCCAGTAGCACATGCACCAGGGCACCTTGATCCAGACATCGCTCCAATAGCCGTCGGCAGGTACGCGCTCCACGTCGATCTTGATCCCGGCCTTGGCAGCGTGCTCCTTGTACAGGACCGCCGCGTCCACCGCCCCGCCGAACGCGGCCCCGGAGGCATGCAGCTTGAAGGTGTGATCGAGTCTGCCGGCCTTTTTCATGTAAAATTTGGCCTTGTCCGGATCGTATTCCCGTTGGGGCAGCTCACTCGCATGATACCGGTTAACCGGCGAGATGGGGTGATCGTTGCCGACTTCGCCAAATCCGCGCTGGATCTTGTCCACCATATCATGACGGTCCACCGCGTATTTCATGGCCAGTCGGACGTTGTTGTCGTTGAAGGGCTCCCGGTCCGTGAGCATGGGCACGGTGCGGTGCATGGTTCCGGTAATGGCGCTGAGCACCACCCCGGGGGCCCGCTTCATGAGATGGGCCGTTTTCAACTCGCACCGGTCCATGGCGTTGATCTGACCGGTCTTCAGGGCGTTGGTCCGGGCATTGGGATCGGTGATGGCCAGGGTCTCCACCGCGTCGAAATGGGCCCGGCCCTCTTTCCAATAGTTGGGATTGCGGGTCGTATAGGATCGCACCCCGGGCTCCCAGTTTTTCAGCATGTAACCGCCGGTGCCGATCCCTTTTTCCCACTCCTCTCCTTGAGTGCCGGCCGGGGCGATCTTCAGATGATAATCGCTCATGATAAAGGGAATGTCGGCATTGCCGCTGTCCAACTCAAAGATGACCGTGTATTTGCCGTCCGCCTTAATGTCCCGTACGCTCTCCAAAAAGGGTTTGGCTGCGGACTTGGATTCTTCGCCCCGATGGTGGTTGATGGAATAAATCACATCCTCGGCGCTCATGGTCTTCCCGTTGTGAAACTCGACCCCTTTGCGCAATTGAAATGTCCAGACCTTGGCGTCCGGCGTTGCCTCCCAGCTCTCCGCCAGTTCAGGAACAGGCTGAAAGGTGTGGTCGATTTCCACGAGACAGTCTCGGAGCTGGAAATTGACATTGATATTGTGGTTGGAGGTGTTGGTGGCCGGATCCAGAGAGTCCGTGGTGGACCCCCCGGTAAGAGCCTGCTTGAATGTCCCGCCTTTTTGGGGCGTCTCCGCCTCAGCCCGGCCTGAGAGCAGAGCCGGGGAAACCGCCGCCGCCAGGCCAAGGGCCGTCACCTGAGCCATGAACTGGCGCCTGGTGATCCTCCCCGTCTTATAATCCTGCTCCAATTCCTGCAATCGCCTCTCCATGTGGACCTCCTTAGGTATATGATTGCGTGGCCTTCCAATCAAAAAATGCTCTGCACGGCCACTCTCCATGATTTGGGTGAGATTACTGCAAAAGAGAGACCGTGTCAAGCGGGGTGAGCAAACCCGATCGTCAACTATTTTGCGGCTCTTACTTGATGGAGACCGGAATGCCGGCTACCATCCAGATGACTCGATTTGCCCGAGCCGCCATCTGTTGATTGACAAAACCGTTTACATCCCGGAACAATCTGGCCAGACGGTTTTCAGGAACGATCCCGCTTCCGGTCTCGTTGCTCACCATGAAGAGGGGACACCCCTGCTGATCAAGGGAGGCCAGCAGGCCTTGAACAGATTCAACAACGAAGGCCTCCTCGGTTTTTTTCTCCAGAAGATTGGACACCCACAGCGTCAGGCAATCGATGAGCATGACATCCGCCTGCGGTCTGTTTCGCATGATGCTTTCACTCAAATGCAGCGGGCATTCTTCGGTCTGCCAGTCCGGGCCGCGATCCTCTTGATGCCGATCGATCCTGGCCCGCATTTCCTGATCCCTGGGCACGCTGGTGGCCACAAATATCTTCTGCCTGCCCTTGATATTCTCAGCCAGGGACAGAGCGTGCGCACTCTTGCCGCTCCGGCAGCCGCCTAAAACCAGGGTCACTGTATTGTTTTGCAAGTTATCCATCTTGTATTCCATCGTGAAATTTTGTGATTGGAAATTAAAAACCAGAAACCTTTTCCAATTTTGCCTACAACTTGTCAATCTTAAAAAATTCTGTAAAAATATCTAAAGATCACCTTGATACTAAAGTACTTTTGAAGGATCCCCAAATTTTCAATCTTAGCCGGAGACGGAGTGACAGCTATGGACTTTTTGCCGATGCAACGGGCGCTCATCAGCGTGACCGACAAATCCGGACTCAGGGAGCTTTGTGCAACGCTGGCCCGGGAAAATATCGAAATTGTATCAACCGGCGGCACCTGGAAAGCGATCAGCGAGGCCGGCTTTGCAGTGACTTCAATCCAAGATGTGACCGCTTTTCCGGAAATTCTGGGAGGCAGGGTCAAGACCCTGCACCCCAGAATTCATGCCGGGGTTCTGGCGGACAAGGACCAGCCTTCTCATATGCACGTTCTGGAAGAGCTGGACATCAAAGCCTTTGATCTCATTTGCGTCAATCTCTATAATTTTGCGGAGGCCCTCAAGAAAAACAGCGCTCCGGGAGACCTGGTGGAAGCAATTGATATCGGCGGCCCGACCCTGCTCCGGGCCGGCGCCAAAAACTACCACAGCGTCCTTGTCCTCCCCTCGCCTGAAGACTATCCAGCCTTTGTCCAGGAGTGTCGAAACAATCATTTCCAAGTCAGCCTGGCATTCAGACAAAAAATGGCGGTCAAAACCTTTGACCTGGTTTCCCGCTACGACGCCCTCATCACCAAAGGGCTTTCAGAATTGAAGATTGAAAAGTGAAAATTGCTGCAGAGGAGGATTGTAACATGCTTATCATTTTCCAATCATAAATCGTCAATCTGTTTTCTGCAATATTCAATCTTCAATCTTAAATCTTAAATCTTCAATCAAAAAGAGGTATTCAGATAGCCTACAAAATTTTCGGCAATACTGGAGGGTTGAAACCCAGTCACCTAAAAAGCCTGACCCGGCTCTATGGACGGAGGTATACCGAACCGGGCGGGTACAGCCTTGAGCAGGCCAAAGAAATCACTGGATTGAGCCTGTTGCTCGGGCGGCAGATTGGGCTCTTGATCAATCGGCAAGGACGCCCGGAAATGGTCATTGTCGGGGACCGGGACCGCATCGTGATTCCGGAACTCGGCAGACAACGACAAACATCCGGTCGCTTGAGGGGCCTGCGCCTTCTTCATACCCATTTGGGGGCAGGCGGGCTCTCCAATGAAGATCTCATGGATCTGGTCTTTCTTCGCCTCGATTCCATAGCGGTCCTCACCGTCTTCCCCGGTGGAGAACCGCACCTGTTTCAATGGGCCCATCTGCTCCCCTCCAACCGCAGCAAAAATCCGTATCTGATCTCAGATATGCTCCCCTGGGATAAAAACAGAACGGACTTTTCCGCCCAAATCGAAGCCCTGGAATCCGAACTGAGCCGTCACTCCGAACTCCTGTCCGCAAGCGGCAAAGAAAAGGCCCTCCTTGTCAGTGTCGCCCCCCATTCCCAAAAAAAACAGGCCGAATCCCTTCGCGAATTGAAGGATCTTTTGCTGACCGCAGGCTTAGTGCCTGCGGAAACACTTGTTCAACGAGTGAACGCCATCAATCCCAAACATATCCTGGGGAAAGGCAAATTAGCTGAACTGGAGGTTCTGGCCCTGCAGTCCGGCGCCTCGACCCTGGTCTATGACTGTGAACTCACTCCGGCCCAGATGCGCAATCTGGCCGCTATCACCGAACGGAAAATCCTGGACCGCACCCAGGTCATTCTGGATATTTTCGCCCAACATGCCACCAGCAGAGAAGGCAAACTCCAGGTGGAACTGGCTCAACTGGATTACACGCTTCCCAGACTGGTCGGGAAGAACCGGGCCCTGAGCCGCCTGGCCGGAGGGATCGGCGGCAGGGGTCCGGGAGAGACCAAACTGGAAATGGACCGGCGCCGGATTCAAGCCAGACGCACCCGGGTGCATAAGGAATTATCCAAAATCCGCAAGCAGCGTAAGGCGACCCGGGGCAGACGTTCCAAGGCCGGTCTGCCCATTGTAGCCCTGGTCGGATACACCAATGCAGGCAAGTCCACCTTGCTGAACACCCTGACCAACAGCACGATTTATACCGCAGACAAGCTTTTTGCCACCCTGGATCCGACAAATCGAAGGCTGCGTCTTGCTGAGGGAACCGAGGTCATTCTGACCGATACCGTTGGGTTTATAAACTATCTCCCGGAATATCTTCGGCAGGCCTTCATGGCCACACTCGAAGAGCTTGAAGCAGCCGATATCCTCGTTCAGGTAGCCGACGCCTCGCACCAGGAAGTCGAGAACCAATGCCGGGCTGTTTTGCAGATTCTGCAAGACATGCAGCTGCATGAAATCCCACGGATCCTGGCCTTGAACAAATGGGACAAGACTGAGCCAACAACACAGCTCCGTCTTGGCAACATCTTTCCTGAAGCGATTCCCATATCAGCCATTCAGGTCCGGACACTTGAGCCCTTAATCCGGGCGATCCACCGCAAACTCCGGGTCCGGAGTCTTTCCTGAAACTGCAGGCCGGTGAGCACCGAATGTTTTTAAAAATATTTCAATATATTAATCAACCAGGACCCTGAAATAAAACGATTCCCGGGAAAATCGTTTTAAAATGGCAGACCCTTGATTTTTTTTGAAGAATAGTTTAAATTTTTTTTCACGAGGTCAAAGAATACTCATGCAACAATATTCAAAAGGGGGCGGATATGCCTGAAATAAAAAAAATTCTCTGTGCGGTTGACTTCGCGGAATACAGCCCGCAAATCGCTGCCTATGCCCAAACGCTTGGCAAGGCTTTCAAGGCTGAAATCCAGGTCATTTACGTAGCTCCCACTCTTGCCCATTATATTGGATTCCAGGTTGCTCCTAGCTCCATTGAAAACTTTGTGGGTGAAATCATCTCAGGAGCCGAGGAAACCATGGACAAATTTCTGAAAGAAAACTTCAGCGAAGCGCAGGTCAGCGGGAAAGTCCTCACCGGATACGCCGCCGAAGAAATCCAGGATTTCGCGGATTCGAACAGCATGGATCTCATTGTCATGGGCACGCATGGTCGAAAGGGTATCGACAGAATACTCTTCGGTTCCGTGGCGGAAAAAGTCGTGAAAGGGGCCAAAATGCCGGTTCTCACACTTCGGCCCAAGAGCGTTGATGAGGACAAAAGCTGAAATTTGATTCGCACGCATTGAGGAACGAAGGTGAAAGGCATTCAATTCTTTGGAAAAAAAGCTGTCAGTGGTCTCGACTTGGGATATGACTGGACAAAAGTTGTGCGTCTGCAGCCCAAACGGTCCACAGTTGTCTTGGAAAGAATGGCCAGAAGATGCTGGACGGCCGAAGACCGGAAAAAAGACGACAGCCTCTCCGCCAATCTGAAAACCATGTTCAATGATCTGGAACTCCGCGACAGAAGCGTTATTACTTCCCTGGCGGGTCATTCGGTGATCATCAAACACATTGAGGCGCCGATACCAAAGAAGCCGAAAAAAAAACAGCTCGACATCACCGATCTTGCCAGTCAAAACATCCCTTTTGAAATCAAGGATGTATTCATCGACTATCACTTTGTCGGACCGGGAAGCTCGGACAACACCCGCAATATCATGCTGGTAGCCAGTAAAAAATCCATGGTGCTTGAACTGCAAAAAACCATCGACAACGCCGGAATGGGCACCATGATTGTCGATGTCGACGGATTCGCTCTCAATAACTGTTTTGAATTCAACTACCCGGAACATCAATCAGAGGCTGTATATCTATTGGATATCGGGGGAATCCAAAGTATCTTCTGCGTTCATGCCGACCAGCATCCGGCTTTTATCCGAGATGCCGGCTTTGGAGGACAGCACATCACCAAGCGCCTCAGTTCTGTTCTGGATTTAAAGCAGCATGAGGCAGAAAGCCTTAAAATGAACGGCTTTCACCATCTTGATCTGAAAATGCGGCGAAAAATCAACCGGGAACTGGATGACGTCTTTTCGACTTGGGCTGAAGAAATTCAGCGCCTGATCCATTTTTACCGAAACACCAAGGGCTCGGATCACAAAATTTCAAGCCTGTATCTCTCCGGAGGCGGGAGTTTGATCCCTGGTCTCGCCGACAGTCTTGCTGCTTTTCTTGGTTTGGAAGTCAACTACTTAGATCCCTGGAAAGAAATCAGCACGAGTGAGAGCCAATTTGATCACAACTATCTGCAAAGCTGTGGACCGCAATTTTGCGTAGCCACTGGCTTGGCCCTGCGTTCTGTTCTATGATCTCAATCAATCTGCTTCCTGAAAAAAGCCGCACTCGAGTGGCCAATGTTGAAAAAGAACTCATTCTTTTTACGCTTATGCTCATTCTGCTGTTCATTGGCATGAGTTTCACTCAGCGCTGGATTTCACATCAGGCTCAGACCGCCCGGGAACTGAAGGAGCAGAAAACCGCTCAAAAATTGGAGTTGTTAAAAAAAATCGGGACCCTCAATCAACTTGAGAAAAAAACCCAAGAGCTTCAGGCCTACATTCAGGCTATCAAGTTTATTCGAGCGGAACAAAGTCGCCCGGTCCGCTTTCTGGATGAACTTGCTTCCAAACTGCCCCCGGACAAAATCTGGTTTGAATCCCTGGATTTAAACCAGGCCAAACATATTGATTTGACCGGAGTGGCTCTGGATAACCAGGTTTTTGCCGACTATGTCAGAAAACTCCGCACCTCGCCATATATTCAGGACGTGATTCTGCACCAGACCAGCCAAAAAAAAATCGAAGAATACAATCTGGTGGCCTTTCGATGTCGAATCAATGGCGATTTTCAGCAAGTAGCCGGAGACAAGGATGAATAGACAGGCAATCATTGATAAATTGGAAGGGCTCAGCCAAAAGCAAAAATGGCTCATCGCCATAGCTGCAGTGCTGCTTCTTCTACTCGGCTACTGGTATTTGTTTTTCCTCCCCCAACAAAACACAGTCAAGCAACTGGAGCAGGAAATTGCCAATCTCGATCAAACCATTCCTGTTCTCACTCGGAAATTAAATCGCTTGCCCGAGTTGAAGAAAGAATTCGCAAGTCTGGAGCAAGAATTAATCTTTGCCCGAAACCTGCTCCCCAAAAGCAACAGCGACATAGAAACCCTCCTCTCTGATATCGAAGTCCTTGGAAATGAACAGGGAATTGAATTCCTGCTCTTCGCCCCCGGCCAGGAAAAACATCATGAATATTACGTCTCCCGGTCCGTCAACCTGAACATCAACGGTCGGTTCCATAATCTGATGCTTTTTTTCAGCAGGCTCTCCCGGCTCAACAGACTGGTGACTCTGGAAAACGTCAAGTTACGACCTTTGCAAAATATTCAAAACCAAACCTATCTTTCGGCAAATTGTGTGATATTTCTCTACCGGGTCTTGACCGAGGCGGAACTGGAAGCCCGGAAAAAGAAATAATCGTCGCTTTTTTTGAGAACAAACCCGGCCTTTACGAATAGTACACAGTATGTCTTCTTTCAGAGTGTATAGACAAGCAGACACACCTCCCCGGGGCAGAATCCAGGATTGGAGCCGAGGACGAAGGCCAGACCCTCCATACAGAACTCCAGTCAGGGTTCAGAAACTCCTTGGCCTGATTCTCTGCAGCGCAAGCTGTGTACTCCTGACAGCTTTTTTAGCGCCGGCTCTTCTGGCTGCATCAGCCCCGACCGCGCGGGCAGAAGCGCCGGAATGGACCAAGCCCCCGGATTTTATGTATTCGCCTAATGGAAAGCCGGATCCTTTTCATCCAATCATCCAGACAGCACCGACTGAGCCCAGTCCCGAAGACGAACTGTTACGAACCTTAAGCCCTCTGGAACGGGTACAGCCGAGTCAGCTCAAACTGGTGGGCATCCTCAGCCGGATGAACGGACAACGACGGGCCATGGTTGAACTGCCAAACGGCAAGGGGTACATCCTGCAGCCCGGCGCCTCTATCGGCCGGCGCCAGGGAAAAGTCACGGCCATCACTTCGACAACAGTGGTCATCCAGGAAACAGTCGTCAACGCTTTCGGCAAAAAAATGAAGCAAGACACCATCTTAAAACTTTACCAACAGGGGGAACAGCCCGATGGATGACCCCAAATACAAAGGAAAATCGTTGCACCGGGATATTCTGCAAGCCCTTGGGTACCTGATCCTGCTTTTTGTCATCACAAGCCTCAGCTGCTGCACCGGGGCCGAAGCCTTAAGAAAAGGCGGTGAATCGAGGGTCAAGGCCCCTGAGAACCTCACGGCAAGCCCGGAGTCCCCGGCAGACGCATCCCACCAAGGCTCGTCCGGATTGCAGCCGGAGCTGTCCGCTGTTGTGCTGGAGCGTGATGCAGGCAGGATTGTTGTCAATATCCCGGTCATGGAGTCGACCCGGGTTAACCCGGAATACAAGCACCCCATGTTCAGCCTCGATTTTTTCCCGGCCATACCGCAATGCACGCTTCCCGAGACCGACATGTATCCCTTGCTTGAGAGACTTCAGGCCGTACCGGCTCTTGACAGTGAGGGCAGATGGGACTCCCTGCGCTTTGCAGTGAATACAAAGATCCGGTTTCTGGTATCCCGGCCCCGGCCGACCCAGGTCAGGCTTTTTCTGGAACCGGCGCCTCCGGAGGGCACGAGCACTGGGGCAGGTTCAAGCCAATCAGAGGCAGACCGTAAAGATGTCCTGCTTGAAGATATTTTCTTCAGCAAAGACCGGGAAAAGAATCAATTGATCACCCTGCAAACCACTGCTCCAGGCGACTACAAACTGCTTTCCTCTGCAGGCACTCAAATCAAACTCCTGTTTCCGAACCTTGAGATCCCGGCCGAATTTGTCAAACTTTTCAACCTTCAGGAATTTGAGACCTCAGTCAAAAGCGCGCTGCTGCAAAACAGTCCTCAAGGGGGTGTCCTTGAACTCAAGACTCGGACCCGAAGTCCCATCCATATTGAGCGCAGTCAAAACAAACTGCGTCTGCGTATTGCAAACAGGTCCGCCGAAAAGGGAAACACTCCCGAGAAGGACCAATCAGAGAAGAGTGTACAGGCGCTTCGCAGCGGCCCCATCCCCGAACAAAACCAAGCCCCGGACCTAGCGGGCCCTGCCGAACCTCAAACAGCAGAAACAGGCAAGCACTACACCGGTCAACCCATTTCCATTGATCTGCAGGATGCCCAGGTCGAGCATATTCTGCGCTTGATCGAGGCGGTGGCCGGATACAGTTTTGTACTGGGCCAGGACGTTTCCGGCAGAATGTCCCTGCATCTGCAGAATGTCCCCTGGGACCAAGCCCTGGACATTGTCCTCAAGGAACTGAACCTCAAAAAAGAAGTTCAGCAGGGCAATATCCTGCGCATTATGTCCTATGCCAAATACAACCAGGAACAGGAACAGGAAATTAAGGAATCGCAGCAAAGAGCCCAGAAAATACTCGCGCAAAGAGACAAACAGGAAAGTAAAGAAGAATCGGCTCCGCTGATGACCCGATACATTCAAGTCAACTATACCACGGCGGATGAGCTTGAACCGCAGCTGCAGTCCTTTCTCACGGAAAGAGGCAAATTAAACTCCGATGCCCGAACCAATCAGCTCATTGTCCATGACACCGCCACCAGCATCAAAACCGTCCAAAATGTGGTCAACCGTCTGGACAGGCCTGAACGCCAAGTCCTGATTGAAGCCAGGCTGGTCTATATCACCGACGAATTTCAGCGCAGTATGGGGATCAATTGGGGTGGAAGCGTTACAAATAGCGGCGGCACGTCCACGGGGTCCGGCGATCTGGCGATCAATCTCCCCAGTGCCGGAGCAGCCACCCTGGATATCGGCGGCTTGATTTCAAAAGTTTCCGGTTCAGACTTATTCACCCTGGACGCGCAACTTCAATTGGGAGAATCCCAAAATCAAGTGCAGACCATCTCCTCGCCCCGGGTTTTAACCCTGAACAATTTCAGGGCTGATATGACTCAGGGGACAAAGATCGCCACCCAGGCAGAGTCTGAAAGCGGCGGGACGACCACAGAATATGTCGAGGCTGTTCTCGACCTCTCGGTTCTACCGCAGATCACCCCGGACAATAAGATCATCCTGGATCTGGAAATCTCCGACGACAGTCCAACAGAAGCCGGGGACGACATCGAAACCCGAAGCGCCACCACAAAACTGATCGTGGACAATGAGGAAACCGTTGTCATCGGCGGGGTGCAGCAGCTTCAGGAATCCGGAGGGAGCGACAGAGTCCCCGGGGTCTCGAAAATTCCCCTCGTGGGCTGGCTCTTTAAAAACAAGGATATCCAGAAAACAAAACGGGAACTCCTCATCTTCATCCACCCCAAGATCATCGATTGAACATCTGCCATGAAACTGAACTGCAAGAGCCTTCAGGATCTTTTAAAACTCTATAAACCTGAGTTTTTAGGGCAACAGGGTTTTCTTTTGCCTGGAAAGCAGCCTTTTTCGCCCGGGAAAACCTTTGATCTCTCCATTTCAGTCAATGATGAGTACATCGGTACGGCCAAAACAGCCATGATCTGGCAGAACCTGGAAATGAAGGGTTCGGACCTGCTTCCCCTCGGAACTTTTTTCAAATTGCTGAATGCCGATAAAAATCTGGAGCAAACCCTGTCCACCTGATCGGATTTGTTCGCGCTGCATTTATGAAATCCAGACAGACACCACCAAAAATTCAGCCCCAGGTCCTTGACTTCAAACCCTATGCCGCCGGTCTGTCCATTGCAGAAATTCAAGCCCGGTATCAGTTGAACCGGGTGATCAAACTCTCCAGCAATGAAAACCCCCTTGGCCTCTCTCCACTGG
Organism: Desulfohalobiaceae bacterium S24; assembly: GCA_011389765.1. GTDB lineage: Bacteria > Desulfobacterota > Desulfovibrionia > Desulfovibrionales > Desulfothermaceae > JAABTT01. The sequence continues at coordinate 15,850 of JAABTT010000014.1, read as the reverse complement.
TTCAGCGCAGCATCGAAAAAAACGCCGCTCTGGGCTTTCGCTATCCCAGGCCCGGTTCTCCGGATCTGAGCCGGGCCCTGGCCGACTTCTATGCTATACCCGAGGACCGCTTTCTCGTCTGCAACGGATCGGACGAAGCCATCGATCTCTTGATGCGGGTTCTGGTCAGACCAGGAAAAGACCAGGTCCTGGCCTGCGATCCCTGTTTCAGCATGTATCACCTGCAGGCCAAACTCTGCGGGGTCGCCGTGCGGCGGGTCCCCGTGAATCCGGATTTCAGCCTTCCCTGGGAGCGCTTGCTCGCAGAGGTCGATGCTAGAACCGGCCTGGTTTTCATCACCAATCCGGACAACCCCTCAGGCTTCACAGCTTCCAGGGACGAGATCCTGAAATTCGCCGAACAGCTGCCTGCCTCCTGTTTTCTGGTCCTAGACGAGGCCTATATAGAATTCGCCGACAATCTCGATCAGATTTCACCCCTGCAGAATTTGCTTAAGTTGGACCTGCCGAACCTGATCATCCTGCGAACTTTTTCCAAAATGTATGGACTGGCCGGTCTGAGGGTCGGATACGGCATCATGCCCCCTGAGATCAGAGAATATCTGCTTCGGGTCAAATCCCCTTTCAGTGTAAACATTCTGGCTGAACAAGCCGCGATCGCGGCCTTGTCTGATCAGGACTTTCAGGGAGCGACCCGTGAGACGGTGCAGAACGGGAGAACCTACCTGTCCAGGGAACTCACTCGTCTGGGCTGCCGGGTTTTCCCCTCCCAGGCCAACTTCCTGATGTTCCAGCCGCCTGGTTCGGCCCCGGCCCTTTTTGAAGGCCTGCTTGAGCAGGGACTCATCCTCAGGCCCCTGGGCAGCTATGGCCTTGATAATTTCCTTCGGGTCAGCATCGGAAAGATGTCTGAAAATCAAGCACTGATCAAAGCCATGGAGCAACTATAAGATTTTGGATTTCCGATTTCGGATTTTGGATTGGAAAGACAAAGAATAAGTGCGTTTTCCTCGGGAAAGTGGCCACCAATTCCATGGGAAGATGACCACCCACTGGCCACTTTCCGTGGAATACACTTAAGGGCTGATACACTGTTGGCCAAAATAAATTTAACCAATTATTCTGAACAGTTATGGCTCTCGATTTAAAAAGTACCGCAACAATAACTGCTGCACAATTTATACCAGTTTCTGGTATAAAAGCGGATCATTTTTTTCGTCTCCTGATCCGGAACGGCATGACTGCACATGAGACTTCAAAGCATAGGACCAGCAGCTTTGTCGGTACAGGCTGAAATTGATCAGGAGACGAAAAAAATGATGATCATCACTATCGACGGGCCCGCAGGTGTCGGCAAAACAACCATCTCCCGGGCAGTAGCTGAAAACACCAACCTCCCCTACCTTGATACCGGAGCCATGTTCCGGTGCTTGGCGCTGGCCCTGGGTGATGGCGCCTGGAACTGGACAGCAGACCGTTTGAACCGAACCATCGCAGGCTTTAGCTTCAAACTGCAAGGCGCCGGCTCAGGATCGAGTCTTCTGTTCAATGATGAAGCCGTCTCCCGGGCGATTCGCGCGGAAGAGGTGGGCGCCTGGGCTTCCAATCTCGGAAAACTCCCGATCATCAGAGAAAAGCTCAAACACATTCAACAAGAAATAGGGAAAAACAGCGACCTTGTAGCGGAAGGGCGGGACATGGGAACAGTTGTTTTCCCCGATGCCTCTTTTAAATTTTTTCTTGAAGCTGATCCTGAAGAACGAGCGGCAAGACGCTGGCTGCAACTCAAAGCCATGTCCCTTGCTGCGGATTTCGACGAACTCCTTGAGGAGATGAAAAGGCGGGATGCACAGGACCGAAGCCGAACAACTGCCCCGCTTCAAGCGGCCCGGGATGCAGTCATCATCAATACCACATCCATTTCCCAGCAAGCGGTCATCCAAAAAATCATGCAGGTTCTGCCATAAAAAAACCGGCCTTAACGGCCGGTTGTTGTTCGAGTCTGCTTCTCTGCATTCTTTTCTTGCCAATTTCCAATTTCAAATTTCTTTCAAGCCCCCTCCTGCGTCTTCTGAACAGTAAACTCCACCATTGCCAAAGGGGCGTTGTCCCCGCGGCGGGGATGGCTAAGCTTGGTAATTCGAGTATAACCTCCTGAAATATCGGAAAAACGTGGCGCGAGATCATCAAAAAGCTTTTTGACCAGGTTTCGGTTTTCCAAAACCTTGAACGCCAGCCTCCGCGAATGAACCGTATTCTCAAGTCCGAAACCGATGAGTTTTTCAACCAGCTTTCTGATTTCTTTGGCCTTGGTCTCAGTGGTCCGAATTCTTTCATATTCGAGCATTGATTTGGCCATATTCCGGTACATGGCCTTGCGATGCTCCCAGGTCCGCCCAAGTTTTTTACCGGCTTTTTTATGCCTCATAGTCCTCGTTCCCTTTTTTCCACTGTTGATATTTCTCGTCAAAATTGTCAAGGGTCATCCCGAGATCCAAGCCCATATCCTCGAGAACCCGAATAATATCATCCAAAGATTTTCTGCCGAAATTCTTGGCCTTGAGAAGATCAGACTCGGTCTGTTGGACCAATTCGCCCACAGTATTCAAATTGGCTTTTTTCAGACAGTTGGCTGCGCGAACCGGTAATTCCAAGTCATCGATACTTTTAAAGAGATTTTCATCTAGCTCATCGGATCCGGAGTCGGGCTCCCGTTCGTTGATCCGCTCCTCATCGAAGTTCACGAATATATTGAGTTGGTCCTTCAGAATCTTGGCACTGTAGGCGATGCTGTCTTCCGGCAAAACAGATCCATCGGTCCAGACTTCAAAAATGAGTTTATCATAATTGGTCATTTGCCCGACCCGAGCCTGTTCGACTTTATAGGATACCTTGCGGATCGGAGAAAAGGCGGCATCCAGTACAATGACCCCGATCTGATCACTGAATTGCTGTTGTTGCTCTGCCGGGACATAGGACTTGCCCATATGGATATCCAGTTCCATTCTGAGTTCCTGATCTTCAGCCAGAGTCGCCAGTTTCAAATCCGGGTTTAGAATACGGATATTCTGATTCTCCTGAATCACCGAAGCCAGGACATCGCCCTTTTTATTGGCATGCAAAACAAGCTTTTGCGGATTCTCGGTTTCCATCAGAAACCGGACTTGTTTCAAATTGAGGATGACATCGGTCACATCCTCTTTGACCCCGGGGATGGTACTGAATTCATGCTGGACCCCATCAATCCGGACAGCTACAATCGCTGCGCCCTGGAGTGAAGAGAGCAATATCCGGCGCAGGGAATTTCCCAAGGTCGTGCCGTACCCGCGCTCCAAAGGCTCGCAGGTAAATTTACCATAGGTCTGCGTTGATTTGTCGTCTTTGACCAGCTTCTCCGGCTTCACCAGATTGGTCCAATTCCGACAGTTGATCAAACGATCTTTTTCTTTCAATAACATGAATGACACCTTCGCAAGCGCTCTGTCTCGTTTACATATGCCCTATCCAAACAGGTCGAAATGATCGATGCTTATTTGGAATAGAGTTCAACAATCAGATGCTCATTCACCGGGTAGGTGATATCTTCTCGTTGGGGAACGGCCTTGACCTCGCCTGCAAATTGTTCGCTTTCCACCTGCAGCCAATCCGGACACCCCCGGCGGGCCAAAACCTCACGGGCCTCGGCTATAGCCGGTATCTTTCGGCTGTCTTCCTGGATGCTGATGGTATCGCCTGATCGAAGCTGTATAGAGGGAATATCGACCTTGTTTCCATTCAGTAAAAAATGACCATGCCGGACGAGTTGCCTGGCTTGATCTCTTGAATTGGCGAACCCCATGCGATAGACGACATTATCGAGTCGCATTTCCAAAAGTCGCAGCAGATTGGTCCCGGTTGCACCCTTTTGCGCATCAGCCTGTTTGAAATAGCGGTGAAACTGCTTTTCGAGCAGGCCATACATACGACGCACTTTCTGTTTCTCGCGCAACTGGAGTTCATAATCCGAAGCCTTTTTCCGCCTTCTTCCATGCTGCCCCGGAGGATATGGACGGCGTTCAAAAGCGCACTTATCCGTATAACAACGATCACCTTTCAAAAAATTCTTGGTGGCTTCTCGTCTGCAAATTCGACATTTCGCCTCTGTATATCGAGCCAAAGCGATTCCTCCTCTTCAAATAAATTAGACGCGCCGTCTCTTGGGGGGACGGCACCCATTGTGCGGTATAGCAGTGATATCACGAATGAATGTGACTTTAAAACCGGCATAATGGATGGCCCGCATAGCTGATTCCCGTCCTGATCCGGGACCGTTGACAAAGACGCCAACAGTTCGCATGCCGTGTTCCTGGGCCTTCTTTGCCGCACTTTGCGCCGCCATCTGGGCGGCATAGGGGGTGCTCTTTTTCGAGCCCTTGAATCCGAGCATTCCCGAAGTCGACCAGCTGACGACATTTCCCTTGGGATCGGTAAAAGTCACAATGGTGTTGTTGAAAGAAGCCTTGATGTGCGCCAGCCCGGTGGGGATATTTTTCTTTTCCTTTTTCCGGGCGACCCGACGTTTTGCCTTTGCCATAGATTACCTCATAGCAGCTCAGTTAATGTCCTCAATTATTTTCTCTTTCTTGCTACCATGGCTCGCTTGGGACCCTTTCTGGTCCGGCAGTTGGTCCCGGTTTGCTGCCCGCGCACCGGTAGATGCCGTTTATGACGCTCGCCTCGATAACAGCCGATTTCCATCAAGCGCTTGATGTTGGCATTGATATCCCGTCGCAAATCTCCTTCGACTTTGTAATTTTGCTCGATTTCCTGGCGTATCTTGGTCACTTCATCAGCCGTCAGGTCATCGGTTTTTTTGGTCCAGTCCACGCCGGTGACATCTAAAATATTCAGCGAAGACGTATGTCCTATCCCATAAATATAGGTCAAGGCGATATCGAGCCGTTTATTCTTTGGTAAATCTACACTTGCAATTCTCGCCACTTTGGATCCCCCCTCGACTCTAAAATTTAAGATTGAAGATTGAAGATTTCATATTGCTGAATAAAAGAAAATCAAGAAATTACCCTCATCAACAACCATTTTCTTAAAGACTCTAACCTTGTCGTTGTTTATGCCTGGGATTTTCACAAATGATCCGCAATGCACCGCGCCTTTTGATGATTTTGCATTTTGGGCATATTTTTTTGACGGAAGGACGAACTTTCATAAATTACAGCCTGCCTTTTAATTTACTTTTTTGCATCAACCCTTCGTATTGATTGGTAATCAAATAGGATTGGACTTTGTTCATGGTGTCTATGGCCACACCAACAACGATCAACAGCGAGGTCCCGCCGAAGTAAAACGGAACATTGAGTTTATTGATCAGGAGCATGGGAATAACGCAAATTACTGAAATATACAGCGAACCCCACAAGGTGATCCTGGACAATACTTTGTCAATGTATTCCTTGGTATGAATCCCCGGGCGGATGCCGGGAATAAAACCGCCCTGCTTCTTTAAATTCTCAGCAATGTCTTTGGGGTCAAAAATAATTGCCGTGTAAAAAAAACAGAAAAAAATGATAAGGACTACAAATAATAAATTATAAAGTAAGGAACCGGGCGCAAAATAAGCCGATATCTGTTGCAGCCAATCTACCTGGGAAAAACTGGCAATGGTGCCTGGAAACATTAATATGGATGAAGCAAAGATCGGCGGTATAACCCCGGCGGTATTCACCCGCAAGGGGAGGTGCGTTGTCTGACCGCCGTAAAGTTTTCGTCCCATCATTCGCTTGGCGTACTGAATGGGGATTCTCCGCTGCGAGGTCTCCATGAAGCAGGTGAATGCCAGCACCGCAAGTATCAGCGCCAGTATGACGATCACCACAAATATAGTCATTTCCCCGGTACCGAGGAGACGAAAGGTCTTCACGAGTGCTCCGGGAAGTCCGGCCACGATCCCGGCAAAAATAATGAGCGAAATCCCGTTTCCGATGCCCTTGGAAGTGATCTGCTCCCCCAGCCACATGATAAAACAGGTCCCGGTCGTCAAGGTAATGACCGTAACAAACACAAAGAGCATTCCCGGGTCCGGCACAACCGGAACACCGGTCGGACTGGTCATATTCTGGAGCCCAATGGCGATTCCGGTACCCTGCACAAAGGTGATCAGGACAGTCAAGTAACGGGTATATTGCGTAATTTTTTTCCGTCCGGCTTCACCTTCTTTCTTTTTTAAACGCTCCAATTCAGGGCTGACCACGGTCAAAAGCTGCAAAATAATTGAGGCCGAAATATAGGGCATGATCCCCAAGGCAAACACAGACAAGCGGCTCAAGCCGCCCCCGGAAAACATGTCGAACATACCGAACAAGGTATTGGAGGCGCTGTCAAAAAAATCGGACACCGCCTCCCCGTTGATCCCTGGAACCGGAACATGTATCCCCAGCCTGTACACAATGAGCAGGGCGAAGGTAAATAAAATTTTGTTCCGCAGTTCTTTTGACCCGGTAATATTGTCCATCTTGGGAATCACAGATCACTCCTCCAGGCTATTCGCTTCGCCACCGGCCTGTTTGATTTTTTCAACAGCACTGTGACTGAATCTATGAGCTGTAATCCGTAGTTTTCGCGTGCAGTCGCCGCGCCCGAGGACTTTGATGGGCCTTTTCCGTTTACAGAGCCGGTACAAATCATCCAAGGTGATCTCCTCCTGCTCCGGGAAATGCCTTTCCAGCATTTCCAAATTGAGGACACTGTATTCCACCCGGGATAGATTCGAAAAGCCCCGTTTTGGCAAGCGCCTGACCAGAGGCATTTGCCCGCCCTCAAATCCCGGACGGGTCCCGCCTCCGGAACGGGCGTTCTGGCCTTTGTTTCCTCTTCCGGAGGTGCATCCAAGCCCGCTTCCCGGGCCACGACCGCGACGCTTTCGTGTTTTCTCCTCTGCGAGGGAGGGAGCGATTTCGTGGAGTTTCATACTGGAACAACCTCTAATAAGTGCTTGACTTTATTTATTTTTCCCTGATTAGCCGGCTCATTCGGAACCTCTTTTACCTGGCCCATTCGCCGCAAACCCAGGGCTTGGAGGTTTTTTTGCTGATTCGGCGTGCAGCCGATGGGGCTTCTGATAAGTTTGACCTTCATTTTCGCCTCACACTTTCTTATTGATTGATCTCTTCGGATCCGCGGGAATTGGCGAGCTTATCGGGCCAGCTGGACCTCTCTGCCCCGCAAACGGCTGACCTCTTCCTTGGACCGGAGTGATGCCAAACCACTGATGGTCGCTTTCAAGACATTCAATGGATTATTGGTCCCCAGAGCCTTACTGAGAATATTATGCACCCCCACGGCTTCCATGACCGCCCTGACCGGTCCGCCGGCAATGATCCCGGTGCCGCTGGAGGCAGGCTTGAGCATAACGCGTCCGGCGCCGTATCGACCGAGAACTTCATAAGGGATCGTCCCGTTCACAACCGGGACCGCCATCATATTTTTTTTGGCGCGCTCCGTCGCCTTCTGAATAGCATCCGGCACCTGACCGGCCTTCCCTTGTCCGTACCCCACATGTCCTTTCCCGTCCCCAACAACGACGAGGGCACTAAACTTAAAATTCCGCCCCCCCTTGACCACTTTGGCCACCCGGTTCAAATGGACGATCTTTTCAATATAGCCTAACTCATTTGTTTCCATTCCCAAATACTCCGGATTAAATCTTTAAACCACCTTCCCGTGCGCCATCTGCAACAGCCTTGATCCGGCCATGATAATAATACCCATTGCGATCATAGACCACTTGCTGAATATCTTTCTTTTGGGCCTGCTGCGCAATATCTTTTCCCACCAAAAGTGCGGACTGGATATTTGAACCAGTGGCTTCGGCAATCGTTCGCGAAGAAGATGCGAGCAAGGTTCTCCCCTGGGTATCATCTATGAGCTGGGCATAAATATATTTATTGGAACGGTACACGACAAGCCTCGGCCTGAGCTCATTCCCGGAAATCTTTTTTTTGATCCGGATCTTTCGGTGCTTTCGTTTCTCATTTCGACTCGATCTCATGGAGTCCCCTTATTTTTTCCCTGATTTACCAGCTTTTCGCCTGATCGGTTCATCGATGTATTTAATGCCTTTGCCTTTGTACGGTTCAGGGGGCCGCACCCGACGAATCCGGGCCGCCACTTCGCCGACAAGCTCTTTGTTGATCCCGGAAACAAAGACCTTGTTGCCCTCGGTCCGAGCGCTGGTCTCCGGCGGCAGTTGGATCTTTTTGGGATGCGAATACCCGACGTTCAATTCAACGCTGTCACCTTGAACCTGGACTCTATAGCCGACTCCGACGAGCTCCAAGCCCTTTTCAAACCCCTTGGAGACGCCAAGCACCGCATTGTTCAAAAGGGTTCTCCGGAGGCCATACTGCGAACGGACTTCTTTTGATTCTGCCTGGATATGCAGATGGATATGCCCATTCTCCTGAACATATTCGATAAAGGGATACCTGACAACGGAGAGCTGCCCTTTCGGCCCTTTGACCTCAATCCGATCTTCCGTGACTCCAATCTCCACTCCCTCGGGAATGGGGATCGGCAGTTTTCCTATTCTTGACATACATGCCTCCAACCTACCAGATTTGACAGAGAAGTTCGCCGCCGGCCTGCAACTCCTTTGCTTGATCCCCATCCAAAACACCCTTGGACGTTGACAGTATACTGATCCCCAATCCGTTTTGAACGGCAGGAATGGAATCATATCCGACATATCTCCGGCAGGAGGGTTTGCTGATACGTTTCAATCCGGTGACGGCCGATTTGCCGTTCACATATTTCAGGACAATACGTATGTCTCTTTCCATTTCTTCAAATGCTGCAACATATCCTTGCTCTTTCAAAATCTGGATGACCGAGAGCTTCATCTTTGATTTTGGGGCCAGGACTTCTTTATGCAAAGAAATTTTTGCATTCCGAATTCTGGTGAGCATATCGCCTAACGGATCACTGACGGCCATATCACTTGACTCCTTTTACCAGCTTGACTTACGTACACCTGGAAGCTCACCCACAAGTGCCTTTCTGCGAAAACAGATGCGGCAAATGCCGTATTTTCGCAGATAGCCTCGAGGACGTCCGCAAATCGGGCATCTGTTATACTCGCGTACTGAAAATTTCTGCTTTCTTTGGGACTTATTCATCAATGCCTTTCGCGCCACAATCATCCTCCTTCCTATTTTATAAAGGGCATGCCGAGCATTTTCAACAAGACTTTGCCCTCTTTATCGGTCACGGCAGAGGTGCCCACGGTAACATTCAAGCCTTTAACCCGGTCCACTTTATCCTGATTGATTTCAGCAAAGATGGTATGTTCCCGCAAACCCAGGGTAAAATTGCCCCGGCCATCGAATCCTCTGTCCGACAAGCCGCGGAAATCACGAACCCGGGGCAGGGCGAAATTCACGAGTTTATCGTAAAAAGCCCACATGCCGTTCTGGCGCAAGGTGACCCGGCACCCCACAGGCATGCCTTCACGTAGCTTGAAAGCGGCAATAGACTTCTTGGCTCGAGTGATCACGGCTTTCTGCCCTGCGATAAGCGACAGTTCCTGAGCCGCGTCCTGTATGAGCTTATTGTCCTGGCTTCCAGCTCCAAGTCCCATATTCAAGGAAATGAATTGCAGATTTGGTATCTGCATTGAACTCTTGTAAGCGAATTCCTGACTCAAAGCCGGAGCGACAGTATCCTTGTAAATTCGCTGTAATCGATTCATCCGACCACCTTAATCCAACATCTCTTGACATTTTTTACAGAATCTGAGCTTTCGACCGTCTTCCATAATTTTGTACCCGACGCGCGTCGGCTTGGTACAAGAATCACAAATCAAAGCCAGATTTGAGTAATGCAACGGGGCCTCTTTCTCCTGGATACCTCCGGATTGTCCTGAATATGGATTTCCTTTGGTATGCCGTTTGACCATATTGACCTGCTCCACCACCGCCCGGGAATTCTTCCGGTCAATTTTTTTCACCTGACCGACTTTGCCGCGGTCTTTACCGGACATGACCCTGACTTTATCCTTAACATGGATATGACTTTTTTTCATATGCATTCCCTCACAAGACTTCGGGAGCTAATGACACGATTTTCATAAATTTTTTCTGCCTCAATTCCCGGGCAACAGGACCGAAAATTCGTGTGCCGATGGGCTCGAGATTAGTATTCAGCAAAACCGCAGAATTGGTATCAAACCGGATATAGGTCCCTTCGGGCCGACCGATTCCTTTCTTTGTCCTGACAATCACCGCAGTGTAAACTTCGCCCTTTTTCACTTTGGAGTGCGGCATCGCTTCTTTGACCGACACCACGATCAGGTCGCCAATTCCGGCATACCGCCTTTTACTCCCACCCAGGACTTTGACGCAGCTTATTTTCTTTGCACCGGAATTATCCGCTACATCAAGTTTCGACTCTACCTGAATCATGGTTCACTCCCGACTCTAAACTGATTTTTCAAGAACCGATTTCAAAATCCAACGTTTCCGCTTGCTCATCGGACGGCACTCTGCAATCTGAACTTTATCCCCGATTTGACAAATATTTTCCGGATCATGTGCCATAAACTTCTTGCGTCGCCTGATATACTTTTTGAGCAAGGGATGCTGCAGAATGGTCTGACATCGAACGATCACGGTTTTATTCCCTTTATCGCTGATCACAAAACCGCTCAGCACTCGTTTGCTTTTCTGGATGCGCTCCTCATTCATGACCTTTCTCCAGTTCTTTGTTGCGTAGCAGGGTCAATATCCTGGCTCTATTTTTTTTGACCTGCGACATGCGCTGGGTGTTTTCCAATTGCCCGGTTGCATGTTGGAAACGCAAATTAAACAATTCCTTATCAAAATCAACTTTTTTACCTAGCAGTTCCTGCTCGGATAATTCTCGTAATTCAGCCGCTTTCATGGACTCTCACTCCTTAAACACGATTTTCGTCTTAACGGGAAGCTTGTGGGAGGCCCGGACTAGGGCTTCTCTGGCCTGTTCCAGATTCACTCCGGTGATTTCGTAAAGCACTTTGCCGGGCCGAACCGGAGCCACCCAACCCGCAGGAGAGCCTTTGCCCTTTCCCTGTCTGGTTTCAGCAGGTTTTTCCGTAAACGGCTTATCCGGAAACAAACGGATATACACTTTGCCGCCCCTGCGGATATGGCGCATAATCGCGATACGGGCCGACTCGATCTGCTGGTTGCTGATTCGGCCATGTTCAACGGTTTTCAACCCGATCTCGCCGAAAGATATCGTATTGCCCCGCGTCGCACTGCCTTTTAAAAAACCTCTATGCTGCTTTCGAAATTTAATTTTCTTCGGACTAAGCATTGCTGGCCACCTCATCCAAAATTTCACCGTTGAATATCCACACTTTCACGCCGATAATGCCGTAGGTGGTTTTGGCAACGGCATAGCCATAATCAATATCCGCGCGCAGGGTATGCAAAGGGACCCGACCCTCCCGGAACCATTCCGTCCTGGCGATGTCCGCGCCCCCGAGCCGTCCGGCGCAGGATATCTTGATCCCCTGGGCGCCGAACTTCGAGGCCAACTGCATGGTCCTCTTCATGGCCCGCCGAAATGCAACCCGGCGTTCAAGCTGCATAGCAACATTTTCAGCCACCAGCAAAGCATCGATTTCTGGACGGCGCACTTCATTGACTTCGATCACAAAATCTTTTTGAAACTTTTGGCCCAGTTCACTTTTGAGCTTTTCGATTTCAACCCCTTTGCGGCCGATGACGATCCCCGGTCGGGCTGTATAAATGATGAGCCGGGCCTTATTGGCGGCCCGTTCAATTTCAATACGTGATATCCCGGCGTGATAGAGCTTCTTCTTCACAAAGGTACGAATTGCATCGTCTTCGAAGACATTCTTCGGATAATCTTTGGTGCTGAACCAGCGGGACCGCCAATCCTTATTATAACCCAACCGGAACCCATAGGGATGTATCTTTTGACCCAAAACGCTTCCTCCTATAATTCGTCAACAATAACCGTCAAATGGCTCGTTCGCTTCAAAATCCGTGTGGCCCGTCCCATGGCCCGCGGCTTAATCCGTTTCATTGTCGGACCTTCATCAACCAGAACATTCTTCACAAACAGCTCATCAACATCAAGTGAAGACGAATGTTCGGCATTGGCTATTGCAGAATACAATACCTTGTACAATTCTTTAGCGGCTTTTTTCGGGGTGAACTTCAAGATATTCAAGGCCTGCTCCACAGGTTGATTTTTAATATTGGCAGCAACCAATCGTGTTTTCTGGGGAGACACCCTGACAAAACGTGCTTTCGCTTTGATTTCCATGCTCTTGTACCTCTCACTCCTTGCAGGCCTTAGCGCTTCCCTTTGGCTTGACTTTTTCGGTCGCCGGCGTGCCCATGAAACGTTCTGGTTGCGGAAAATTCGCCCAATTTATGACCAACCATATTTTCCGTCACAAAGACGGGTATGAATTTTTTCCCGTTGTGCACCGCAAAGGTCAGACCAACCATTTCAGGAATAATGGTCGAACGTCGGGACCAGGTCTTTATGACGGTTCGATCTGATGTTTCCTGGGCTTTTTGAACCTTTTTCTGGAGATGGTCATCGATAAATGGACCTTTTTTTAAAGACCGCGGCATGTCTGACTCCTATTTTCGCTGTCGTTTTTTCACTATGAGCTTGGATGAAGGCTTATTCTTCCTGCGCGTCTTGTACCCTTTCGTGGGAACGCCCCAGGGAGTGACCGGGTGTCGACCGCCGGAGCTCCGCCCCTCACCGCCGCCGAGGGGATGATCAACCGGATTCATGGCCACGCCGCGGACCTTGGGCCGCTTATTCAAGTATCTGTTCCGGCCGGCCTTCCCAATTTTAATGCTTTCATGCTCGATATTGCCGACCTGCCCCACCGTGGCCCGGCAGGTGGTTAAGACCTTCCTCGTTTCACCGGAAGGCAGGCGAATCAAAGCGTACTTTCCTTCTTTATCCAAAAGTTGGGCATAGGTGCCGGCGGAACGGCACAACTGCCCGCCCTTGCCCGGGAAGAGCTCCAGATTATGCACGAATGTCCCGTGGGGAATTTTTGAAAAGGGAAGCGTATTTCCGGGTGTAATATCCGCTTGATCGCCGGAGACGACTTCATCCCCGAGAGTGAGGCCCTTCGGGGCCAGAATATATCGTTTTTCACCGTCAATATAGTGGAGCAGGGCGATCCTGGCATTTCGGTTCGGATCGTATTCAATGCCGGCCACTTTCGCCGGCACATCAAATTTATTCCGTTTGAAATCAATAATCCTGTACCTGCGTTTATGGCCGCCACCCTGCCTGCGGGAGGTCACCCGTCCATTATTATTCCGGCCGCTTTTCCTGGGCAATCCGGCCGTCAGAGATGGTTCGGGCCGTGATGTCGTCAGTTCTTTGAAATCAGAGACAGTTTGCGCCCGGCGGCCTGCTGATGTCGGATTCAGTTTCCTGTTCGCCATAGCTTATACACCTTCAAAATATTCAATTTTATGGCCCGGCTTGAGCTGGATATAGGCCTTTTTAAAACCGCCTTTTTTCCCGAGCGTCCGGCCAAATCGCTTTTTTGCTTTGGCTTTCTTGCGAACGACATTGACATTCACAACCTGGACATTGAAAGCCTCTTCCACTGCCTGTTTCACCTCAAGCTTATTGGCCCGATCCGCCACGCAAAAAACAACTTGATTATTGGCTTCTTTGCAGTAGGTGGACTTTTCGGTGACCATCGGTTTGAGAAGAATTTTTGTATAATCCATAATCACTGCAACCTTTCCTGGATGGTTTCAATCGCCTCGGTAGTGAGTATCAGTTGAGAACAATTCAGGATATCATAGACATTTAACTCGTTTTCCTTGATGACCTGAATGCCTGGAATGTTTCTTGTCGCGAGCTCAATGTTGTTATCTTGTTTGGCCAAAACAATCAAGGCCTTTTGCAGGCCAAGTTTATTTTTTACGGCCAGAAAGGCTTTTGTCTTGGGTTGATCAAGAGCCAGTTTGTCCAGGACAAGCAGCTGCCCGGCTTGATTCTTACTGGATAAAGCCATTTTCAGAGCGGCCCTTTTGAACTTCTTGTTCACTTTGATCCGGTAATTCCGCGGGCTGGGTCCATGAGTCACGGCCCCTCCGGTCCACAGCGGCGATCGTCTCGTCCCGGCCCTGGCCCGCCCGGTCCCTTTCTGCCTCCAGGGTTTGGCCCCGCCTCCCCGAATCGTTGATCGGCTTTTCACGCTCGCAGTCCCCACTCGCCGGGCAGCCAAATGGGCTTTTACAACCCTGTGCAGGACTTCCGCTTTGATCTGGACCTGAAAAATATGGTCAGGCAGTTGAATTTCGCCGACTCGATTGTTTTCTTGATCTCTGACATCGGTCATAAGACTCGCCCTTACCCTTTCTTACAAATCGTTAACATGGAATTTTTCGCTCCGGGCACTTGTCCGCGAACTAAAATCAAATTGTCATCCTTCCTGATGTCCACGATCTCGGCATTGGGGGCTGTAACCCTTTTGTTCCCCATCTGGCCAGGCATTTTTTTGCCTTTGAAGACTTTAGCCGGATAGGCGCACTGACCGATGGCCCCGGGAGCCCGATGCACCTTATGATGTCCATGGCTGGCCGGGGAACCGCCGAAATTCCATCGTTTCATGACTCCGGCAAATCCCTTGCCTTTGGATTTGCCTGTGATTTTAACCCGCTCCCCAACCTGAAACATATCGCAATCAACCGTCTGCCCCGGTTCATAGCCTTCAACAGAATCGGTTCGGAACTCAACGAGTTTTCGATAGTAGCCTTGACCGGATTTCTTTTGATGTCCCTGCTGCGGTTTATTGACTTTTCGCTCGGGAAGTTGATCAAAACCAAGCTGAAGCGCCTGATAGCCATCCCTGTTCCGCTCTTTGACCTGAATAATCGGGCAGGGGCCGGTTTTCAAAACCGTAACCGGCACGGCGGTCCCATCTTCAGCAAAGATCGTGGTCATCCCGATTTTTTGCCCTATTATACCTTGATTTTTCATAACGTCCCCTATCTCCGGAAAATATGGCTCCTGCATCCCCTTCGAATCAGGCTGCACAGCTCATCCAATCCATCTGTTTCCAAGTATTAGAGCTTAATCTCAACATCAACGCCGGCAGGCAGGCTGAGCTTTCCCAAAGCATCCACCGTCTGCTGCGTCGGCTCGAGAAGATCCATCAGACGTTTATGGACGCGCATCTCAAACTGATCCCGGGACTTCTTATCCACGTGCACCGACTTATTAACCGTTACTTTATGAATGCGGGTCGGCAGCGGGATCGGTCCTGCTATGGTTGCCCCGGTATTGTGAGCTGAGTCCACAATCTCGGCAACGGCCTTATCCAAGAGCCGATAATCGTAAGCTTTCAGTTTGATCCTGATTCTGGCACTATTCATGGAGACCATGTTTTCGCTCCTACTCCGTAATTTCTGAAACCACTCCGGCGCCCACCGTACGACCACCTTCACGTATCGCAAACCGAAGACCAAGCTCCATGGCTATGGGAACGATCAGCTCAACATCAAAGGTCGAATTGTCACCAGGCATCACCATCTCAACACCCTCTGGAAGACCAACAACGCCCGTCACATCCGTCGTCCGAAAATAAAACTGCGGACGGTAGCCCGTAAAAAACGGCGTGTGACGACCACCTTCCTCCTTCTTCAATATATACACCTCGGCCTTGAACTTCCGATGCGGCGTGATGGACTTCGGCTTCGCCAAAACCTGACCCCGCTCAATCTCCTCACGCTTCACCCCGCGAAGCAGTATCCCAACATTATCACCGGCCTCACCCTGGTCCAGAATCTTACGG
>JAABTT010000135.1 GCA_011389765.1 Desulfohalobiaceae bacterium S24 | reverse complement strand
CCAAAGTTGTCTGAGCAACTGGAGCGGGTCAAAGACCTGCATGACCAAGACCTGGAAGCCGGCTATGACGGGGTCTTTCTCTTCGACAGTCTGGAAAAGAAATTCAAGAATAGCGCCAGGGAACTCATCTGGCAGTGGTTCTTCCCCGGGACCTACCTGACCCGCATCCCGGAGACCGGGCAGCGGAAAAGATACCATCTGCATGAATCCCATGTGCAGAAGGCCATCAAGCAGGCGGTTCGCCAGGCCAGGCTCACCAAGCGGGTCACCTCCCACACCTTCAGGCACAGCTTTGCCAGCCATCTCCTGCAGGCTAACTATGACATTCGGACCATCCAGGAGCTCCTCGGGCACAGCAGCGTCAAGACCACCATGATCTACACCCACACCGTCAAGAGCCAAACCAGGAAAGAAGCCAGGAGCCCCTTGGATTTTTAAGGTATTTTCAGGGCCTATATCATTCTTTTCCGCACTGAAAAAGGTATAATAAAGAGCTGCTTCCTCTCGGAAATGATATCCCTCAGCACCTTTATTGTTTATTTTTCTCTGTCTTTATTTTTGTCATTTGAAAATTTGATATTCGTGCTTGTTTCTCTCCGAGGCGTAGGCTCTACGAGCCGGAGGCGAATTTCGGATTTCGTGCTTCGAATTTACAATAAGCAGATAGTTGTCCAAAAAATGACTCAAACTTTAGCTCTTGGTGAAGAGCTCTGAAGTAAAACTGCGAGGCCCATTCGGTCAATGGTAAACGTCATGTTCGGTTTTTTTCACTATTCCACTGCACGTGTAATTTCCGTTCATTAACAGCGCAGTCGCGAAGATAAAGGTTGATCAGAGTTTGGTAAGGGATAGCGGTTTCTTCCGACATGGACTTGAAATATGAAACGGTGTCACGGTCCAGCCTTATAGTTACTGGTTGTTTTAGATATTTGACATAAGGGTTCTTGCGCCCCTTCATTTTGGAAAAATCGTAATGTTCTCTCATCTTCTACGCCTCCAGTATTCATTTTCTTCATCGCTATCCGCCTTCCTTGCCGATATGATCCTCACAACCGTCTCGCTTTCTTTAAAACAGTGGCAGACAACGAGAATACGAAGTTTAACGCTTATGCCGAGCAGAATGAAACGATCTTCATCTTCCGAATGATCTGGGTCAAAAAATTGTATGGCATTTTCATCATAAAATACAGCACAGGCTTCGTCAAAAGAAACGCCATGCTTATTGATATTAGCTTTTTCCTTCCGCTTATCCCATTCAAACCGCAATCTCTTCATATGTACATTGTACGTAGGATATCAAGCATGTCAAGATCAAAAATATTTTCTTCTCTTCCCGATATTCGATGTTGAAAGCCAGACTGAAAAACGTTATTTTTCTGGAGCAGGGATGGAGGCCTTCAATTTACCGGAACACCACAAACCCCCAAGGAGAGCCCATGCTCGCAACAGCGATGACCGATCTCTTGCACATCAAGCACCCCGTCCAATGCGGCACCATGCAGGGGCTGAGCCGGCCGGAATTCGTGGCCGCCGTTGCCGAGGCCGGCGGTCTGGCCTGCCTGGCCGCGGCCATTTTTGAAACTCCGGAAGGCCTGCAGCAGGCCATTGAGCAGACCCGAAGCCTGACCGATCAGCCCTTTGGGGTGAATGTCTCCCTGTTTCCGGCCCTGTCCCCCAGGCCCCCGGAGGAGATGATTCAAGCTGCCGTCGATTCCAAAATCAGCATCCTGGAAACCGCCGGCCGCAGCCCCGAGCCCTACAGGCAGCAGATCACGGATGCCGGTCTGCTCCACATCCACAAATGCGCCCGGCTCCGGGATGCGGTCAAGGTCGACACAATGGGTGTGGATCTCATCTCCGTGGTGGGAACGGAATGCGGCGGGCATCCGAGCATGGAAGGCGTCACCTCCCTGGTGCTCATCCCCAGGGTCCTGGAATCGGTGAGCAAACCGGTCATTGCCGGAGGCGGATTTTCCGGAGGCCGGACCCTGGCCGCGGCTTTGGCCCTGGGGGCCGCCGGTGTGAACATGGGCACCCGCTTCCTGGCCACCAGGGAATGCCCGGTCCATGACAAGGCCAAGCAGACCCTGCTCGAGGCCCGGGAAACCGATTCCGTTCTGGTCATGCAGTCCCTGAACAATCCCCTGCGCAGCCTGCGCACCCCCTGGACGGAAAAAATTCTGGAAATGGAGGCCCAGGGCGCTGGTCTGGATGACCTTCTGCCCTATATAAGCGGCGAATCCAGCCGCACCGGCTGGGTCGAAGGAAACATCGAGCAGGGGATATTCCCGGCCGGGCAGGTCATGGGCTGCCTGCACAGCATCCCCTCAGTCGCGGAGCTCATGCAGGAGATTCTGGCCGAGGCGGATCAGGCCAGAGACGAGCTGACGAAGTGTTTTGGATAGGATACTGCTCCAACTTACCTTTTTCAGGATTCTGTCGTTGAAGTCAAAGGACAATCAGTCTTTGTTTCAAAAACCAAAATTGGATCAGTATATATATCGAATTGATGATTGAAGATAGAACACTGCTCATCCGCGTGTACTGTGCTTTTGGCTGAGCTTCAATAAAAGCCTATGAAAAAAAGACTTAAGCCCACGGATTGACAGGATTGATACGGATAATGAAAAATATACTCCGGAAGAATTGCCTTTCTGCCATGCCGCATGGCGATGGCATTTGCCTGCCAGCAATAAGAGGCTGGCAGGCAAAAAGAAAAACCATCCGTGTC
>JAABTT010000134.1 GCA_011389765.1 Desulfohalobiaceae bacterium S24 | reverse complement strand
AAAAAAATCGATCCAGCTCTGCCGGTGATCATCCTGACCGGACACGGTTCGGCCAGGGCGGCGCAGGAGGGGCTGGAGCAGGGGGCGTTTGATTATTTGAGCAAGCCTTGCGAATTGGAGGAGCTGGCGCAGAAGATCATTTGCGCAGCCGGGAAAGACCATGCCTGATCTTCGGACGCTTATCGTGACCGGGGCCTCCGGGTTTATCGGCCGCCATTTCGTCCTGGCCGCCATGCATCGTTTCCGAGTGTATTGTCTGGCCCGCCGCTCGCAGGCAGAGGTGGAAATTCCCCAGCACCCCAATATACAGTGGATCCAGACCGATATTGCGGATTCGGAGCAGATGCGGCAACTGGCCGCCTTTCTCCGGGATGGGCATGAAATCGAGGCCGTGCTGCACTTGGCCGGATATTATGATTTCAGCCTGAAAGACAATCCGGCCTATGACAAGGCCAATGTCCAGGGAACAGAGAATATCCTGGATCTGGCTCAAAAGCTGGGTGTTCCGCATTTCATTTTCAGCAGTTCTTTAGCGGCCTGTGCCTTCACGCCTCCAGGCACGGCGGTCAATGAGGCAACACCGTTGGTCGCCGAATTTCCGTATGCCAGGAGCAAACGCAAGGCAGAGGCTCTCATCCAGACCGCCTCCGCAGAGATATCCGCCTCCATCGTTCGCCTGGCGGCCGTTTTCAGTGACTGGTGCGAGTATCCGCCCCTGTATTCACTTTTGGAGACCTGGCTCTCAAGAAGTCCTCTTTCCCGGATCATTGGGGGGCGGGGGCACTTCTCCCTGCCCTACATCCATATCAAGGACGTCATCACACTCTTTCTGGTTTTACTGGAAAAAGGTGGAAGAGAACCCGGGGTCAGGATCTTTCTTGCATCGCCGGCCGGTTCGGTCTCCCATGCAGAAATTTATCAAACGGCCTGCAGCTACTCTTTCAACAGACCGAAAAAAGCGCTCTACATTCCGAAATGGCTGGCCTGGGCAGGATTGAGCTTGCGCTGCTGCTTCAGCCGAATGGCCGGCATCAGGTTGTTTGAAAGGCCCTGGATGGCCAGATATATTGATGCGCAACTTTCGGTGGATCCACAGGCGACGTACGAGGCCCTGAACTGGAAGCCCAGGCCCAGGTATGCCCTCCTGCGCCGTCTGCTGTTCATCATTGAAAACAAAAAAATCCATGCCTACAGTTATCATTTTCGAAATCAAGTCCAGATGCAGCGCTTTCCGGAACGGAAAACAGCAGTGCTCTTCACGGCGCTCTGCGCTGTGCGGGAGGATGTTCTTGAACAGGTCCTCAAGTTCATGCTCGCCCCTTCGAACATCCTGCAGTTTTTTCATTGTCAGCGAGTGGATTCTGCTTTTTTGAAAGCCCTGATCGACCTCGTGTATCAGCTTATCATGGTTTCGGTCCGGAGCCGGAATCGTTCCATGATCAGTGATCATCTCGGGAGTGTGGCCGGCGATCTGTTCGCACAGGGCTTCAGCCGACAGGAGCTGGTCGACTTTGTACTGCTTCTGGGGAATACCCTCATCCAAACACTCAGGAGCCGGTCCGAAATTCAGGCCATCCAAAGAGAGGTTGTCAATTCCCTTGAACTGACGGTGCAGTATTGTGTCGATGAGATCCGGGATGTTTGCGAAGAATTGCAGGAAATCCCCCGCCTTGATCGGGCTGTAGACGATCGGAACGAGGTCAGGGCAGACGATTTGCAACGAATTCTAGGAAAAATGGAAAGCCTCTCCCAACTTTTCCGGTAAGCGCGCGCATCCTGGAGACAGACGAACCGGACCAGGTCCAGGCCTTCAGTGGAGAGGACGATCTCAGCCGGAAGATCGCCGGGCACGTGATCCGCTTTCTGCTGTCTGAAAAGCAGGCCGGCCGCATTCCAAAGGAGTTCTTTCCGCTCCAGGCCGGAGTGGGCAATACCGCCAATGCCGTACTGGCCGGGTTGGGCAACCACCCGGATATCCCGACGTTTTACATGTATTCCGAGGTGTTTCAGGATGCGATGCTGGACCTGCTCGCCCAGGGTAAACTTTTGGGGGCCAGTGCCACGGCCCTGACGGTTGTCCCGGAAAAGTTGAAGGAACTCACGGACAACATGGATTATTTCGGGCAGCGCATTGTGCTGCGCCCCCAGGAGATTTCCAATCATCCCGGCATCATCCGGCGTCTGGGGGTGATCGCCATGAACACGGCCCTGGAGATCGATATCTACGGCAATGTCAATTCCTCCCATGTCCTGGGGACCCAGATCATGAACGGGGTGGGTGGAAGCGGCGAATTCACCCGGAACAGCCATCTGTCCATTTTCATGACCCCGTCCATCGCCAAACAGGGCAGGATCTCGGCGGTGGTGCCCATGACCCCCCATGTGGACAACAACGAGCACTCGGTCCAGGTCGTGGTCACGGAACAGGGCCTGGCCGATCTCCGGGGACTCGGTCCTCTGGAGCGTGCCGAGACGATCATCAACACCTGTGCCCATCCGGCCTATCGGCCGTATTTGCATGACTACCTGCAGCAAAGCCCCCAGGGGCACATCAAGCATGATCTGAGCCGCTGCTTTGAACTGCATCGAAACTTCATGGCCGAGGGGTCCATGCTTCCGGATGCAGCTGACATTGAGGCTTGAGGCCTTTCTTTTGCACGCCTGAATGCCCGTTTATTATAATATACGACTAAGCTGTTAAGCTGTTCATTTAAAACAACGACTGCCAGTTTGATCAACGAAGAAACTTTGAGTCACCTCCTCCGTCATTCCGGCGTAGGCCGGAATCC
>JAABTT010000133.1 GCA_011389765.1 Desulfohalobiaceae bacterium S24 | reverse complement strand
TCTCGTAGCATCTCCGATATTGATGCAGACTATCCCACCGGGTTTCAGGACCCGGTCGCACTCCTGCCAAGCCTTGTCCAAAAAATCATGCATTCGAGAAAAGGCCTCATACCCGTTCCCCTTGTCCAGGCTTTCTCTGATCCTGTGGTCCTGCTCTGCAAAAACCTGATCCCACATCTCGATCATGGGGTAAGGCGGAGACGTGACGATCAAATGCACAGACTCAGCTGAAAGAGCCTCCAGTTCCAGGGCAGATCCTTGTTTAATAACAATGGCTGTTTGCATGGGTTTTTGTTTGTCTAAAATTTTTGCCTCTTTTGCCGGAAGGGCGAGTTACATGGCTGCATATTTGCGGGCGATCGTCTCATTGTTGCTGATGACCGTAATCCGCAGGTCCCTGATGAACTCTTGAAGCTTTCCTTCATATATCCTACTGTATTGCAGCTTGTCTGCCATTGTCAACATTGAAGGAGCAGAGAGGGACAGGCCCCGTGAACCCGGAACCTTTATGTGTTGCGGGCGAGGCCTGCTTCTGGCCTGAAGGGCTGATTCCAGTTTGATGTCGCAGCTTATGCATTCACTTCCCATTGATGCGGTCAAGCCGCAGTTTCTTGAGGCCCTGGACACCGGGCCGGTGGTGGTGGAGGCCCCTGCGGGCAGCGGGAAATCCACCCGTTTGCCCCTGTGGTGCGCCGAAAAGGACCGGGTCCTGGTGATAGAGCCCAGGCGCATAGCCTGCCGCTCTCTGGCCAGATATCTGGCTCTGCGGAAGGACGAGCCGGTGGGCCGGTCCGTTGGCTATGCGGTCCGCTACGACAGCCGCTGCAGCCGGGACTCCAGGATTGTTTTCGCCACCCCGGGAGTGGCCCTGCGCTGGTTGGCGTCCGACAAATTGGCCGGCTTCGGGTGCCTTATCCTGGACGAATTTCACGAGCGGCGCTGGGACACCGATCTCCTGGCCGCTTTGGTCCGGGGGCGGTTTGCGCGACTGGTGGCGGCCTCTGCCACACTCGAGGGGGCGAAGCTGGCAAAGTATTTTCAGGCCTCCCGGATTCAAGCCCAGGGCCGTTCCTACCCGGTTCAGGTGGAGTACTTGGAAAAGACCAGCCTGCCCTCCGGAAAAAACCTTGAGACGCGGGTGTTTCGGGCTGTCCAGGCCGTTCTGCAGCAGGGCTGTACCGGAGACATCCTTGTCTTTTTGCCGGGACGGCGGGAAATCAGCCAAAGCCAACAGCTGCTGGAGCAAAAGGGGCTGGGCCTGGATATCCTGCCTCTGCACGCCTCAGTGGAGCAGGCTGTTCAAGACCGGGTCCTTAGCTCCGCAACAGATCAACGGCTTATTCTGACCACCAATGTGGCGGAGACCTCCCTGACCCTGCCCGGGGTCCGGGCGGTCATCGACTCCGGTCTGGAGCGGCGCACCCATCATCGCAACGGCCGCACCGTGCTGGGGCTGCATGCCGTGTCCCAGGCCGCGGCCGAGCAGAGACGGGGGCGGGCCGGCCGCCTGGGGCCCGGGATCTGCCTCCGGTTGTGGGGGGCATCCGCCAGACTGGAATCCTATACCCCGCCGGAGATCCTCCGGGAGGAGCTGACGGATCTGTTTCTGGCAGCGGCCGTCTGCGGAATTCAGGCAGAGGCGCTTACATTTGCCGATCCCTTGCCCGGCCATGCCCGGGAGCGCGCCCGGGAGCGGCTCAGACGGATGCAGGCCCTGGACGAGCAGGGCCGGATCACCAGGCACGGCCGGTCCTTTTTTCAGCTTCCCCTGGATCCCTTGTTCGCCCATTTGATCATGTCCATGCCCGATCGCGCGACTCGTGAGATGATGGTCGATCTGGCGGCCTGCCTGAGTGTCCGGGGAAAGCTGTTTTCAGCCCCGAAAACGGATAGGGAAAGGGAGCAGATCAAAACATGGGCTCCGGAAGACTGTGACGCCTTGACTTTGATACGCTTGCTTCGACTCCGGAATAGACAATCACAAGCGGCGTCTGTTCAGGAAGCGGCCCGGATAGCGGAACAGACCAGAGACCAATTAGACCTGCCGGTCCTGCAGGAAGCCTCGGGTCTGGACCGGGAGCGGTTTATCGAGTCCGTGATCCGGGCTGCACCGGAACTGGTTTATGTCCGGCGGAACAAAAGAAGGCGGGCCATGGGCAACGGCTTCAGCGAAGTGGAGATTGGAGCGGATTCCAGAATGCCGGATCGATCCGAGGCCGCCCTGGTCTTTGACGAGCACAGCGTCCCGGGAAAGGGGACCAACAGGACCTTGAGCTTTGCCACCTGCCTGGCCCCGGTCAAACTGTCGATCCTGGATCGTCTTGATCTGGGCCGGACGGTTCACAGCAATCCCAGATTTCTTAGGGGAAAGATCGTGGTTCAGTCCGTCCGGGTGTATGCCGGCCGGGAGATTGCATCGGAGGAAATCTGGCCCGAAGGATCACAGCTCTGTCGGGCTCTGGCCCTTCTTATTCTGGACAACCGCTGCTGGAAGGGGGTCGGGGCGCGTCTCAAGGAGGATATCGCCGCCTGGAATCTCTATTGCAGCCTGGGGCATGCTGATGGAGAGGCAGTGGAGCCTCTGGAGTGGCTCAGCCGACGGCTGGAGACCCTCGGAGTGGAGACGCAGAATGATCCGGCCCTTTTAGATCCCGGAGATGTTCGCTTTGAGGGAGTGCCGGACTGGGAGCGGGAGCGCTTCGACCGGGCCTGGCCCCGGGCCATCGACCTGCACGATTTGAAGCTTCGTGTGGACTATGAACCTTCCTTCAAGCGGATCGAGTTGACCAAAGTCGGCGGAACCCGGAAAACGCTTCCCAAGCGCCTGGAACTCCCGTCCTGGCCCAGGAACTGGAGTATCCGCTACAAAGAAGGCCAGCGCATTGTGGAGATTCCCTGATACATAGGTTCAGTGACCTATACTCTAGGCGCTCGATCGAAA
>JAABTT010000132.1 GCA_011389765.1 Desulfohalobiaceae bacterium S24 | reverse complement strand
ACTTCAGACGATCGAGTCGATACCTGGCCTTGATCCCCTCTTTGTCAAGGCTGTACATCCTGGCGATAAAGCCCGCCAGGGAGGTGATGCCGTTTCGCTCCCCCAGGCCCAGCACAGAGGTGTCGATGTGGGTCGCCCCGGCCCTCAGGGCGGTAAAACTGTTGGCCACCGCGCATTCCGTATCATTATGGCCATGGAATTCAATCTGCCGGCAGCCAAAGGATCGTAAGAGCCGGACCAGGTCTTCCACCTGATGCGGCAGGGCAATGCCCACGGTATCCGCTATCCCCAGTCTGTCCGCAAATCCGGAGCGCTCCACGCTCTGATATATCGAAACCACCTCTTCCTGTGGAAACCTGAAAACATCCTCCAGAGAAAACCTGATCTCCAAACTCGGGGCCTTTTCCCGGGTCATTTTTAGGATCTCCAATACGGAATCCAGGATACGGGCCCGGCTCTCCTGCCAGGGACCCTGATCCGAAAAGGCCGCTGGCGAGAAAAAAAAGCTGATTCCGGCCACTCCGGTATCGACCGCCTTTTGGGCATCCTCTTTACGGCAGCGGATATGGGTCAAAATTTTTGCGGGCAGCCCCATTCGGCTGATGGCCCTGCAGTCCTGTTCTGAACGGGGAGAGGCGGCCGGCGAGGTCAGTTCAATATATTCAATCCCGAATTCAGAAACCTGAGCGGCGATAGCCATTTTCGCGGATGTGGAGAAATTCGCTTTGAAAAACTGCTCGCCTTCTCTGAGGGTGGTATCGACGAGTGCAAAATCCTGAAGAGACATCGTCATGCGTCCTTATTGCTCATAGAGGATCAGCCCTTTCCTTTTCACCTGCTCGCCCTGGTAATTGAATATGAAATTGGCCAGTTCAAAAAAGGAATAGGGGATCTTCATATCGATTTCCCGAACCAGTTTAAAGTTGATGGCAATATCCGGGGGGCTGATCACCCCGACCGGCAATTCCCCGGGTTTTTTTTCCCCTTTCAATATTTTCTCGGCATAAATTGCGGCCAGTTGTGCGTTATTCTCGAAGCCGACCCCGACGGCCAGCATGGCTCCCGGCCTATCCCCGCCTTTGACCATGCTTGGCGAGACCCCGATGACCGGGACTTGGTCCGCATTGGCATTGATGACATCAAAATTGCTGAACACACAGGTGCTGCCTGTGACATAAAAAACACTTCGCTGCAAGCCGGGATCATTGGCCTTCATCCGCTGCACCGCGGCCCGGATCTTCGGCTTTAATTCCTGTCTGGCCTTGTCCTGATCATCCACGGCAACATCCAGGACATTGATCCCCATATTCCCGGCATACTCCCGGAGCGGATCGGCCTGGGTCAGGACCGCGCTGGCATTGTTCCTGGCGTACAAGATCCCGATATTGCGCAGGTCCGGGATCAATTCCTGCAGGAATACCATCTGCACTTTCACCGGGATGTTGAGCGAAGTATAAGCAAAATTGCTGCCGCTGACCTTTTCGTAATCCGAAATATACTGCATCATCACCGGGTCCTTGGCGCAGATGGTGACCACCGGGATGTCCTCGCCTTGAAAATGATTGAAGACAAAATCAGCAGACAAGGAACCCATGGCAAAAATCAGGTCAACCTTCTGCTCCACCGCGGACTGCAGGATCTTCCTCCCCTGTGCGGCATCCCGATCATAGTTCGCCACTTCAAAGCGCGGATACAGTTTTTTTTCCGAAAAAAACCGAAGAACGGTTTCCAGGGAGGTCACATAGGCAGAGGATTTTTTGGGAATCAAAACCAGTATCCTTTTTTCCAGCAAAGCGCCTGTTTCCGGTTGGGGGACCAGCTTGAAGCGCTTTTCCTGCCTTGCGGCGTCCACCACGCGCCAGTCCTTGGGCTTGTTTTCAGTAAACCGGAACCATTCCTCAGAAGAGGCGCAGACCCCTTCCCCGGTCCGTCCCATGGAGACCAAGACCACCAACAGGAGCAAAAGGGCCTTGGCCCGAAAAAAGCGCAGGATGAACAGCAGGCCGCAGATCAGGATGAATCCGCCCACGGCGCTGATGACCAGGGAGCTGTAATGACTCATGACCAGCAGTTGCCCCACCAGCAGTGGACCGAGGATATTGCCGGCTCTTTCAAAAACCCGGAAGATGGACACTGAAGGCCCCCGGCCGATCCTGCGGGAGGTCAGGGTTTCTGCAATATGGGTCATAATGGGCGCCGCGATGAACCCATGGGACAGCCCCAGGATGAAGGTTCCCGCAATCAGGAGCAGATTGGCGGAAAGCGCATGGATGAAGGGCAGCCCGATGATGCCGATACAGATCAGCCCTAAGCCGCTCCCCTGATTGCCCCGGAATAAAATCTTTTTGCTGTTGCCGGTCCGGTCCACGAATTTCGAGGAGTAGACGCTGGAAATCAGCACGCCGGCGCTGTAAAGCATCAAGACCAGCCCGATATCCTCTTTTGAAAAGGCATTCCGCTCCATGATCAAGGGCAGGGCGAAGCCGACCACCCCGATCATGACCAGCTTGGCGTTGATGCCGATTAGAAAAGTGGTCTTGACATGCTCCGGATCCTTGAGGGCTTGCTTGAGTTTGCCGAAGAACGAGACCCCGGGGGCAGCCTCGGGTTCGGCCCGGGACAGGACCGGCCCGACTCCTTCCAGCCTGGGGACAAATTTGAGGGCATAGAAACAGAGCAGAACAGACAAGACCCCTCCGGCCAAAAAGACCCCCGAGGCATCGAAATAGCTCACGGCCAGGGCGCCGATGGCCGTGCCCGCAATGCGGCCCCCGTTGTACTGGATGATGAGGATCGCCATGGATTGGGTTCGCCTGTGCTCAGGACCGGCCCGCAAGAGATAGGATTGCACCGCGATGAACAACGCCCCCTGGCACAATCCTGCGAGCAAGCGCAGAACCGCGACAAGCAGATAGTTGCTGCTCGCAGCCATTGCAATGCTGCTGAGGCCGAAAAAAATCACGGACCAGATAATAAGCGTTTTTTCTCCGTGCTTTTGGCAATAATTCGCCGCGGGCAGCAAAATCAGGGCATAGGCCAC
>JAABTT010000131.1 GCA_011389765.1 Desulfohalobiaceae bacterium S24 | reverse complement strand
GGGACTGAATATTTTCACGGTGGCCGGCGTGGCCGGAGATGTCCCGGTGGATACCATTTTTCGAGGGGTGCTGCCCTTTTTGTTTTCGATTTTTCTGGTGGTTGTGCTGATCATCTTTTTTCCGTCTCTGGTCTTGTTTTTGCCCCAGGCCATGTAAATCCAGCTTCAATCCTGTTCCACTGTGGTGTTTTTGAAATATAAGCATAACAAAATGAGGAAGCGTTGGATTCGATTTTGACAGGAACAGGATATACCAGCTTCATGGGATACCTTATTGAGGCAGGCTGTGGAACCAAAGGATTTCGTCCTTGCTGCTAAACTTCACTTGAAGCTGGATATATTTGTTACAAAAGGGGTTCTGCTCGCAACAAAAAAATCTCGATCTATCAAATTTTTGAAATTTGAAGTTTGTGTTTTGGGATTTACTTCAAATCATATTCAAATCAAAAGATAAAAAATGAATGCGCGTTACAATAATTTTATTTTTATACCTAAAAAATAGATCATTTTGAAACGGTCCTCCGTTTCAAAATGATAAGGAGGAAAGTGATGACTCTATTGTCTGAAGTGAAATCCCATTACGGCCGCTTGAAGTTTCACGTCAACGGAGAGTGGGTGGAACCCCGGTCCACGGAAATCCAGGAAGTGACCAATCCGGCCACGGACGAGGCCATAGCCGAGCTCTCCCCGGCCACCTCCGGGGAGGCCCGGGCTGCGGTGGAAGCCGCCCATCAGGCCTTTCAGACCTGGAAGGATTTCCCCATGCGGGAGCGGGCCAGGCTGCTGTTTGACATGCGGGCCAAGTTTGAAGAGCGCTTTGACGAAATGACCCGTATTCTGACCCAGGACCACGGGCGGACCATCGGCGAAGCCCAGGGATCGGTGCGCCGGGTCATTGAAAATATCGAGTCGGCCTGTTCCGCCCTGTACGGCCTGGCCAAGCAGAACGAACATATGGATCAGCTGGCCAACGGCATCGACCAGTATCTGGTCTGGGAGCCCCTGGGACCATTCCTGATCATCACCCCGGGCAATATCCCCATGCACGCCTGGTCCTCCTTTGTCCCCTACGCCCTGGCCGCCGGCTGCACCGTGGTGGTCAGTCCCAGCCGCCAGGACCCGGTGGCCGCGGAAATGATCTGCAAGGTCGCCTTGGAGACCGGTTTTCCTCCGGGGGTCATCAATATGGTCCACGGCGGCCGCCAGATCAATACAGAAATTCTCGATCAGCCGGAAATCAAAGGCGTCGGCTTCATCGGCTCCAACCGGGCCGGCTGGGAGCTCTTCGCTCAATGCGGACGTTTGGGCAAGACTTCCTCCATCAACGGCAATGGCAAAAACCATGTGCTTA
Source organism: Desulfohalobiaceae bacterium S24 (assembly GCA_011389765.1). GTDB lineage: Bacteria > Desulfobacterota > Desulfovibrionia > Desulfovibrionales > Desulfothermaceae > JAABTT01. The sequence goes on along the minus strand of JAABTT010000131.1, from coordinate 1,753 downwards.
TCATGCCGGATGCCGATCTGGACGAATCCGTGTCCTGGATGATCCGCTCCTGCTTCGGGATGACCGGTCAGCGCTGTCTGGGAGTGGACAACGTGGTCATTGTTGGTGACATCTATGATGAGGTGAAGAAACGATTCCTCGAGGCGGCCAAACAGATGAAGCTCGGCTACGGCCTGGATAAGACCGTTCAGCTCGGCCCGGTAACCGTGCCGAGTATTCGCGAGAATGTCCTGGAGTGGATTGAAAACTCTTTGCAGGACGGGGCGCAAATGGTTCTGGACGGCCGAAAGGTTACGGTTCCGGACTATCCCAAGGGCTATTTCCTGGCCCCGACCATACTCGAGGGGGTCACTGTGGATATGCCCATGGCCAAACAGGAGGCCTTCGGCCCGGTAGCCGCCCTGATCCGCTGCGAGAGCCTGGATCAGGCCATTGAGTGGATCAACACCAAGACCAATCTGGGGCATTCGGCCAACATCATGACTTCAAGCGGGCGCAATGCCAGGAAATACATCCGGGAGTGCAACGTGGGCAATGTCGGGGTCAATGTGGGCGTGGCCCAGCCCTTTTCTTTCTTCCCCCTGGGGTCCAGACGGGAGTCCTTTGTGGGCACGGCCAAGTCCAGGATGGCCTCCATGCGGATGTTCATGGATGAAAAGACCATCACCGCCAGGTGGGTGTAGCCAGCGCGGAACGGGGAAGGGGAAGGAAGAAACGCGGAACGGGGAATGCGGAGCGAGGAATGGGGAAGGGGAAGGCAGAAACGGGGAGCTCGGAATGCGGAACGCGAAAGGCGGAAATCAGAATGGGAGAGTGCTACCCGAGATTCGCTACCAGCAACCAGCATCCAGCAACCAGCATCCAGTATCCAGCAACCAGTTATACTGATCCAATTTTGGTTTTTGAAACAAAGACTGATTGTCCTTTGATTTCAACGACAGAATCCTGAAAAAGGTAAGTTGGAGCAGTATACCAGCATCAAGGAACAAGAGAAGGGAGTTGCCTATGCCTGAGGATAAACCCAAGATTCGCAAAGTGTATGTTTTTGTAGAGGAAACCCATGAGGAAATGGGGAACCGTCTCAGCAAGCCGACGCGGAAAACGGCTGCTGCGGCAGTGTTCAAGAACCCGTTTTGCGGGAAGTATCAGGAGGATTTGAGTCTCTTGTATCAATACAGTGAAGAACTGGGCGTTCTTCTGACCCAAAAGGCGGTTGCCGCTCTGGGCATTGCCCCGGAGGCCGTTCAGAGTTACGGCAAGGCGGCTATCAGCGGGGGCCGAGGGGAGCTGGAGCATTGCGCGGCCTTGATGCATCCGGCCCTGGGCAAGCCCATGCGGGCCAATGTTGGCGGGGGCAAGGCCCTGATCCCTTCGGCCAAGAAGATGGGCTATCCCGGGGCGGCCATTGATGTGCCCCTGGGACACAAGGACGCGGCCTTTGTCCGTTCCCATTTCGATGCCATGGAGGTCCGGCTGCCGGACGCTCCCCGGGAGGACGAGCTGGTTCTGGTGGTGTCTGTGACCGATTCCGGCCGGCCGCAGCCCAGGGTGGGCGGTCTGCAGGTCGAGGAGATCAAGGGCGAAGACGGGCTCCGATAATTTTCCCGGGAAGACCGGGAAAATTATATTGCCGGATGGATTACAGACTTCGTACCAATTATGAGAGTTAACTGCCTAAAATGATTGATTCGACTTCATAATTTGACATTTCACAGGTTACAGGTGTCAGGTTTCGGGTGTCAGCTTTGCCTCT
>JAABTT010000130.1 GCA_011389765.1 Desulfohalobiaceae bacterium S24 | reverse complement strand
TCAGGTTTCAGTTTGCGGATTTTGCCTTTCCAGACACCCGACACCTGAAACCAGAAACCAAAAGAATGTCCAATTTTAAGAACATTTCAGACATTGTTCATTATTTTAGAGTTTTAAGGTTCAACGGGGTAATGTCGGTACGAGGTCTGTATTTAGGAACACCAGGCAATTTCTTCTCTTGCCAATTTCAAATTTCTTTCTTCCTCTCCCCTCTTTCCAATTTCAAATTTCCAATTTCCAATTTCCAATTTCTTTCTCCAAAACCTCCCGCACCACAGCCGCGATCTCCTGCCTGACCACCGGCTTCATGACAAAGCCGTCAATCCCCAAAGCCTTGCTCTTCTCGGCATTGATCTGATCACTGAAACCGGTACACAGGACCACGGGAATGTTCGGTCTGATGCGTTTCAATTCCCTGCTGAGCTGCAACCCGCTCATATTGGGCATGCTCATGTCAGTGATCACCAGGTCAAAGCCTCGAGGATCGGCCCTGAAGGCCTCCAAAGCCTCTACGCTGCCGGTGCGGGCCGTCACCCTGTAGCCCAGACGCTCCAGGATCTGCTGCTCCATCTTGATGATGGCCAGCTCGTCGTCCACCAGGAGCAGGCTCTCTGTCCCGCCCAGGACAGGCAGATCCAGATCAGTCTTCCTCTCCAGGTTTGTGCCGTTCTCCAGGACCGGAAAATACACCCGGACCTCGGTGCCTTGACCGGGTTCACTGGAAATCTGGATATCGCCGCTGCTCTTCTTGACAATGCCCTGCACCACGGAAAGTCCCAGGCCGGTCCCCCGGCCGACTTCTTTTGTCGTAAAATAGGGCTCAAAGATTTTGTCCAAGGCATGCTGTTCAATCCCTTTGCCGGTATCCTGAATCCGGAGCCGGACATAGCCCCCGGGGATAAGATCCGGCTGGAGCTTGGGATCGGGTTCCATACGGATCTGTTCAAGACCTATCAAAAGGCGTCCGCCGTTCTCTTCCATGGAGTGATAGGCGTTGGTGGCCAGGTTCATGACAATCTGATGGATCTGGGTGGGATCGGCGAGTACCAGTCCGCAGTCGGCCTGGATGTCCTGCTGGATATCGATCTTTGCCGGCAGTGAGGCACGAAGGAGCTTGAGGGCCTCCTTGAGGATAGGCTGCAAACTGATCGGCCTGTGCTCCTGCTCGCCCTGGCGGCTGAAAGCCAGGATCTGCTTGACCAGATCCCTGGCCCGAAAGGAGGCCCTCAGGATCTCGTCAATATGGCTGTGCAGGGGGCTGTCCACCGGCACATCTTCCTTGAGCAGTTCGGTAAAGCCCATCAAGGGATAGAGGATATTATTGAAGTCGTGGGCGATGCCTCCGGCCAGGGTCCCGATGGCCTCCATCTTCTGGGCCTGCTGCAGCTGTTTTTCCAGGCTCAGTTTCTCCTGCTCAAAGCGTCTCTGCCGGATCTGATCCCAGCAGTTTTCCAGGAGCAACATCATTTGCCGGACATCGATGTCCTCGTAGGGAGTCTCTTTGTTGCCCACCGCGGCCAGGGCGACAAGGCGCTCGCCATCGAAAACAGGAACCTCCATGAATCGTGAAATTGGGACATGTCCTTCCGGGCAACCCATTTTCGCCGGATGATCGTCGGTATAATCATTGATGATGCAGGGTTTCCGGGTTCTGACCGGCTCGCCCCAGGTGCCGGCCCGGGCAATGGGAAAGGTAAGGGGGTGGTCCTGAACCGCACACTGGGCCGTGGCCTGTTCAGACCAGGCGTGGATCTGCATGATCTGCTCATCCGGTGTCAGAAAGCCCAGGAAGCCGATGGGACTCTCCGAGAGCTCCAGCATACGTTCCAGGACATAATCATAGACATCCTGATCCGTTGCCTCAGGCATGTCAGTAATGTGATGGACAATTTCCAGCCTCAGACGATTGATCCTGTTTTCCCGCTCAGCCTTCTTGCGCAGGGTGATGTCCATCATGAATACAAGCAGGCAGGTCTCGCCCCTGGATTGGAACGTTGAGAAGCGCATATTCAGGCAGAGCCGTTTTCCGAAGGTGGAGAGCACATCGGTGTCAATTTCCTGGACCTGATCCGAACCCAGGGCTTTTAAAGCCGCTTCGTACAGACCGGAGCGTTTCCAGGAATCAAGCTCATGAAAATTCTGGTTCATCAGAGCAGCAACTTCGGCTCCGGCTATGTTTGCGGCGGCTTGATTGGCAAAGGTGCATTGTCCTGTCGCGTCATAGGTCAGTATGCCGATGGAGGCATCCTTGAGAATGCTGCTGTTGAAATCCAGGGCCTCGGCCACCTTTCGGGAACTTTCCCGTAATTCCGATTCTGCCACCTTGCGATCGGTGATGTCCCGGGCCGCGGTGTGCATATACTGCCTGCCGTTGATGCTCACCCGCGTGTTGCTGAATTCCGTAGGCACTTTGCTCCCGTCTTTGCGCAGGATGGGCGCTTCACTGAGCACAGGCTCCCCATCCATAATTGTGTCAAAAAATGTTTCAAAAGGGCCCAAGTCTTCGGGGGCGTGCAAATCCGGGATTCTCATGTTCAGGAGTTCCTCTGCAGAATACCCGGTCAGCGCGCAGGCGGCGGAATTGACATGGGTGAAGCGGGCGTCCTGAGCGGTCACAAACAGGGCGTCCCGGGAACTCTCAAAGATGCCCCGGAACCATTCCTCGCTTTCCCAAAGGTCTTTTTCAGACTGCTTGAGCTCCTTGATTTTGTTCTCCAGGGTCATCAAGGCCTTGACCCGGGAGGTTTCCTTTTCTCTGAGCAACGTGAGATCCTGCATGACCACAACCGCGCTTGCGATGTCCCCCTGCTCAGACACAGGGGAAATCGAGACCCGCATGTCCCGCTCCACGCCGGTCTTGTCTTTGAGCTTGCCTTCATGATGGTGAATGGGAAGCTTCTCGGCAATGGCCTTGTCCACCGGGCAGTTCATCCTGCAGCTCCCTGCGGCATCGCCGAAAAGCTCATAGCATTTTTTGCCCAGGCCATCCTGCAGCGAACAGCCGGATAGCTCTTCTGCCGCCGGATTCAGATACCGGATGTTCATGTCCAGGTCCCGGACATAGACCTGCTCCTGCATGCTTTCCAAAACTTTGTCGGGGATATTGTTGAATTTCATAATAAAAATACTCGAATAAAAATACTCGAAGACTCGTATTTTTATATATTTTTTGGATAGTTATTGAAATACATGATTGAGCTGTTGTTCTTTTGATGTTGAATCCACGACTGCCGGTTTGATCAATGGAGAAACTGGTCGCCCCCTCCGTCATTCCGGCGGAGGCCGGAATCCAGTCTCCTCTCCGTCATTCCGGCGGAGGCCGGAATCCAGACTGAAAAA
>JAABTT010000129.1 GCA_011389765.1 Desulfohalobiaceae bacterium S24 | reverse complement strand
ACCGCTGCAGGGCGCTTTTGGCTCGTCTAAGACATCCGAGTAGCTGAGACTTCTGATTTCTTCCATCTTGTCCTGGGCAAGAGTTGTAGCTACACTGAAGTCCCTGCTTGATCTATTGCTTTGAGCGATACCAACTGATAAAGCAGCCATTCCCAGCAAGCCAACTGAAAGAATGACAATTGCCACAAGAACTTCGATCAAAGTGAAGCCGTTTTCATCTTTCTGTTGTTTTATATTTTTTAAAATATTCATTCCAAAATTACGGTTGTATAGGAAATTGAAAAAGTCAATCGATTTTGACACGCCCAGCCATACTGATGGAAACGTTTCTATTTCCGCTTGAATTTTGCAGAGTTATAGTCGCTAGATTTGTAGCTGTTCCCCGTGGTTTGAAAATAGGATTATTCGTAGAACTGAAAGACACATCGTGATATTCGTTCTGGATATTCTTTGGGGTCTCTGTTTCCTCGGTATCTGCAATACCGTCATTATTGTCATCATCCAATATTTTATACTGGTGATCATTTATGAAAGATACTTTATATTCGTTGTTCTCCTTGACGGCGCTCATTCTCGCCGACATGAGATCCCCTGCAACCATTCGGGTAGCGCCGTTCAAACGCATGCCCGGCATCATGGACATATAGCCCGGGATGGCGATTGCCGCCATAATTCCAAGTACGGCGCAGGCCACCAGCAGTTCGATCAATGTAACACCGGATTCTGAATTCATTGTGTTGCAAGCCCTCTGTCTTGTTCCTTGGAGGGTTTTAAAATCAGGAAATGATAAAAAGCCCATTTTCCGGAGATTACCGCAAAATGGGCTTTCAGATCTCTTTTTGCGGCAGCCTGACAGCCATGCCGTGTGCGCATTGCACAACGATTTAGGCTCACGGCTTTGTCGCACACCTGGACTCGGCGCACGTCTGCTACGTCGCGAGCAGAGCCCCACCCTTTCAGATGGTTTACCTTTTTCAATTTCTTGTATTAAAAATAATCCCTGTCCAGGCATATGTCAAGTATGTATATGCTACTGTTTTTTAAGTGAAAATTTTTCACTTTTTGTTATATACTTAATATAATTAACTAAAAAATATGTTATTTGAGGTGCCGACTCAATACTGCGTGGCGGATGCCCGCAGCTCTCAAGAACTCTGCATCACTTGCTTTCGTGGATAAAGACCCCGTCCCAGTCCTCTCCCGGCGGTTCTTTGAGAAAAAGTCTGCAGCGATCCTGGTACAGTGCATACATTTTACGTTCGCTGTATTCTTCGGCGAGTTTTTTGAAGCGCTTAAGGGCCTCGGAAAAGTCTTTTGCCCGGTAGTGTTGCAGCGCCTGGTGATGCAGATCAATCTCCTCCCTGGACGGGGCTGCCGCATCCCTGTCCGCCGCATACAAGCCATAAATCCTGACCGGGCGGGTTTTGCCCATGACCCGGACCAGGTCCAGGTCCTGCACCAGGACCCCCTCAGGAGGGTCCTGCAGGGCGTCTTCGCTGGCGATGAGCTCCACCCCGTAAAATTTGCTCAGGCCCTCAAGCCTGGAGGCCAGGTTCACGTTGTCCCCGATGATGGTGTAGTCAAAGAGGTCGCTGGAGCCCATATTGCCCACCCGGCACAGTCCGCAGTGCACTCCGATGCCGATCTGAATCTGGACCCCGAAGGTATCCTGAAAGGTTAGGTTGAGCTCTTGAACGGCCGCGAGCATGTCCAGGGCGGAGCGGATAGCGAGGCTCCGGTGATCCGGAACATTTAGGGGGGCGTTCCAGAAGGCCATTACCGCATCCCCGATGAACTTGTCCAGAGTACCCAGGTTGCTGGTGATGATCCGGGTCATCGGAGTGAAGTACTCGTTCAAAAGATGGGTGACCTGGACCGGGGAAAGCTGCTCGGAGATCGAGGTGAAGCCCCGGATATCGGCAAAGAGGATGCTCATCTCCTTTTCCTCGCCTTTGAGGCTCAGCTTGTCCGGGGATTCGGCGAGCTGGTCCACCACGGCCTTGGAGACGTATTTGCTGAAGGCGGAGCGGAAGAAGCGCTTGTCTTTTTCCGAGAGCCGGAATTTCAGGAGGTTGAGCATGGAAAAATTGGCGATCAGGGTGATGAGGGGAAAAGACGGGGAAATCCAGATATTGAGCTGGTCCAAAGACCGGACGCTTCCCTGCCAGGCCAGCAGGCCGGCCAGCAGGGCCGCGGGCAGGGTGTATCTGGGGCTGGACACTCCGATCAAGAGGGTGGTCAGCAGGCCGAAGACGAGAATGCTGACAAGCTCCAGGCCCGGAGTCCAGTCCGGTCTGGAAATGAAATCCTGACTCAGGATGTTGTCCACAATGGTGGCGTGGGCCTCCACTCCTGGATAGGTCTGATCGAGGGGGGAGATCCGGATGTCCTTGAGTCCGCTGGCCGAAGTCCCGATGAAGACTATTTTGCCCCGCACTTCTTGCGGGTCCCATTGATCCTGGAGGATGTCGGCCGAGGAAATATAGGGAAAGGTCTTGCTCGGTCCCCGGTAATTGAGAAGCAGGGAGCCGTTGGCCTGCAGGGGGATGATCGTGTTTTTGATCTTCAGGGACTCTACCCCGCCCCGGGTCGTCTTGATGACCGGATCGGGGATTGTGCCGGCAAAGGCCTGGAGCAGGACGGCCAGACCCAGCTGGGGGTAAATGGAATCTTTGTAGGCGATAAACAGAGGGGTGCGCCTGAGAATGCCGTCCTTGTCCGCCAGGGTATTCATGTAGCCGGCGCCCGGACTGCTCTGCAGCAGATTGGGCAGGGGAGGGACCACATCCTGGGCCTGGAACAGATAGTTCTCGATTGGTCCGGCCCTGGGGCCGGAAACCACGGCTGCGGCCAGCACGGGCAGGGCCGGGTGGGCTGCTTCCTCTTCTGCAGCCTGCTGAAACGTAAAGGAATAGCCCAGGACATACGGCCCCTGTTCGAGAATGCCGGCCAGGAGTTCGTCGTGGTCCATGAGCCCCTGGGGCAGGCCGGAAAAGCCGATGTCCAGCTCCAGGTCACGTTTGAGTTCCTGCTTGAGAATGCTGGGGGAAGTCCGGTCCGGTTCGGCGAACAGGATGTCCAGACCCACGGCCAGGGCCCCGGCCCGGCGGATCTTTTCCAGGAGAAGGGCCATTCTGTATCTGGGCCAGGGCCATTGGCCGAAATGCTTGAGGGATTTATCGTCGATGTCCACGATCACCGGAACGCCGCTTGTCTCGGTGCTGTGCACCTTCTCCAGAAAGACGTCGTACAGCTTGTATTCCAGGAGCTGGATGGTCTCCGGCTTGAATACGAACAGCCCGGCCATGAACAGGGTCACGCCCAGTCCGGTCATGAGGATCTGGGGGCGGATGTTTCTGAGTTTTTTCAGGAATTTCATCACGATATCTCTGGGGCAGTTGCCCGCTTATGCTTTCAAGGCAAGCAAAGATGCTGCCCGCGAATAACGCGAATGGCCGCGAATAAAGGCATTCATGGTGTCCATGTCTGCATGGCGAAGCCATTTGGCCGGCAGCTCTTCATTCTGCCGGCCA
>JAABTT010000128.1 GCA_011389765.1 Desulfohalobiaceae bacterium S24 | reverse complement strand
GAGGGAATTGTGTTGCAGGTAGTGCTCCCAATAGCTGCTGCAGCTAAATCGCATCCCCGGCTCTCCGAATTTTTCTGCCAGGGTTTTAATTCGATAGAGATGCATGGGAGAGCTGATCAGGACGCAGCTTTGTAAGCCGTGTTTATCCATAAACCGGATCATATTGACAGGATTCTCAGGATAAATCAATTTGATCAATCCTGTTCATCTGTCGGGTTCTTATCCCTGCAGATGAAAAAATGAGTTCTTTTCATTCGCGCCTATCCGTGCCTGTCCTGATAGCTCAGTCTTGTGATGGTACTGGGATGATTCGGCGGGCAGTCAGGCATTTTTATTCAAGGAGTAAAAAAAATGGATCGAGCAGAAATATTGCAAATTTTACAAGAGTATAAAAACAAAAATGGTGAAAAATATGGGGTTCAAAAAATTGGAGTATTCGGTTCTGCCGCTAAGGGTGTTATGGTTGAGGGTAGTGATCTTGATATTGTTGTAGATCTTATGGATCAAGATTTGTTCAGTTTAATCGGAATCAAGCAGGAATTGGAGGAATCTTTGCATTTTAAGGTTGATATTGTCAGTTATAGATCCCAAATGAATTCATTTTTAAAGGAGCGGATTGACCGGGAAGCAGTTTATGTATGATATTATCACTCATCATTATTTTGATGTGAATGCCGAGGCGATTTATAATGTTTGTAAATCAAAAATCCCAGATTTAAGTGAAGTTACGTTGAAAATCATGAGGTATCTGCAGAATGAAATATGTTGAGAAAGTAGAGATGATGTGAGATACATTTCCAAAGGCGATTGGTACGCATCGCTATCCAGCAGGGAAAACTCTTGTGATGACTCATAATTCAAAGACCCGGATTCCAAAAGTCGCGGTGATCGGCTCAGGCTATTGGGGAAAGAACCTGGTCCGCAATCTGGACCGGCTCGGTGCCCTGGCCATGATCTGCGGGAAGATAATACTCTTAGAGACCATTCCGCTTGAAGACCCTTTGGACTTGTACAATAATGATTGTACAAAAGATACAGGGGGCTAAATTCGGTCAAGAAACACAGAGTAAGTGCAGGTAAGAATCAAAATTGGATTTCTGGTTCAGGCTTTTCGCCATTGAAATCTGAAGCATTTGAAATCGCTTTTATGTTCAAAGGGCCGATCCCTTCCATCATAGATCCAATAAAACAAACTGGCTGAATTTGTTGCGTATGTTTTTTGACGCTTACTACTTACCGCTTTGAGCTTTCAGCTCCAGTGCTTTTCAGCACTCAGGAGGAATTGACATGGAAACCAGAACCGTATCCTTCGATTTGCCGTTGGGCGTTTTTTCTGCTCTGCGCAAGACGCCAGAGGAGTTTGAGAAAGATATTCGTGTTATCGCAGCTGTGAAATGGTATGAAATGGGGCAAATATCCCAGGAAAAGGCTTCTGAGATAGCCGGGATGTGTCGTGAAGATTTTTTGTTAGAGTTGTCAGGGTATAATGTCTCTCCGTTTCAGTATTCTGATGGTGAAATCCTTAATGAAGCTGGATATGAATAGTATTTTGGTATTGAATGCTTCGCCAATTATCCTTCTTGGAAAAGCTGACCTTCTAAGAACAGTCGGGCCACTGGCTGAATTTTGGTTTGTGCCTGATGGAGTGGCAACAGAGGTTGAAAAGAAAAGGCCCATTAATCCGTATATTGCCGACCTGAAATCTTGTTCAAAAGTATCGATGGAATCGGTAAGCCAGATTAATCCTCCTATCGCCGCTTGGGATCTTGGTCAAGGTGAAAGCGAGGTGTTGAGCCTGGCAATGCAAAAGGGCCCAGGCACCAAAGCTGTTCTTGATGACCTGCAGGCCAGGAAATGTGCCAAACTTCTTGATATTGGACTGATCGGATCTCTCGGCTTGCTTGTCATGGCTAAACGAGTCGGCCTTATAAATGCAGCCAAGCCCGAGATCAACAAGTTGATAGAGGTCGGAATTCGTATTAACCCTGATTTGTTGGCAAAAATTTATCAGGGAATTGGTGAATAAAACTAAGCGTATGAGCACAACAGAGCCTTTGTGCATGAGACGGCAGTCATTGATCACCCGGCAGCAATCGGACAAGGCACGAAGATCTGGCATTTCTCCCACGTGCTCAAGAACTCGCAGATTGGTGAAAACTGCACTATCGGCCAGAATGTGGCCATCGGTCCGGAGGTCTCCGTGGGGGACAACTGCAAAATCCAAAACAACGTCAGCATCTATAAGGGCGTGACCCTGGAGCAAGGGGTCTTTTGCGGTCCATCCACGGTCTTTACCAATGTCTACAATCCCAGGGCGGAAATCCGCAAAATGGATCAGGTCCGCCCCACCCGCGTCAGGCAAGGGGCGACCATCGGGGCCAATGCCACTGTTATCTGCGGCGTGACCATCGGACGTTACGCCTTTATCGGCGCCGGGGCAGTGGTCACTCGCGACGTCCCGGACCATGCCCTGTCTTTCGGCAATCCAGCCCGGACCATCGGCTGGATGTGCCGATGTGGCGAACGTCTGGATGAGAACCTGCACTGCAGAGCCTGTGGGCTGGGATATCAGCATGAAGGACAGGGCCTGCGGTACGGCGCTTTTCAGCAAGGAACCGAAAACAGTGCTTAAGCCGGTGAATAGAGGCCAAATAATTATTTGATTATCAGACCCTGAAACCAGCGCAGCCAGCCCCAGGGGCGTAGATTCAGACTCGCAACATAACTCAACTCACAACATAAAGGTCTGACCCCAAAATTTTACTTGATCAAGGACTTCCGCGAGCCACGGCTTCAGGTTTACAAGTAGCCGGATGGGACGTTTTGCACACCGGAGATATCGGCCTCAGTAGAAGCAAGGATCATGAAAATCCGATTCATCAAGGTGCGATGGTCACGATAACCGACCGGTCAGTTCGAATACACGAATTGCCTGTATTAAAAAAGGATATGTCATGAAAGCTAAATGAACCTCATTAAAGACGGCTGCACAAGATCAAGCCCCAAGGGCCGAGACTTTTCAGCCGCCGAGAGCAGGCTGTTTGGGAAGAATCTGCTGAATATGGGCAATCATTGAAAAGCAACATGTATGGCTGGGAAATTGAATCAATAAATTCAAATTTTATCACCAACCTGCAAAAAATAAATCCGTATATTAATAGCAATAACAGTAAGCTAAATAAACAGGCCAGACCCCAAAAGCATCAAATTAACAAAACGCGTTTGACGCGATGTGTAAAGATAAGGGGCTTAAATTGACAGAATGCGTTTGACGCGTGATGTAAGGCAAGTTCTGGGCAGTCAAGGACGTCTCCTTCGAACTCAATCGTGGTGAATGCCTGGGCCTGATCGGCCGTAAGGGCGCCGGCAAGTCCACCTTGCTCAAAATGCTCAATGGCCTGATGATGCCAGACAAAGACCGCATTGAAATGCGCGGCTGCGGTAGCGTTCATTGAACTTAACGCAGGCTTCATTACCATTCTGACCGTTTGGAAAAAATTTACAAATCGCGTTTGACGCGAAGTGTAAGAGGTCAGTGGGCAGCCATCGGCCAGGAGGGACCAATCCTCCGGCTTGGAAGCCATAAGGGCTGGAAGCGGCCCCGGAGGGAGGTCAGAGGACAATGCACACTCGAACAGCGCCTTTGTGCATGAGACGGCAGTCATAGATCACCCAGCAGCAATCGGACAGGGCACGAAGATCTGGCATTTCTCCCACGTGCTCAAGAACTCGCAGATTGGTGAAAACTGCACTATCGGCCAGAATGTGGCCATCGGTCCTGACGTCTCTGTGGGCGACAACTGCAAAATCCAAAACAACGTCAGCATCTATAAGGGCGTGACCCTGGAGGATGGGGTTTTCTGCGGTCCATCCACGGTCTTTACCAATGTCTAC